>CACPGB010000046.1 GCA_902633515.1 uncultured Pelagibacteraceae bacterium | reverse complement strand
TGTCAACATCATGTCGTTCACTATCTAATTTATGCTCGCTTGCATGAAGTGTTAATTCATTTCCCCAAAAGTCAACATCAGCCCACTCTTGAGCTGAATTATCTAGTCTGCAGCCTAATGTTTCGCTGTAAAATTTTTTTGCTGTCTCTAAATCACCGCATGGTATTGCTAAATGAAAACAGTTTGTGTTTTTGTACATAATTTCTCCTTTAAATACTTAACAAAATAACTATATAAGCATTAAATTTTTAAATCAAGCTGACAAATAATAATGAATGATTTTTTACAATCTATAATAGACAGAGACCCTGCGGCAAAATCAAAGGTGAGTTTGGTTCTTACTTATCCGGGTGTAAAAGCTATTTTTTTTCACAAAATTGCAAACTTTTTTGCAATAGCTAAATTTGATTTAGTTGCAAGAATCATATCTCAATTTTCAAGATTCTTAACTGGAATTGAAATTCATCCAAAAGCAAAAATCGGAAAAAATTTATTTATTGATCATGGTATGGGAGTTGTAATTGGTGAAACATCTGAAGTTGGAGATAACGTTACTATTTATCATAACGTTACATTAGGTGGTGTAGCACCAAGTATTAATTCTAATGATCAAAGAAACACAAAAAGACATCCAACATTACAAGATAATGTTGTGGTTGGATCTGGAGCTCAAATTTTAGGACCAGTTGTTGTTGGCAGAAATTCTTTAATTGGTGCTAACGCAGTTGTTACAAAAGATGTACCTGAAAAATCTATAATGATTGGAATTCCTGCAAAAAGAGTTGGTGATGCTACTAAAGGATTTAAACCTTATGCTGTTACTGATAAAGAAGAGTAATGTCTGATATTCGAAATAATTTTATAGATTCAATAGGTAATACCCCATTAATTAAACTAAAGGCTGCTTCTGAGATTACGGGATGCTACATTTATGGGAAGGCAGAATTTATGAACCCTGGTGGATCGGTTAAGGATAGAGCGGCTCTAGCTTTAATTAAAGATGCTCAAGAAAAAAAATTAATTTCTAAAGGCGGAGTAGTAGTAGAAGGAACTGCTGGCAATACTGGTATAGGTTTAGGGCTTTTGGGTAATTCATTAGGTTACAAAACAATAATAGTAATGAACGATAATCAAACTCAAGAAAAAAAAGATACTATTAGAAACCTAGGTGCTGAATTAAGATTAGTTCCAGCGAAACCTTATAGAGATGAAAATAATTTTGTTAAAATTGCTGGACGCTTAGCAGATGAATTAAGGCCAACAAATAATAATGGGGTTGTTTGGGCTAATCAATTTGATAATATTGCAAATGCTAAAGGTCATTATGAAGGAACTGGAGAAGAAATTTGGACTCAAACTAATGGAAAAGTGGATGGCTTTGTGTGTTCATCAGGGACTGGTGGAACAATTTCAGGAGTAAGTAATGCCCTTAAAGAAAAAAATAAAGATGTAAAAATTTATCTATCTGATCCAAAAGGTTCAGCACTTTACAACTATATAAAAAATGGTGAACTTAAATCTGAAGGTGGATCGATTACTGAAGGCATAGGATCGAGTCGAATAACTAAGAATTTTGAAAATGCAAAAATTGATGATGCCTATACAATAGATGACCAAGAAGCTCTTCCTATTCTTTATGACTTAATACAGAATGAAGGATTAAGTTTAGGTACTAGTTGTGGGATTAATATTGCTGGTGCAATTAGACTTGGAAAAGAACTAGGGCCTGGAAAAACTATCGTAACAATTCTTTGCGATAAGTCAGATAAATACAACTCAAAGATGTTTAACAAATCATTTTTAAAGGAAAAAAACCTACCTATACCTGACTGGTTATAATAACGCATACCAGCCATGAGGCAAAACAGTTACATTTTCTAAACAATTTTATTTAACATAGAGGGATTATGAATAAATACGTTGCATTAATTTTATCCTTTTTAATTTTTACCTCTGCTCACGCAGGAATGAGTAACGACGATAAATCAAAAGCTTGGGATTGTGTTGGGATTTATATGGCAAATTACTTTCTGCCATCAGGTGAAAAATTTGAATATGGTATGAAAGAAAAATCTATTTCAACTGTAAAGGTTCTAAAAGCATACGCTCTTGAAATAGGTATTCCTGAAAAAGATTGGGATGAAGGAGTGAATAAAGCAG
>CACPGB010000045.1 GCA_902633515.1 uncultured Pelagibacteraceae bacterium | reverse complement strand
AATATTTAATGCCTTAATAATAGCCCTCATGATTGATCTTTGTATAAAGTTTGTACCAACCCCGTATAATTATTTGAATCAATTAATCTTAGCAGTAATTTCCGTAATAATGGTTGGAATAGGTGGGGGCATTTATTTAGTTTCTAATCTAGGAGCAGGACCAAGAGATGGTTTAATGATTGGTTTACAAAAAGTAACTAATTTACCAGTTGCAGCCGTTAGAGCTTTTTTAGAAATTTCTGTTGTAAGTATTGGTTGGTATTTAGGTGGAACGGTAGGTGTCGGAACTCTTTTATTCGCTTTTGGTATTGGTCCGTGTATAGCTCTAGGTTTGTTTTTAGTTGATAAAATTTTTGACTAGGCAGCTGCACCTGATTTTTCACTTCTTTTTCTTTCATGAGGATCAAGAATAGCTTTTCTTAATCTGCAAGACTCTGGAGTAATTTCTAGAGCTTCATCAGAATTTAACATGCTTAATTGTTCAGCAATCGACATTTTTCTTACTGGTGTTAAAATAACATTTTCATCTGTACCTTGAGTTCTCATATTAGTTAATTTTTTCCCTTTCATGACATTTATAATCATATCTCCAGGTTTAGGAGACAATCCAACAATCATACCTGGATAAACAGGATCATTATGAGTTACAAACATTTCACCTCTTGCCTGTAAGTTAAATATTGCAAAGGCAACTGCTTTTCCCTGTTCCATTGAAATAAGTGCACCATTTCTTCTGCCCTCCATTTCACCTTCAAATGGACCGTATGTATGAAATATTCTATTGATGATACCATTTCCTTTTGTAAGGGTTAAAAATCTACTTGTGTATCCCATCAAACCCCTTGTTGGTGCGTGAAATATAAGTCTCTTTTTATTTTTACCAGTGTCTTTTAACTCTATCAATTTACCTTTTCTTCTATTCATAGAATCGATTATTTTTGAGGAATATTCTTCATCAAGATCCATAGTAATCTCTTCTATTGGTTCAAGCTTATTATCATTATCATCTTTTTGATATAAAACTTTTGGAGGACTAACAGTTAATTCAAAACCCTCTCTTCTCATTTGGGTAAGTAAAATTTCTAGCATTAACTCACCTCGACCACTGACTACAAAAGAATCGTTCCCATCATTTTCTTCAAACGTAATTCCAACATTATTTTGCGCTTCTAGAATTAGTCGTTCTCTGATTTGTGTGCTTGTAAGTTTTTTACCTTCAGTACCTGCTAAAGGTGATGTATTTACAGTTATCTTGATTGACATAGTTGGGGGATCAATCGGAGTAGCCTCTATTGGCTTACTAACCTCAAGATCACAAATAGTATCAGCAACATTTGCTTTTTCTAAACCTGCAACTACTACAATGTCTCCAGCTTCGCCAACTTCAATTGGAACTTTCTTTGTTCCCTCGTATCTAAAGATTTTAGTTAATCGACCTTCGTCAACTTTTTCTCCTTTTAAGTTGATTGCCTTAATTGCCTGATTAGCTTTTGCAGTTCCTTGAGAAATTCTCCCTATTAAACTTCTTCCTAAAAAACTATCAGCATAAAGAAGAGTTGATAGCATCGCGAAAGGTTTTGATTTGTCTAAATCTGCCGGTTTTACATGTTCTATTATTTTTTCTAAAAGTGGATTAAGATTTTTTCTTGGACCATCAATTTCTAGATCAGCCCATCCAGATCTTCCACTTGCATATAAAACTGGGAAATCAAGCTGTTCTTCGTTGGCATCTAAACTTACAAATAGGTCAAATGTTTCATTTAAAACTTCATCAGCTCTTTGATCAGCTTTATCAAGTTTATTTATCACAACAATGGGTTTTAAACCTTGTTTCAATGCTTTAGCTAATACAAACTTTGTTTGAGGCATTACACCTTCAGCGGAGTCTATTAATAATAAAGCTCCATCGGCCATACTAAGAACTCTTTCAACTTCAGCTGCAAAGTCTCTGTGCCCAGGTGTATCGATGATATTTATTCTAGAATCTTTCCAATTTATCGAGGCAGGTTTAGCTAATATTGTAATTCCTCTCTCTTTTTCTAATTCTCCAGAATCCATCAATCTTTCATCAACAACCTCGTTTTCTCTGAAGGAGCCACTTTGCTTCATCAAGTTATCAATTAGGGTTGTTTTACCATGATCAACATGGGCGATAATGGTGATGTTCTTGATGGTATTATTCATAAATCTGGGTTCTTATACATATTTAATCACTTTTGAAAACTTAAA
>CACPGB010000044.1 GCA_902633515.1 uncultured Pelagibacteraceae bacterium | reverse complement strand
CAAAGTATCGACCTAACTACAGGAATTTAAAATGGCACTAAAAACTTTTAAACCTTATACGAAATCTACTCGAGGCACAATTCTTGTTGACAGAACTGGTCTTTGGAAAGGTAAACCATTTAAATCTTTAGTCTCACCTAAAAATGCAATGAAAGGAAGAAACAACAATGGTCACATTACGTCAATAAATCGAGCTGGTGGACATAAAAAGATGTACAGGCATGTAGATTTTTATAGAAAAAAATTTGATGCCCCTGCTAATGTTGAAAGAATTGAATATGATCCAAACAGATCTTGTTACATTATGTTAGTAAAATTTAATGATAATTCTTTTGCATATTATCTCGCACCTCAAAAAATTAAAGTGGGTGACCAAATTGAAAATGGTTCAAAGAAAGAAATAAAGGTTGGCAATTGTATGCCATTACAAGATATACCAGTTGGCATAAATATACATAACGTTGAAATTCAACCAGGCGGTGGAGGTAAGATAGCAAGATCTGCAGGAACTTCAGTAACAATTAGTGGATTAGATGGTAATTATAGCTTGATAAAATTAGCATCAGGTGAGGTTAGAAAAATTGACTCAAGATCTTTAGCGACCATCGGCGTTTTGAGTAACCCTGATCAAAAAAATATTAAAGTTGGTAAGGCAGGAAGATCAAGGTGGTTAGGAAGAAGACCACATACCAGAGGTGTTGTAAAAAATCCAGTTGATCACCCACATGGAGGTGGAGAGGGTAAGTCAGCTGGTGGTAGACACCCAGTTTCTCCAAAAGGCCAATCGGCAAAAGGACTTAAAACAAGAGATAATAAGAGGACAGATAAATATATTGTCAAGAGAAGAAACAAAAGGAAGGATACAAAATAATGGCTAGAGCAATTTGGAAAGGACCTTTTGTAGAGGAAAGTTTAATAAAAAAAGTTGATAAATATAAAACTGATCCAAAAAAAATTCCAATTAAAACATGGTCAAGAAAATCAACAATAATTCCAGATTTTGTAGGAGTAAGTTTTTTGATTTATAATGGAAAAAAATTTATACCTATTACTATATCTGAAGACATGGTTGGTCATAAGTTAGGTGAGTTTGCACCAACTCGAACTTTTTTTGGTCATACACCTGCTGATAAAAAAGCAAAACCTGCAGAGGCTGTAACTAAAAAATAATTATGAGTAAAAAAAAGAAATTAGAGAAAAAAAAGGAAAAAGAAGTGAGATCTATTAATAACAATATTAGGTCGAGTGTAAGAAAACTCAATCCTATTTTAAAAGGGATAGTTGGAAAAAAAGTTGAGATAGCTCTTAGAGATCTTCAGTTTTCAGAAAAAAGAATTACTCGTGATATTAGAAAAACTATTTCATCTGCAGTTGCAAACGCAGAAAATAATTTTCAGTACGATATTGACAAACTCGTAGTTAAGGAAGCTTATTGCGGAAAGAAAATTACTATGAAAAGGTTTAGACCAAGAGCCAAAGGAAGAGCAGCGCCAATTTTAAAACCTTATTCAAGCGTCACAATAATTTTATCAGAAGTAAAAAGAATGGAGAGTCATGGGACAAAAAGTTAATCCAGTAGGTTTTAGATTAGGCGTTAATAGAGGTTGGGATTCTGTTTGGTATGCTAAAAAGAAAGACTTTGGTAATTATCTAATAGAAGATTTTAAAATAAGAGAACATATAAAAAAGAATGTAATAAATTCTGGAGTCTCAAAAGTTATGATTGAGAGAACATCAAACAAATGCTATGTTACAATCTATACTTCTAGACCTGGATTTGTTATTGGAAAAAAAGGTAGTGATATTGATAAGATTAAGAATAATTTATCTAAATTCACATCAAACGAGGTCACTTTAAATATTAAAGAAGTAAAAAAACCCGAGACAAATGCTTATTTAGTTGCTGAAAATATTGCTCAACAATTAGTCAAAAGAATTTCCTATAGAAGAGCGATGAAAAGAGCAATGCAATCCTGTTTAAGATTGGGTGCTAAAGGAATTAAAGTTTCAGTTAGCGGTAGATTGGGTGGAAATGAAATAGCTAGAACTGAATGGTTAAGAGATGGAAGCATACCATCCCATACATTAAGAGCTGATATAGATTATGCTGAGGCAGAGGCTCTTACAACATATGGGATAATTGGAATAAAAGTTTGGATTTATAAAGGTGAAGTTTTTGCAAAAGAATTCAGTCAAGAAACAAACAAAGCTAGACCTAAAGAGGGAAAACTATAGATGTTACAGCCAGTAAGAACAAAATGGAGAAAAGCTCATAAGGGTAGAATTCATGGGACTGCTTCTAGAGCAAACTTTATAAATTATGGGGCATATGCATTGAAAGCATTATCCCCCGATAGAGTTACTGGTAAACAAATAGAAGCTGCAAGGGTCGCACTTACAAGACATATGAAAAGACAAGGAAGAGTTTGGACAAGAATTTTTCCAAATATCCCTGTTTCAAAAAAGCCTATTGAGGTGCGAATGGGAAAAGGTAAAGGATCCCC
>CACPGB010000043.1 GCA_902633515.1 uncultured Pelagibacteraceae bacterium | reverse complement strand
AGCGCATACCATAAGCTTAGATAAATTGTTTGAAACATTTTCTTCAACACTTAATAAGTTCGACAACGAACATGGTTACGCTAATTCCAGAGCAAGACTTCGAATGACAACTCTCTATCAAGTTGCAGCTGCCAACAAAGGTATTGTAGTAGGAACTGGAAATAAAGTTGAGGATTTTGGAGTTGGTTTTTACACTAAATATGGTGATGGGGGAGTTGATATTTCCCCAATAGCGGATTGCAACAAGACAGAAGTTTGGGAAATAGGAAAAGAGCTTGGAATATTAAAAGAAATTATTGATGCACCTCCAACTGATGGTTTATGGGATGATGGAAGAACAGATGAAGGTCAATTAGGATTCAATTATAGTGAATTAGAAGATGCAATGAGTAACCCAAAGTCTCCTCATAGAGACCAATACGAAAAAATTAGAAATCAAAACTTGCATAAAATGGAGCCTATTCCAGTTTGCAAGATTCCTGGTTAATCAATTAGATTAACAAATCACAAAATAAGGTATATTTCTTTATCATCTATGATGGATATTTTTTTAACGAATAATTTAACAAACAAAAAAGAACAATTCATTCCTAAGAATAAAGATAGAATAGGAATGTATGTTTGTGGACCTACTGTTTATGATGATCCACATATTGGCAATGCGAGACCTTTGGTTATTTTTGATATCTTATTTAAATTACTTAAAAATAATTTTTCAAAAGTAACGTATGTAAGAAATATAACTGATATTGACGATAAAATTATAAAATCTTCTCAAGAACAAAAAATTTTGACCAAAGAACTTACTGAGAGGGTAACTTTAAGTTTTTTAAAAGATTGTGAATTTTTAAATTGTGAAAATCCAACTCATCAACCTAAAGCGACAGATCATATAGATCTAATGATAGAGATGATAACTGAATTGATCAAGAAAGGTTTCGCTTATGAAAATCAAAAACACGTATATTTTGAGGTCAAAAAATTTTCTGATTATGGAAAATTATCGAATAAAAATCTAGACGATTTGATTGCCGGATCAAGAATAGAAATTAGTGAAAATAAAAAAAATTCTGAGGATTTTGTTTTATGGAAACCATCAAGTCATGATGAACCCTACTGGGACTCCCCTTGGGGAAAAGGTAGACCTGGTTGGCATTTAGAGTGTTCTGCAATGTCTAAAAAATTTTTGGGCAATGAATTTGATATTCATGGTGGTGGTATAGATTTAATTTTTCCACATCACGAAAATGAAATAGCACAATCTAGATGTACAAATGGAACAAAGGTTTTTGCAAATTATTGGGTTCACAATGCTTTTATCACAATGTCTAATGAGAAAATGGCCAAGTCTCAAGGCAATATTCTTAAAATAAAAGATTTTAGAAATAAGATTAGTGGTCAAATAATTAGATTAGCTTTGATGAGTGCACATTATAAGCAACCATTAGATTGGAATGATAAATTATTGAGAGATTGTGAAAATACTTTAGATAAATGGTACCGAGTTTATTCATCTGATTTTAAATCTGTTAAAGTTCCAGATGAAATTCTGAAACCATTATATGAAGATTTGAACACTCCTGGTTTTATTGCAAATCTTCATAATTTATTCGAAAAAGCTACCAGAGGTGTAGAAGTAGATCTATTCATATCGGCATGCCAGTTTATTGGCTTGATGAATGAGAACAGTATTCAATGGAATGACTTTAAAAAGAATAAGGCATCCATTAGCGCGTCTGAAATTAAGAACATGCTTAGTTTGAGAGATAAAGCAAGAGAAAATAAGAATTATGAAGAAGCAGATAAAATTAGAGACGAACTTTTAGACAAAGGTGTTTTAATAGAGGACAAAGATGGTAAAACACTCTGGAAATTTAAATGAGTAAAGAAAGATTATATATATTTGATACAACTCTTAGAGATGGAGCTCAAACTCAGGGTGTTGATTTTTCTTTGGAAGAAAAAGAAAAAATTGCCTCTGCATTAGATAATTTAGGAATTGATTATATTGAGGCCGGTTGGCCTGGGGCTAATCCAACAGATACAGAATTTTTTCAAAAAAAACATAATTTCAAAAATTCAAAGCTAACATCATTTGGTATGACCAAGAAGTCAGGTAGGAGTGCGGAAAATGATACCGGTTTATCAGCACTCATGAATTCAAATACTTCTGCAGTTTGTTTGGTGGGAAAATCTTGGGACTTTCATGTTGATGTTGCCTTAGGAATAACAAATGAAGAAAATTTAGATAATATTTCTGAGAGTGCCAAACACTTTGTCAAAGCAAAAAAGGAATTTATGTTTGATGCAGAACATTTTTTTGATGGCTATAAATCAAATCCAAAATATGCATTATCTTGTATTAAAGCTGCGTATGATCAAGGTGCTAGATGGATCGTTCTATGTGACACAAATGGAGGAACACTTCCTCATGAGATTTCACAAATTATTAAAGAGGTGTCTAAAATTGTTCCAGGTAAGAATTTAGGGATTCATGCACATAATGATACCGGTAATGCAGTTGCAAATTCATTGGCCGCAGTAATATCTGGTGTTAGACAAATTCAAGGAACA
>CACPGB010000042.1 GCA_902633515.1 uncultured Pelagibacteraceae bacterium | reverse complement strand
TATTTCGGACTGACCTCCAGATAGGAAAGCTATACCTGGAACTTCTGAAGGTACTGAGGATTTTAAACATTCTAAAGTTAATTTTGCTACTTCTTCATTAGTAATTTTTCCTTTAGATCTATTTCCTGCTAAAATCATATTAGGTTTAAGTATAATTCCTTTCAAATCTACTTTGTGTATTATTAGTTCTTCAAAGCACTTTTTTATAACTTCAGAAGTTTTTTCTAAACACTCTTTAGCGGAATGATCACCATCCATTAAGACCTCAGGCTCAACTATTGGAACCATATTGCATTCTTGAACTAATGCAGAGTATCTTGCTAATGCGTGTGCATTAGAGTGTATTGAGAGTTTACTTGGATAATTTTTAGTTATGTTATAAACACCCCTCCATTTAGTAAATTTTGCGCCTAATTTATAATATTCTTTTAATCTTTCCCTTAATCTATCAAGACCCTCGGTAATTTTTTCATCCGGCGAACCAGCTAAAACTTTTGCACCTGTATCTACTTTAATTCCTGGAAATGAACCCATGTTTGAAATTAGTTCTGGAATTGTATTTTTTTTCGATGATGTTTGTCTTATTGTTTCATCATAAAGAATTACACCTCCAATACAATCTTTCATTGAGGATGAATTGAAAAGTGTTTCTCTAAACATTAATCTGTTTTCTGGGGTTGAGGGGATATTTACATTATCCAATCTTTTAGTCATTGTTGCAGTGCTTTCATCTGCAGCTAAAATTCCTTTACCGTTTTTTAAAATTTTTAATGCTGTATTATTTAGTTCTGACATTTTAATTCAAAGCTTTTATACCAGGAAGCTCTTTTCCTTCAAGATATTCTAAAAAAGCACCACCAGCAGTTGAAACAAAATTAAAATCTTTAATCGCATTTAGTTGATTAATAACAGCCACTGTATCTCCCCCACCAACTACAGAATAAATTGAATTTTCTTTATTTTTTTTGATAATTGTTTTTGCAATCTCAAAACTTCCTTTAGCAAAATTTGGATTTTCAAAATAACCAGCAGGACCATTCCAAAGAATAGTTTTGCTGTTTTCAATAATATTCTTTATCTTTATTAGTGTTTTTGGTCCCAAGTCTAAGATTAAATCATCATCAGTTATGTCATTAAGATCTTTTGTTTGAGCATCGCCATCTGTGCTTTTACCTATTAAAACATCTTCTGGATAAGTAATTTCACAAAGTTGATTTTTTGAAATCTCAAAAATTTCTTTTATTATACTTTCACAATTTTCTTCACTAATTGATTTTCCAATTCTATTACCTTTGAAGCTCAGAATATTGTTAGCCATACCTCCAACAAAGATTATGTTATTAAATTTAGGTATTAAATTTTTGATTATATCTATTTTTGTTGAAATTTTTGATCCACCGATAATACAAGTGATTGGTTTTTTGATTTCAATTGTAACTTTTTTTAAAGCCTTTACTTCAGTCTCAAATTGCAATCCAGCAAATGATGGTAAAAACTCTGTAATTTTGCATATTGAAGCATGCTTTCTGTGTGAACAGGAAAAAGCATCATTTATGAACAAATCTGCAAAACTAGCTAGGTGTTTTGAAAAATTTGACTCATTTTTTTCTTCTTGTGCATAAAATCTTATATTTTCAAAAAAGACAATTTTCCCCTCAGGCTCTTTAAATAAATCATCTCTTTTGATTTTTAAAATGTTTTCACTTATAAAGTTAATTCTAGTTTTAATCTTTTTTTCCAAGTATTTACAAATTGGTTTAAGGGAAAGATCTTTATTTACCTTACCTTTAGGACGTCCGACATGAGAAATTATTACAATTTTTGAATTTCTTTTAAGTAAAAATTCGAGAACCGGGATAATTTTAATTATTCTTGTTTCATCGACTATATAACCATTTTTCAAAGGGACGTTTAGGTCTAATCTTAATAAAACTCTCTTACTACTAAGATTTTCATGATCTTTAATACAGTTCATTAAGAATTCTTCTGAAGATATTCCACAATATCACACATCCTATTTGAGAAACCCCATTCGTTATCATACCAGGCAGAAATTTTACCCATATTTTTACTCACCACTTTTGTTAAACTTTCGTCTATTACTGAAGAGGCAGGATTATGATTAAAGTCAATTGATACAAGTTTTTCTTTTGTAGTTTCAAGAATTTTATTTTTTTTGCTGAAATTTTGAAATGCTAAATTGATCTTATCAATACTAATGTCTTTTTTTGTACAAAAGACTAGTTCAATTAATGAAACATTGGGCGTTGGGACTCTTATAGACACACCTTCTAATTTACCTTTTAGTGAAGGTATAATTTCACCAATTGCTTTTGATGCACCTGTTGAGGTTGGCACAATAGACTGGCTAGCTGATCTAGCTCTCCTTGGATCTTTGTGAGAATTATCTAATATTCTTTGGTCACTTGTAAAGGAATGAATTGTGGTCATAAACCCTTGCTCTATTTCAAAATTTTCGTTTAAAACATGAGCTACAGGAGCAAGGCAATTTGTTGTACAAGAAGCAGCAGATATAATCTTATCCTCTTTTTTTAATTCAGTCTCATTTACTCCATATACAATAGTTTTGTCGGCATCTTTACATGGAGCAGAGACAATAACTTT
>CACPGB010000041.1 GCA_902633515.1 uncultured Pelagibacteraceae bacterium | reverse complement strand
TTTTGACACTCCTTATTATACAGAAACTGATGCTGAAAAAAGAAATCTTGGTTATTTTTTAGGTTATAACTTTTATCTAAATAACTTTTTGATTGGTGTAGAAACAAATTTTCAAGAAAATATCGGTAAAGACCAATCTATTGCAGGACTTAATGGAAGTGTAACTTATGAGAAAATGAAGGAAGCAAAATTAAAGATAGGATACAATTTTGATGATTTTGATTTTTTTATCTATTTAGGTGGTGGTGACATAGACACAATTTGGACTGCTTATCATAATGACCCAAGTAAAATTAATAATTACTATACCAGAGGGTTGGGAATTGATTATTATTTTAATGAGAATTTCTTCTTAGGTTTAAATCTAGATGAAACTACTTTTGATATATTTTACACCGAATCTCTTTATGTTGAGGAAGTTCATAAAAGATCTCTTAGATTAAGATTTGGTTATTTATTTTAATTTGAATAGCCGTATTTTTTTAATCTAACATCTCCAGTTCTGGCGTGAGCTTCCATTCCTTCATATCTAGATATTCTTGCTGCAGCAGCACCAACTAGTTCAGTAGATTCTTTTGTCATTCTTTGAAAACTCAAAGTTTTAATAAATTTACCAACAAATAAACCACCAGTATATCTACCAGCTCCTTTAGTTGGTAAAATATGATTTGTACCTGAACATTTATCTCCGTAGGCAACGGTAGTTTCCTCACCGACAAATAATGATCCATAGTTTGTTAATCGTTCATGAAACCACTTTAAATTTTCTGTTTGAACTTCTAAATGCTCTGGAGCGTATTCATCACTAATTTTTACAATTTCTTCATCGGTGTCACAAAGAATGACCTCACCATAATCTCTCCAAGCTGCCTCTGCGCTAATTCTTGGAACTTCAGGTAATTCTGCGATTAATTCAGGAACTCTCTTCATCACTTTTTCTGCTAATTCTTTACTTGTTGTATACAGCCAACATGGGGAATTATAACCATGTTCCGCTTGACCTACCAAATCAACAGCAACTATTTCTGGATCTGCTTTTGCATCAGCAATTATTCCAATTTCAGTTGGACCTGCAAATAAATCTATTCCCACTTTGCCATATAAAATTCTTTTTGCCTCAGCAACAAACTGATTTCCTGGACCAACAATTATGTCTGCTGGAGGATTTTTAAATAATCCATTAGTCATCGCAGCAATCGCAGGCACACCACCTAAGTTTAAAATTACATCTGCACCACAGAGATCAGCAGTGTAGACAATAGTAGGGTGGGCACCCACACCTTCTTTTGGTGGACTACATGCAATAATATTTTTAACACCAGCAACTTTAGCTGTAGTAACACTCATAACAGCAGAAGCGATATGAGCATATCTTCCCCCAGGTATGTAACAACCCGCGGTATTTACAGGAATTAATTTTTGACCCGCGTATAAACCATCAGATAATTCAACTTCAAAATCTTGTCCGTAATTTTTGAGTTGCGCTTCGGCAAATTTTCTTACTCGATCAAATGAAAATTGGATATCGTCTTTTGTTTTTTGATCTAAAGTTTTTTTAATTTCGTCAATTTTTTCTTTTGAAACCACGATATCCCCATCGTATTTGTCAAATTTTTTGGTTAAATCAATACACCCTTGTTCTTTTGTGCTTTCAATATCTTTTAATAAATCTTGAACAATTCCTGTTGTCTTATTGTCGTCTGTTGACGATGTTTTGGGAGATTTTTTTAAATACGTGATTGCCATATTATTTGTTTTATTATCGTTAAATTATTTAAGACAATTTCAATTTTATTGCAATTAAACATTTAATCTAAAGCAACAACTGCTGCTGCTATTGATGCTAATCTTGCAGGAGCTTCATCAGAACGACTTGTTATTACTACTGGAACTTTACCTCCAACAACAACACCTGCTGCACATGCTCCACAAAAATATATAAGCATTTTTACTAATCCATTCCCAGTCTCAACGCTTGGGACCAGCAATACATCAGCCATACCTGCTACACTATTTTGTATTCCTTTGATATTGGCAGATTTTTTTGAGATACTATTATCAAATGCAAGAGGACCAAAAACATCAGCATTTAAATTTTCTTTTTTGGCTAAGTTAGTTAATTCTTCGGCTTCTTTAGAACTTGGCACACTATCTAAAACTTCCTCAGTAGCAGATAGAATTGCTACTTTAGGTTTTTCAATACCAATTCTGTTTGAAAAATTAACAACATTTTTGAGAATATGTAATTTTGTTTTTACATTAGGTAAAACATTTAATACTCCATCTGTAATTATTAAAGGCTTATCCTCTTTTTCTAAAGTCATATGCCAAATATGACTCAATCTTGTTTTTCCTAGTAAATTATACTCTCTTTTTAAAACTTCTTTCATTAAAACGTCTGTATGAATATGGCCTTTAACAATAATTCTTATCTTTTGTTCGCTTGCGAGTTTTGCAGCAATGGTGGCTGTATTATTTTCAACAGGCTCATGAATTATCTCATAATTTGAGATATCCCATTTCAGATCCTTTGCGCACTTATTTATTTCTTTTTCATCACCAATAAAAATTGGCTCAATTAGATTTTCTTTAACGGCATCTTGCACTGAGTGCATAGGTAAAGGTTTTCCTGCATTAACAATTCCTGCTTTTACAACTTTTCTTTTATGAGCAACATTGAGCAAGTTATCAATCCAAAACCTAGAATAAAAGTT
>CACPGB010000040.1 GCA_902633515.1 uncultured Pelagibacteraceae bacterium | reverse complement strand
TATTTTCAAATGATGCACTTTTTAAGAAACCAGCTTTTGTTAATGCTTCTCCAGTACCTCTAGCAGTTCCATCCCAACCACCCCCAGCACCACCGCCAATTACAAAATGGATTTTGTCAATAGCGATTGAATTAGTAGCTGTTGCAGAGATTAAAAGAATTGCTGAAAATAATACTGAAACAATTTTTTTTATATTTATCATTATTTATTTTCCTCAGTTAATTTAAATAATAATTATAATTATAGTATGAATTTGAATGCAACCTTAAATTTTAAGACACAACTTTGAATTGAATATTAATTATTTACTTAATAATCTTCCAAGAATTCTAATATCTTTAATTTTTTCTAGGTTTTTAACTAATTCAATTATTTTTTTTGATTTGAAAATTGGCCATTTTGCAAATTCTGCACAACCCAAAAATTTATCTGCAACTTCATCATAAGACATTGGTATAGCAGGACTTCCTTTCCCAAAATCTCCACGACCAGAAATTTTTTTTCCATTTTTCAAATAGATATCGATTAAAGTTGTCATTTTATCATAGCCTGCGGCCTCAGCAGTTTTATTTTTATAAAAATTTACTTTTCTCAACATTTTTTGCACATCAGATTTATTTATTCTTCTATCTTGATATTCTGGAATATACGCTCTTCTCTCAATTAATAGAATTGCCATTGAATATTCCATACTAAATTTTGCTTGAAATTCGTTCGTTGGTCTATGGTGAATAAGAGCATTTTGCATATTATGATTTGTTCCTACATCAACTTTTAAAACTTGATCTGAAATTATGTTATGTTTTTTAATCAACTCTAACATCTTTGTCATACCTGGATGGGTTAAAGACCCACAAGGATGAGGTTTAATTGATATACCTGGTTTCGAGAAGGTCCATGGTCTACCAAGTTTTCCTTTAATGGCGTTAATATCATAACCACCTCCGTGGGCTTGGAAAAAACCTCTTGGAGATTCTAAAATTTTATCCGTTGATGACCATCCGTAATCAGATAAATCACAAGCAATTACACCACTCTCAGCCGCTCTCCCAGCGTGCAATGGTTTGGTCATAGTTCCAAAATTTTCTCTCAATCCAGCACTTAAAGAGGCTGCGATTCCAATGGATCTTAAAGTTTTATCAAAACTATATTTTCTAATTTTTGAAGCTGCTGCTGCAGATGCAAATGTTCCACATGTTGCTGTAGAATGAAAACCATGTTGATAGTGTCTTGGAGACATTGCTTCTGAGATTTTACATTCAACATCGACACCAATTAAATAAGCATTAAGAAAATCTTTACCATTTATCTTATGAATTTCACCTTCTGCAAATGCGCTTGGTAAGCACGGAGCTGTGGGGTGAGTTAACAAACCATATACCCTATCTTTTGCTACAGCTAATTGAGTATCATCATAATCATCAGAGTGAATACCCACACCATTTGCCAAAGCAGCAAATTGACTTGGTAATTTCATAGTAGAGCCAATGACAGTTGCTTTTCCTTTGGCTGAATTTTTCTTTATATGTTTAAATAGATACTCACCAGTCCTCGCAACAGAGCCGGATAATGCTAATCCAAATCCATCTAAAATATGTTTTTTTGCTAATTCAATAACGTTTTGAGGAATATTTTTATATTTATTTCTATATATAAATTTAGTGACATATTTGGTTAAATCTTTTCCTTTTTTTGATTTTATATTAGGGGTAAACGCTTTACTCATCTTTTTTTCCTTTCATTATCAAATTTTTTATCGGTCTATAAAATAAACTTAAAAAAAGTTAATCCAAAAAATAATAAACATATCGGTCTTGTGAAAAAACATAAAAATATTTTGGTCAAAAATTATTATAGATTGGGCTAAAGAATTTTCAACTAATTCTCCCAAAACTATACCCATTATAATTGGCGCAGGAGAAAAACCATAGCGTCTTAAAAAGAAACCCATTACACCTGAAATTAACATAATGTAAACATCAACCATTGATTGGGATAAGCCATATGATCCTACTAAACAAAAAACGAAAACAGATGGCCACAAATAACCTCTGGGTATTAGAGAAATTCTAGAAAAAATTTTTGCACCCATAAGTCCAAAAACTAAAAAAATAAAATTAGCTAAAAGCATCCCATAAAAAATTGTGTATAAAAGGTCCGGTTGTTGCTCAAATAGATATGGTCCTGCTCTTAATCCATGAATTTGGAATCCACCAAGTATTACAGCAGTTGTTGCAGATCCAGGAATTCCAAGAGCCAATGTTGGTATCATTGCTCCGCCTGTTGCAGCATTGTTTGCAGACTCAGGAGCTGCAACTCCTTCAATTTCCCCTTTTCCAAAATTTTCTTTATTCTTGGACCATCTCCTAGCTTCATTATAACCGATCATTGCACTAACTGTTCCACCTTCGGCTGGTAAAATACCAATAAAAGTTCCAATACCTGATGATCTTAGAATTGATTTCCCGCAACTTTTAAATTCACTAATCGAAGGTAACTTAATCGCCGAAAATTTTATTCTCTCCAATAACAGCTCACTTTTAGATGCTTGCACTAGTATTTCTGACATGGCAAATAATCCAATTAAAACCGGAACGAAACTTATTCCTTCAAACAACTCATCAACTCCAAAGGTAAATCTTGAAATTCCTGTGGTTAAATGAACACCAATAGTTGCAACAAATAATCCTATCAAACCACCAATTAAATTTTTGACTGGTGATTTAGAGCTTATTGAGGCAAGCATTGATAAGCCAAATATAGCTAATGCAAAATATTCTGGT
>CACPGB010000039.1 GCA_902633515.1 uncultured Pelagibacteraceae bacterium | reverse complement strand
TTTGAACAAAATTAATTACTACTGAGATAAAGTGTGAATATTTAAATTTTTTATCCTGTTTTTCATCTCTATATTTATTAATTAATGGCATTAATAAATAGTTTGATGTAGCGAATAAAATTGTGATTAATAAGATTAAATAAAAATCAACACCTAATTTACTTAAAAATAAAAATGTTAATAAGACAACAAAACTAATCGCTAAATTAACATTATAATAAAAAGGAAATATTCGTCTTATAAACTTTCTGGCATTATCTTCATCTAAAGTCGTAAATACTACTGGAGCAATCACAAAGGAGAAAAATAACATTATCCCCAAAATCATTGCTGTTAAATAAATACTAACTTGCTCGATCATAATTTAGTTTTCTATTGAATTTTCTTCTTTAATTAATATTGGTCTTCCATCATGAGCAGTATTAAGTGGTATAATTTTCCCTTTATACTTTGCACATAAAGTAGGAGCACTTCTAATTTTGTCTCTTAACTTTACCTCTAAATCAACAATAACTAATTTTACATCATCTAATTCTTTTAATATTTTCATTTTTTTTTCCTATAATTAAGTTTTATTATATCTTTTAATATCTATCATAAGCTTTTTTCTCTCCAAATAGATCTTTTTTCCTCGAGGTGGATATTCTCATCTTTTTTCTTTGTGTGTCTAATATTCGTTTCAAATGATAAGGAGGACGGAGGAAGTTGATAATTTTTATTTATAAAATTTATTATAGACGAATAAGATGGATAAAAATCCTCTTGTTCGTCAAAATTACTAAATTTCTTGTATTTTCTTGAAAACAAACCATTGCCATCATCATAAAATCTTTCTGTGGTTAAACCATACTTTTCATAAGGATAATAATTTAGATCATCTTTATTTATATGATTTACCCAACTGGCATAAGTCCAATATTCACCAAAAGAACCATATATATTTGCTGCTTTTATTATTAATTCAATCCAATTTTGATCTGATTTGAAGTGATCTTTAAATTTTAACTTAAGACTTTTTAAATATTTTTTTTTAAAAACCATATGATGTGAAGTAAATGTTCCCCTAATATCTTCGACAGGATTTATTTCCAATACATTGGTAATTAAATTTTTCCATGAATTTAAAACATCCTGGTTTCCATGTGATTTATCCTGTAATAAAGCAAACTTTTCCTTTTTTTCATTAAGTATAGGCCATGATTTCACTGGTAACAAATCTGCATCCCATATTAAAAAAACATCTTCTAATTCGTCTATAACATCACTAGCTCCTAATTTAAT
Source organism: uncultured Pelagibacteraceae bacterium (assembly GCA_902633515.1). Lineage (GTDB taxonomy): Bacteria > Pseudomonadota > Alphaproteobacteria > Pelagibacterales > Pelagibacteraceae > Pelagibacter. The sequence goes on along the minus strand of CACPGB010000039.1, from coordinate 1,627 downwards.
AATCTGTTGATACAACCATCCGGGGGAGTAATTGGGTTTATTTTGAGTAATTTGACAAACGATATCTTTTTTTGTTAAACCATATTTATTTAAAAAAAAATTATCCTCATCCAGCAATGTTAAATTTTCAATATCCCAAGAATTAGATTTATCTTTAAAAATTTTTATCTCATGATCCGATGTTACGACATAAATTTGTTTAGGTTTATATTTTTGAGAAATTCCCTCGAGAACTGATCTTGTACTCCAATTCACATGGTGAATCGGAATCACAAATTGGTACATTTTATTAATTTAATTTTGCTTCTTTTTCTATATTTTCATCTGCTTTAAAAACAGTGACTGGATCTTCAAGGCCTGCGTCTGAACAAAGAGGTTCGACACCCAATCCTTTTCTAGGGTATTTTGAAACTACTTGTTTATATTCTTGTATGATTTCTTTTAATTCAGGTTTTGTTAAATCATTAATATATTTGCATTTTCCGATAGCAATTGGAACTGGAATAGCTAGGTTGCCCCCTCTTTTTTGAAGAATTTTATCAAAACCTTCATTCATGCATTTCTCATCTAATAATATGTCATGCCATAAACTTAATTCGTATTCGCTAAATAATTTTAAAATTCTATGTAAATCTTTTTCACTTAACCAGCCTCTTTTGTAAGACATAAAAGAACTTAAGGTCATTTCAACACTTATAGCATGACCATGTAACAATCCTGCTTTAAGTTCAAAGTTTGCGCTTAATCCATGACCAAATGCATGATCTCTGATGCTGTGAACTTCGTGTAAATTATCATATTCACTTTCAACATAGCTTTTCAAAGACAATCCAATAATTTTTTTTGATTTAGATACTATTTCATCTTGAGAATTACAATTTATTGTACCAAAGTGAGTTTTCATCAAATTAAGTCCTGTGTCCTCTAGTAGAATAAACAATTCTTTGTCTCTGATTACTGCCATTTTATGGATTTCAGCAATCCCGTGTCTAACCCACGAAGTTTTTAAACTTTTAAAGAATGATCGATCAGATATGTTCAGCACTGGCGCATGAAAAGAGCCCAAAAGATTTTTAAAACCCCCAGCATCACAACACGATCTTGGACTTGGTCCACTATCTATTGCGCTCACAACTGATGTTGATAACATTATATAAGGAGTGCTTCTATGATAAATAGATGCAGCAAAAGCTCCTATATCTCCTATAACTCCTCCCCCAATTATCAAAATAGGTTCATTTCTGTTTACACCTAATTTTCTAAAATCCTCAACTATTTTTTCCACATTTTTTATATGTTTATCAACTCCATAGCTCTATAAACCAATTTCTCTAATATAATAGAATGATGGTTAAAATAATTTTCAATTTTTAATCCATAGTTATCCTCAATATTTTGATCTATTAAACAAACACATCTTCCAAACGATTTATAATTATCTTTTAAGAGGGTATTGTCGACATTTAAGGTATCCTCTTCCACTTTAATTGAAGTAAATGTATTTAAGTTCATTGTTGCTTCTATTTGTTGATAATCATTCGAGCTAACAACATGTCCATTTGAATTTCTATAACTGGAAGTTGGATACAAAGCTAAGGGATTTTTCTGCTCATAATTTAAAATAAGT
>CACPGB010000038.1 GCA_902633515.1 uncultured Pelagibacteraceae bacterium | reverse complement strand
AATTCTTTTTAAAAAATGTTTATTTTTATCCTTAAAGAAAAATAAGTATTGCACAAATTTAAAAACATCTAATATCTGATAAGGTTTGATTTTTCTTAATAACAACAGAGAAATAAAATCTTTTAAAAATCTATCAGTCCAAAATTTATTGTTAACTGTATGATCAAAAGCTAAAATTTTACAATTTTTATTATGTTCTTGGAATTGTTTTTCAAAGCTCCATTCAGCTTCAAGCCCACAAGCAATAACTGCTCTGGTTTTACTTATAACACGTTTGTCAATAACATACCCTCCGTCTGATTTTCTGCCGAGTCTAATTAAATTAGAAAAATTTGTATGATAAGGTTTTAAAAAAGTTGGTAACATTTATAACTTAACTAAATTTTATTTATTTATTTCAGCTTGCGCTGCAGCTAATCTTGCTATTGGAACTCTGTATGGAGAACATGAAACATAATTAAGACCTATTTTGGAGCAAAAATTAATGCTCTTTGGATCACCACCATGTTCACCGCAAATACCTAACTTGATTTTTTTGTTTTGTTTTTTTCCTTTGATAACAGCTATCTCAACTAAATCTTCTACACCTTCATCAATTGAAATAAATGGATCTATTGAAAAAATTTTGTTTTCAATATAGTCATTTAGAAATTTTCCACTATCATCTCTACTAATACCAAAAGTGGTTTGTGTTAAATCGTTTGTCCCGAAGCTAAAAAACTCAGCATGCTTTGCAATATCTCTCGCTTTAATTGCTGCTCTTGGTAGCTCAATCATTGTTCCAACCAAAAATTCTATTTTTTCTTTATTTTCTTTTTGTACTTTTCTTGCAGTGTTAATTACGAGGTCTTTCATTATTTTAATTTCTGCTTCAGTCGACACAAGTGGAATCATTATTTCAGGGAATGCGAATTTTTGTTTATTCTTTTTAAGTTCTAACAAAGCTTTAAAAATTGCCTCGCATTGCATTTCATAAATTTCAGGGAATGAAATACCTAATCTACAACCTCTGTGTCCAAGCATTGGATTTTGCTCATGAAGTTCATCAATTCTAGATTTTACTTCTTTAATACTTAAACCAACCACTTCTGCAACTTCTGAAATTTCTTTTTCAGATTTTGGCAGAAACTCATGTAATGGGGGATCAAGTAAACGAACTGTAACCGGTAACCCATGCATAATCTTAAATATATCTAAAAAATCTTTTTTTTGATATGGTAAAAGTTTATTGAGTGCATTTAATCTATCTTCTTTAGTTTTAGAAAGTATCATCTCTCGCACAGAAATAATTCTTTCTTCATCAAAAAACATATGCTCCGTTCTACATAAGCCAATTCCTTCTGCTCCAAAATCTCTTGCAACTTTTGTATCTATCGGAGTTTCTGCATTTGTTCGAACTTTAAGTTTTCTAACATTATCAGCCCAACTCATCAATTTTGAAAAGTCACCTGAAATTTCAGGTTTTACTGTTGGAACATTTCCTAGAATAATTTTTCCAGAAGACCCATCGATTGTGATTATATCTCCTTCTTTAATTTCTATTGTGTCCGTTTTGAAAATTTTTTTCTCATAATCAATATCGATTTCACTCGAGCCTGAAACACATGGTCTTCCCATTCCTCTTGCAACAACAGCTGCATGACTTGTCATTCCTCCCCTGGCTGTCAATATCCCTTTAGCAGCGTGCATACCCTGAATATCCTCTGGAGAAGTTTCTACTCTAACTAATATTACATCTTGCATCATATTATTAAGTCTCTCAGCCTCTTCAGACGTGAAAACTACTTTTCCACTAGCAGCTCCTGGTGAGGCAGGCAAACCATTAGCAATTATTTTTAAATAACTTTTTTCATCTAAAGTAGGGTGTAACAAGGTGTCTAAGGAATTAGGATCAATTCTTAGAATAGCTTCTTTTTTAGAAATTAATCTTTCTTTAACCATGTCTACAGCAATCTTAACTGCTGATTTTGCGGTCCTTTTACCTGACCTAGTTTGTAGGATCCATAATTTTTTGTTCTCAACTGTAAATTCCACATCTTGCATATCTTTGTAATGCACCTCTAGATTTTTTAAAATTTTATGAAGCTTTGAGTAAACTTTTGGCATAATCTCTTCCATTGATGGTGACTTAACTTTTGCCTCTCTTTTAGCTTTTTTTGTAATATATTGTGGTGTCCTCGTTCCTGCTACAACATCCTCACCTTGAGCATTAATTAAATACTCTCCATAAATATCATTTGATCCATCTGAAGGATTTCTTGTAAAAACAACTCCGGTCGCACAATCATTCCCCATATTTCCAAAGACCATGGATTGAACATTAACAGCTGTTCCCCACTCAGATGGTATTTGGTTCAACTTTCTATAAATTTTAGCTCTATTACTTTCCCATGACAAAAATACTGCGCTTATCGCTCCAAATAATTGTTTGAATACATTTTGAGGAAATTCTTTTTTTGTTTTTTCTTTAACAACATTCTTAAAATCTTTTATTAAACCATCCCAGTCATCTTCATCAAGATCTGTGTCCAATAGTACTCCTTTAGTTAATTTATAATTTTCTAAAAGTTCCTCAAAATGATAACTTTCCACCCCAAGAACAACATTTCCATACATTTGAATAAATCTTCTGTAGCTATCTTTGGCAAATCTTCCATTAGAGGTTTTGTTTGCAAGCGCTTTGACAGTTTTATCATTCAAACCAAGGTTAAGTATTGTATCCATCATACCAGGCATAGATACTCTCGCACCAGATCTTACAGATAATAAAAGTGGATTTTTTAGATCTCCAAATTTTTTTCTTACATCTTTCTCAACAATTTTTAATTCTGTTTTAATTTTATTTATCAATGAAGAACTTAATTTCTTTTTATTTTGATAAAAAAGATCACAGACGGTTGTTGAAATTGTGAATCCTGGTGGAACTGGAAGACCCATTCTGCCCATTTCTGACAAATTAGCACCTTTGCCACCTAAAAAATTTTTGGGATTTTTAATTTTTTTAGAGTCTTTAGATTTAAAATTTAAAATCAACTTATTCATTATTTCCCTTTAATAATTGAAAATTCATAAAATTTTGAAAGGTTTTACATAACATATTTATAAGTTCCAAACGATTTTTTCTTAAATCTTCATTAT
>CACPGB010000037.1 GCA_902633515.1 uncultured Pelagibacteraceae bacterium | reverse complement strand
TGTTAACTCAAACTTCGTTGGTGGGTGTTAGAGATCCTTTCGGAATCAGACCTTTAGTTATTGGAAAATTAAATAATAGTTATGTCCTATCGTCCGAAACGTGTGCTCTTGATATAATTGGTGCAAAATTTATTCGAGAAGTTGAAAATGGTGAGATTGTCTTAATTGAAAATAATGAATTAAAAAGTATTAAACCATTTCCACAAAGAAAGGTTAGACCCTGTGTGTTTGAATATATTTATTTTGCAAGACCAGATAGCATGCTTGATGGAAAAACTGCATATGAACATAGAAAAAATCTTGGTTCAGAACTTGCAAAAGAAAATGATGTGGATGCTGATATTGTTGTGCCAGTGCCAGACTCTGGAAATGCAGCAGCTTTAGGTTTTGCACAATCCTTGAACGCAAAATTTGAGCTTGGTTTGGTCAGAAATCATTATGTAGGAAGAACTTTCATTGAACCAAGTCAAAAGATTAGAAGTTTAGGTGTTAAATTGAAACTAAACGCTAATCAATCAACTATTCAAGGCAAAAAAATAATTTTAGTAGATGACTCATTAGTAAGAGGTACAACATCTCATAAAATAGTTAAAATGTTATATGATGCTGGTGCAAAAGAGGTTCATGTTAGAATTGCCTGTCCAGAAATAAAATTTCCTGATTTTTATGGAGTTGACACTCCAACTAAAAAAGAATTGCTTGCCGCTAATAAAAGTAATTCGGAAATCTGTGAGTACATAGGTGCAAAATCATTAAAATTTTTATCTGTAAATGGAATGTATTGTGCAATTGGTTTTGATAAAAGAAATGAAACTTATCCTCAATTAACTGATCATTATTTTACTGGAGAATATCCTGTTAAACCTATCGACGAACTTGGTGATAGTAAAATTACTCAATTGTCATTATTGAATACTGCATCAAATAATTAAATGAAAAAAGTAAGTTTTACTGAAATGAAAAATGGTACTAAAGGAGATTATATTTTTTTAGACAAACATGAAAAAAATTTTGCGAGAAGAACTGCTGATAGAATATTAAGATTTATGTCTGGACTAAATGAAACTTTAGAAGGTTATCAAGTATCTAGACTGGAACATTCACTTCAAAGCGCCACGAGAGCTCATAGAAATGGTGAAAGTGAAGAAATGGTTGTAGCTTGTTTGTTACATGATATTGGAGATGAATTGGCACCAATGAATCACTCTGAATATGCTGCTTCAATTTTAAAACCATATGTATCAGAAAGAACTCATTGGATAGTTGAAAAACATGGAGAATTTCAAATGTATTATTATGCACATCATTTAGGTGGTGATAGAAATAGAAGAGACAAATATAAAGATCATAAATATTTTCAAGATACAATAGATTTTTGTGAAAAATATGATCAAAATTCTTTCGATCCTAAATATGATTCTTTACCATTAGAATTTTTCAAACCAATTGTAAAAAAAATTTTTTCTAGAAAACCATATTCTTCTTTGAAGAATTAAAAATAAAATTAATATTAATGATTACAAAAAAAGAGCAGATAGTCGAATATTTCAAGTCTGGAATTAAAAATAAAAAAGAATTTAAAATTGGTATCGAGCATGAGAAATTTCTATTTGATAGTCAAAATAATAAGAGAATTGATTATCCAAAAATAAAGGAGATGTTTTCAACTTTACTTGAATTTGGCTGGAATCCAGTGTTAGAAAACAATAATGTTATTGGTCTAAATAAGGGTGGTAAAAACATTTCTCTTGAGCCAGGTAATCAAATTGAATTGTCTGGTGATAAACTTACTAATATTCATGAAGCATGTGCGGAGTCTTATGATTACTTATTTGAGTTAAAACAAGTCACAAAAAAACTTAAGATAAAAATTGTTAGCGCTGGTTTTGATCCAATTTCAAAATTAAACGAAATACCCAATAATCCAAAAAAAAGATACAAACTGATGACAAAAGATATGCCTTTAGACGGAGAATTAAGTCTAGATATGATGTATCGTACCTGCGGAACACAATTAAATTTAGATTACAGCTCAGAAGAAGATTTTAAAAAAAAATTTAAAATAGCTAATTCTGTAATACCTATTTCTATTGCTTTATTTGCTAATTCCTCAATAGTTGAAAAGAAAAAAAGTAATTATTTATCTTACAGATCAAAAGTATGGCAAAACACTTCCCGAGGAGGTTTGCCTAAATTATTCTTGGAAGACTTTGATTTTGAAAAATATACAGATTTCGTGATCAATTTTCCTATTTTGTTTATACAACAAAAAGAAAATTATTTTTCAGGTAAAGGATACAATTTTGGTGATTTCATATCAGGAAATATTAGAGAAATAAATAATCGTCTTCCCGATGAGAATGATTTATCAACTCATTTAAGTACAATTTTTACCGAAAATAGACTTAAAAAATATATTGAATTAAGGTCGATGGATACTTGTGGTTGGGATTGTCTATGTGCAGGTCCAGCATTTAATGTTGGGATGTTATACGGAAATTTAGATGAAGTTTATGAATTAATTTCCAATTGGGATAAAGACAAAATTATGAATGCTTATTTAGAGGCACCAAAAAAAGGTTTTAATACCCAACTTATGGGTAAAGACCTGCTTTATTGGTCTTCAGTATTATTGGATTTATCTAAAAAGGGATTAGAAAAAAGAGATATAGTCAATAAAAGCAGAAAAAATGAGACCATATTTTTAAATCATTTACAAAAAGTGATTGATAATAAGACTACAAATGCACATCATATGATTATTAAATTTTCTAAAGATGAAGATTTAACTGAATTATATGACAAATAAAATTGTTGCCATACAAGGGAATCATCCTTTTAAACTTAACCCTTTAACCGATACCAGTATTTTTTTAGCCCATGAAATACAAAAGAAAAATTATAAAATTTTCTATTATGATCCAAAAGATTTATCTATTATTAATTTTAAAGTAATTGCTAAAGGATTTTTCATCAAATTTAATTATAGAAAAAAAAGATTTTTCAAAATTTTAAAAAAACAAAAACTAGAACTTATTAATTGTAAATATTTACTTATTCGCCAAGATCCACCATTTAATTTAGAATATATTTGTTCAACTCTTATATTAGATAAAATAAAAAAAAAGATTAAAATTATTAATAATCCAACAGCAATAAGAAATGTATCTGAAAAACTTTATTCCATAAAATATCAAAAATTTATGCCAGATACTATTTTTTCACAAAATATTGATGAAATTAGAAAGTTTTTTAAAAAACATAAAAAAATAATTGTTAAACCTATCAATAGTTATAGTGGAAACAATATATATTTATTAACTAAGTTTAATCTAAAATTTTTTCAAAAATTAATTAAAAAACACAATCATATTATGTTTCAAAAATATTT
>CACPGB010000036.1 GCA_902633515.1 uncultured Pelagibacteraceae bacterium | reverse complement strand
AGCCATTTTTTTTCCTTTAAATACTTTCCCCGGATCTTGCCTTTGACCAGTTGAACCATGAGATCTGTGAGAAATCGAAACACCATGAGTAGCTCTTAACCCTCCAAAATTGTGTCTTTTCATTGCACCTGCAAAACCTTTTCCAATAGTTTTTGATTTAGTATCTACAAATTTTATATCTTTAAAAATCTCTAATCCAAATTCGTTGCCCTCTTTATAATTTTCAACATTTTCAACTCTATATTCTTTAAGTTTTCTTTTAGCTTCAGTATTTCTTTTTGAAAAATATCCTTTCATAGCTTTTGTTAACTTTGAACTTTTAATTTTTCCGTATCCAAGCTGAACAGCGGAGTAACCTCTTTTATCTTTGTCTATTACTTGAATCACTCTAGCTTTTTCCATTTTTAAAACTGTCACAGGCACTAGTTGACCGGATGTATAAAATTCCCTGGTCATTCCAATTTTTTTTCCTAATAAAGCAATTTCATTCATAACTATATTTTTATTTCCACATCAACACCGGAAGCTAGATCTAATTTCATTAAAGCCTCAACTGTTTGAGGTGTTGGTTCAATTATATCAATTAATCTTTTATGTGTTCTTGACTCGAATTGTTCTCTACTTTTTTTATCAATATGAGGGGATCTTAAAACTGTATATCTTTCAATTCTAGTTGGTAATGGAATTGGGCCTTTTATTGTGGCTCCAGTTCTTTTAACAGTATTAACAATTTCTTCAGTTGAGGCATCTAATATTTTATTATCATAAGCTCTTAATTTAATTCTAATGTTCTGTTTTTCCATTGTTAACCTGCAATCTTTTTTGTTACTTCGTCTTGAACATTTTGTGGAACTTTTGAATAATGATCAAAAAACATTGAGTATTGGGCTCTGCCCTGAGACATTGATCTTAAATTATTGATATATCCAAACATATTAGCAAGTGGAACCATTGCAGTAATTACTGTTGCATTGCCTCTCTGTTCTTGGGTACTAATTTGACCTCGTCTACTATTAAGATCACCTATAACGTCACCCATGTAATCTTCAGGTGTAACAACTTCAACTCTCATTACTGGTTCTAATAATTTAAGAGTACCTTTTGTACATGCTTCTTTAAAACATGCCCTACTAGCAAGTTCAAAAGCAAGAACACTAGAATCTACATCATGATGCAATCCATCTAAAATAGTTACTTTATAATCAATCATTGGAAAACCAGCTAAAATTCCACCATCAGAAACAGTTTCTATTCCTTTTTCAACACCAGGTATAAACTCTTTTGGAATGGCACCACCTTTGATTTTACTCTCAACAGATCTACCTGCACCTGGCTCCTGCGGTTCTACCAAAAGCTTAACTTTAGCAAATTGACCTGCTCCACCACTTTGTTTTTTATGTGTGTATTCAACTTCTGATGCATTTTCTAATGTTTCCCTGTATGCAACTTGAGGAGCTCCAACATTTGCCTCAACTTTAAATTCTCTTTTCATTCTATCTACGATAATATCTAAATGAAGTTCACCCATTCCTTTGATTATAGTTTGTCCAGACTCTTCATCTGAAGTTACTCTAAACGAAGGGTCTTCTTTAGCCAATCTACCTAGAGCCTCACCCATCTTTTCTTGGTCAGCTTTTGTTTTTGGTTCAACAGCAATTTCAATTACTGGATCTGGAAATTCCATTGGTTCTAATAAAACTGGTTTTTCTTCATCACATAAGGTATGACCTGTGATTGTATATTTTAAACCAGCTAAAGCTACAATATCACCTGCATTTGCTTCTTTGATATCCTCTCTTGAATTTGCATGCATTAGAAGCATTCTACCAACCCTCTCCTCCTTTTCTTTTGATGAATTATAGATACCAGTACCTGTTTTAATTGTTCCTGAATAAATTCTTATAAATGTAAGAGATCCAACGAAAGGATCATTTGCTACCTTGAAAGCTAAAGCTGAAAAACCAAATCCATCTTCAAATTTCATCTCTATTTCTTCCTCAGAACCAGGTTTTGTACCCTGTATGGATCCAATATCGATCGGGCTTGGTAAATAATTAATTACAGCATCAAGTAAAGGTTGCACACCTTTATTTTTAAATGCAGAACCAGTTAGAACAGGGACAAAATCAAAGTTTAATGTTCCTTTTCTTATACATTTAATCAAGTCTTCCTCTTTAATTTCTTCTCCATTAAGATAGGACTCCATTAGTTTTTCATCTTGCTCTACAGCCATTTCAACTAATTCTGTTCGATATTTTTGAGAAATTTCCTTCAGATCTTCTGGGATTTCTTTATATTCCCATTCAGCACCAAGAGCTTCATTTTTCCATACTTGTGCTTTCATTTTAACAAGATCAACAACACCTGTAAGCGACGATTCTATTCCAATTGGAACTTGAATAACCAAAGGTTTAGCTCCTAACCTATCTTTTATCATGTCAACACATCTAAAAAAATCAGCACCAGTTCTATCTAGTTTGTTAACAAAACAAATTCTCGGTACTTTGTATTTATCAGCTTGACGCCACACTGTTTCAGATTGAGGTTCAACACCTGCCACACCATCAAATACCGCAACAGCACCATCAAGTACTTTTAATGATCTTTCGACTTCAATAGTAAAGTCTACATGACCTGGGGTATCTATAATATTAATTCTGTGGTCTTGCCAGAAACAAGTAGTTGCAGCCGAAGTAATTGTAATTCCTCTTTCTTGTTCTTGTTCCATCCAGTCCATAGTTGCAGCACCATCGTGTACTTCACCAATTTTATGACTTTTCCCGGTATAATATAAAATTCTTTCAGTGGTTGTAGTTTTACCAGCATCAATGTGTGCCATAATTCCAATATTTCTGTATTTGTCTAATGTATGAGTTCTGGCCATAATATTTTACCACCTAAAATGTGCAAAAGCCTTATTGGACTCCGCCATTTTATGCACATCCTCTTTTTTTTTAACTGCTGCGCCTTTTTTTTCATATGCATCAAAAAGTTCATTAAAAATTTTATCAGACATGTGTTTGTCTTTTCTTTTTCTGGCTGAATCAATTAGCCACCTTATAGCTAAAGCTTGTGCTCTTTTATTTTTTACTTCTACTGGAACCTGATAAGTTGCACCACCTACTCTTCGTGACCTTACTTCTACTGTTGGTTTAATATTATTAATAGCTTCATTGAAAATATTAATTGGTTCATCTTTAGATTTAGTTTTGATTTTTTCAATTGCGTCATAAACTATTTTTGAGGCCACTCCTCTTTTACCATCGTACATGATGTTATTTATTAGTTTTGGAATAATTGTAGAGTTAAACTTTGGATCGGGAACAATATTTTTTTTAGGTTGTGTTTTTTTTCTAGACATATTTATTTACCTTTTTTGGTTCCATATAAAGATCTTCTTTTTTTTCTATTTG
>CACPGB010000035.1 GCA_902633515.1 uncultured Pelagibacteraceae bacterium | reverse complement strand
CCAGCATTAGTATCAGCAAAAAAAGGCTGGATATTCCTAAGAGTATTCTCACCTGTAGTACTATATCTATTATGTCCAATAGCATAATTCCCTTGAAGTTTTTTTAATATTTTTTCTTTATTAAAATTATCGCCTACTAAACCAAATCTTTTTTCGGAAAAATATTGTTTACCATTAAAGGTGACAATTCCACATCCTTCCTGACCTCTATGTTGAAGGGCATGAAGTCCTAAGGCTGTTAGCGCAGAAGCATCTTTAGTATTACTAATCCCAAATATACCACACTCCTCTTTGAGCTTAGGATCAAATATTTTCAATTTTTTCTTTAGATTTTTGATATGTTTTTTCATCAGGAAATTTTTTTAATAAATAATTACTACCTTTTTCTAAATATGGAAAGATTAATGATTTACTTAAATTTACTGGCCATTTATCGTAGTTATAGACAATGTGTGCGCCTGAGAAGATACACACAGAGATAATATAAGCCTTTATAAATCCAAAAAAGAATCCAAACATTGTATCTAAACTGCCAAAACCAGTAAATCGGACAGCTTTTCTAATACCTCTGTTAATCATTAATATTAGAAATATAACGATTACAAATATTGTAATACCCAAAACTATATCTAGAACATACTCGTTATCAATTATGCCCTTCAAATAAGGTTTTGCTCTAGGGAATATTATCAATGTAACTATGTATGCTATAAACCATTTAGCCATTGACAGAATACTTAAAACAAAACCTCTTTTGTAACATCCAATTAAAGTGAAAATTGTAATTACTAAATATGCGATGTCTATAACGTTTGTAGTTTTATAAAAATCTACAACAAAATTTTGCATCTAGTTATTTATTGAATGGTTTAGTCAATAAAATTAAAGAAGGAAGCAAAGTTAAAACCGAGACCATAGCTAATAACATTGCTAAACCAGTAAAAACACCAAAATAGATCGTAGGTATAAATTTTGACAAAACCAATATTGAAAATCCAAAAACGATTGTTATAGAGGTATTTAAAATTGCTTTACCAACTGTGGAATGGCATAAAATAAGTGTTTTATTATAATCTTTAGAAGTACTAAATTCTTCCTTAAATCTATAAATATAATGAATACTATTATCAACAGCTATTCCAATTGTAATTGCGGCAATAGTGATTGTCATCATATCTAATGGAATACCGAGCAAACCTATTATTCCTAATATAAAAAAAGCTGCTATAAAATTTGGTACTACACCAATAATAGAAAGTTTAATATTTTTGAAAAGGATTACAAACATCCCAAATATTCCTATCATCACTAAACCTAAAGTTAGTATTTGAGATTTAAAAAGACTTTGAAGTAAGTTATTAAATAAAATTAAAACACCACCAAGTTTAAACTCACTTTCTTTTAAACCTAATTTATTTTTCAAATCATAATTAATTTTTTTTATGAGATCATTTCTCCTTAAATTTTCTTGAGAGTCAATAATCCTTAGATTAATTCTTGCTTCATTGTCTTCTATGGAGATATACGGATCAATTATTTCAGTCTTAATACTATTAGGGATTTTAGAATAGAGTACACCCATTTCTAATGTACCTAGAGGCTTATTGTTATTAAGCATTGTTGCTACATCTATTATTGATGAGAAAGACAAAACCTTCCCAACTTGAGGTAAATCATCAAGATAATTATGGACAGATGAGATTTTATCTATTTTATCCTTTGTGAACCAGTATTTGTCATCATTTTCATTTTCCTCATCACCCCAATCTTCAAAATCGTCTTCCTCATTGGTTTTATTAATATTTTTTTTTGGGAATTTTAAAATTACCTCAAGAGGGGTTGTGCCACCTAATTTTTCATCAATTAATTTCATACCTTTATAAATTTCAGTTTTTTTACTGAAATAATTTATGAAACTATTTTCAACCTCTAGCTTGCTAATACCTATTAAACTAAGAGCAATTATTAAAATAGTTAATGTAAAAACTATTTTATAATTGTTTAGAGAAATTCGAGCAAAAAAAGATGTAATTTTCGAATCTTCTTGTTTTTTTAAAAATATTTTATCCTGTGGCATAAAATTTATTAGAGATGGAAGTAGTGTAAACGTAATAATAAATGACGTAATTAAACCTAGTGTCATCATCCATCCAAAATCAATAATTGGTTTTATTTCACTAAAAATTAGAGATAAAAAAGCAATAATAGTTGTTAAAGCAGTGTATAAAATTGGCCAAAACATTTTATTAGTTGTCAAAGCAACAAGTTCTAAAATTTTTTTGTTTGGATACATTTCTTTAATTTGTAAAAACCTTGTGCTCATGTGAATATTCATTGCCATTGTGAGTATTAACATTAATGCTATAAAATTTGATGAAATAACAGTAACTTTCCACCCTAATAATCCTAGCAAACCTGTCATGATTATTACTGAAAAAAAACAACTACTTATTGGAACAACAATCCAAATTAGTTTTCTAAAAATAAACCATAATGTAGCAATTATAAATAATAATACTCCTAGTCCAAAAACAAGTATATCACTTTTTATAAATGTCATCATGTCATCTGCAATCATTGGGATCCCACCCAAATTTATTTTTCCAATGTCATCATAACTTTTTATGACATCTCTCATCTCAAGAATATTTTGATGATTTTGTTTTTTTATTAAATCTTTATAAGTCTCAATCTCTTTTTTTGTTTTGTCAGAAGTATTTTCTATAGGTTTATTATTCTTTATATAGACTATAATTCCAGAAGTTTTTCCATCTTCACTAATTACAAAATTTCTAAATACTGGGCTACTTAGAATCTCATTGAAACCTCTTTCCTTATTTATGCCTTCATCTTTAAGAGTCTTAAAGTTTTCAAGTCTCTCTTGCAAAGGTTCATCTGAATTGTTTAACAAAGGAATATCAAGAAGAGTAATTACATTATGAACCCATTCTAAGCTTTGTATTTTATATTTTAAACTAAGAAGATTATTTATAGAAACATCTGAAATCATCCCCTCATTAGGTGTATAAGTTAATATCAAAAACTCTTTAGAGCCGTACCTGTCAGTTATTTCTTTCAGATATTTAAGATCTGGATCTCCTTCTATAAGTAATGTCTCGGAAGAGGCATCTAATCTAAAATCTTTTGAATTATAGCCAAAAGTAAATAAGGCTATAAGTAAAAGCATCAAGACAGACTTTGGACTCTTAAGAATTATATTTTGATAAAATTGGGCAATCATCTCAACCCTTTTATATTGGAATTTAGTTAATTTGAGTATCTTTAAATTTAGTAAACATTGCCTCAAACTCTAGAAATACATTTCCAGTTGGACCATGTCTTTGTTTACCAATGATCAATTCTGCTAAATTTGAAACTTCATTCATCTTTGCTTGCCATTCAGCATGTTCTACAGTCGCTGGTTTCGGTTCTTTGTTTTCTAAATAATATGACTCTCTATATACAAACATTACTACATCAGCATCTTG
>CACPGB010000034.1 GCA_902633515.1 uncultured Pelagibacteraceae bacterium | reverse complement strand
TTGAATTGCATCTGCCGCACCACCTTCAACTCCACCCAAAGAGGGAACTCCATATTGAGCGGCTTCTATATAAGCAATTCCAAAACCTTCAACTGAACTTTTATATTTTATCGATGGCATCACGAATATATTCGATTTTGCTACTAAGGCATTCTTCAGGTCATCAGTTATTTCTTTAAAAAACATAACTTGCCCACTTAAATCAAGTTCATTAACCAAATTTTTTAAATTTTGCTCTTCATCACCATAACCAATACAAATGTAAACAATATTTGGATATATCTGCTTTAAATTTCTCAGAGCCATTAATACTTTTTCATGATTTTTTCTTTTATCAAATCTTGAGACAGTAATTAAACGTGGTGATTTTGTTTTAAGCAAGCTCTCCACTTTGCTTAAAGATGTCTTATTTAACTCTTGTGTTGGGTTTATTCCTGGATTTATCACAACAACTTTTTCTTGTTCTACACCAATTTGAATAGATAAATTTTTTGTGTATTCAGAATTTGCTATTACTTTTTCTGCACTATTTAAAACTTTATTAACTCTTTTATTTAAGGAGCTTCCTTTAGGGTGATTAATCTCTTTTCCATGAACTAAACAATATTTTTTTTTATCAGTTTTGATCAACTCCAAACTTTTCCAATGATCAGCTATAACACCTTGAACTTTACTTTCTTTTAAAAATTCATTGATCAAATGTGCTTTTCTAATCTTTCTTAAGAATTTAATTCCACCAATTCTTTCAATTGAAAAATTTTCTTTTTTGTCAAATTCATTATGACTTTTGTGGTGATCTGCAAAAACTTTGATCATAAAGTTTTTGGACATTTCTTTTGCAAGACCCCACATTAAACTTTGCATGCCACCTACCTCTGGTGGAAAAGATCTCGTAACAATTAAATACATTAACTATTTTTCCACTTAATACTACAGCCTACACTTGGTGTTTGATTTTCTGGTCCTTTACCAGTTTCAGCAACTTGTTTCATTGCAGTAAATAAATCGCTATCACCATCTCTTATAGGAACTAAATTTTTTAATTCTCTTAATCTACCCCGATACTGAAGTTCTAAGTTTTTATTATACCCAAAAAAATCTGGAGTACATATAGCATGATAAGTTCTCGCAATTTCTTGTGTTTCATCCACTAAATATGGAAAATCGAATTGATTTTTTTTTGCAAACTCAATCATATTCTCAAATGAGTCTTCAGGATAATTTTCAGCATCATTTGCACAGATTGCTACAGAGTTAATACCTAAATTTTTTAATTTTTTTGAATCTTCAACTATATCTTTTGTGACTGCTTTGACATATGGGCAGTGGTTACAAATAAACATAATTAGAGTTCCGTTTTCACCTTTTATATCTTCCAAAGATAAAATTTGATCATCAGTTGATTTAAGCTCAAAGTCGTGTGCCTTTTCGCCGAAATCACATATTGGAGTTTGTATTGGCATAATGTAATAATATATAAATTATGTTTTACGATTTAAAAGATAAAAAACCAAAAAACTCTGGCGAAAATTGGGTAGCACCTAATGCAACAATAATAGGTGATGTAACTTTAGAGAGGAATACTAGCGTTTGGTTTAATGCAACTCTAAGAGGAGATATTGAAAATATTCATATAGGTGAGGGATCTAATGTTCAAGATGGAAGTGTTCTGCATACTGATCCAGGTTATCCAATTAAAGTTGGCAAAGATGTAACTATAGGACACATGGTTATGCTCCATGGATGTACCATAGGGGACAATAGTTTGATTGGAATTGGTGCGGTAATACTTAATAATGCAAAGATTGGTAAAAACTGTATTATAGGTGCTAAAGCACTGATTACTGAAAACAAACAGATACCAGATAATTCCTTAGTGATTGGTTCTCCAGGAAAAGTTGTGAGAGAAGTTACTGGGGAAGAAAAAAAAGCTGTGTATGAGAATACAAAACACTATCAGGAAAATTGGAAGAAGTATTCTAGATCTATTTTTTAATTCTTCAAATTTTTTTAAATTTATCACCATAATCTTTCTTTTTCTAATTACACAAACTGAAGCGTTTCCATCAACTATTACTTTTAAAGATATTTTGGATGACCCGACAGATCTTGAATTAAATTTAAATTATGCAAAGCAACAAGAAAGAGCTGGTAACTTTAAGTCGACCATTGCTACATTAGAGAGGCTTAGCAAACTTTATCCAAAAAATTCTGATATAAAGTTATATTTGCTTTCTATTCTTTTAAAAATGGACTCCAACGTAAAAGTTGATTTTATGGTTAAAACGATGATGGAAGATCCTAACACAGACAATCAAACAAAAAAATTGATTGCTGAACTTTTAACTAATAATCAAATTAAAGAAAAAGAAAAAAATGATTGGATTGCTTATTTAGATATTCATTATTCGCAAACAGAAGAAGATAATATCAGTGGTAGAACAAAGTCAGGAAAGCTATCTAAGAGTAATGGTACTACTGATTCCGAAGTTCCATTTCCATCTAACGACAGCAGACTTACTTTAGAATATGATAAAACCTATGTTAGAGGAAGTTCGTTAACTTTAGGTAAAATCCTTAGTGAAAATTCTTCTATTTTTATGAATCTTGGTCTTAATTTAAATACTAATAATAAAAAACTTAAAGGAGAAAGTGATATTAATTCTATTTCTTTAAGTTATTTAAAAGCAATAAGAAATCATTATTTTTCACCTTATATCTTTTACAATAAAAATAATTATAGAAGGCAGGAGGACTATCAAAGTAGTGGTTTTGGAATTAATAATACATATTTAATTAATGATAAATTTAATTTAAATTATGCTCTAAGCTACTTAGATAGTAAATATTACTCAAACTCTTTATTTGTAGATGCTGGAGACTTAAACAATAATGAAGTCTATAATGCTAGTTTAAGATTAAATTATAATCTTTCAGGCAAAACTCAGTTAAATTCAAAATTAATTTATAGTGATACTCAACACGTAAAAAATTATGATAGTTACGACTCTTATGGTCTAAACTTATCATTTTCTAGAATTCTATCTTTTGGAACATTTACAGCCTCGGCAACGCATCTTACAAATACTTATGACGCCAGAAAAACAAGTGTTTCATCTTTAAAAGATAGAGAGGATACTAGTTTAGTAACAAGCTTGATTTTAAGAGGTGATATAAATCAAATTATACCTTTCTTAACTAGAGTAAATAAAGACAATAATATTTATTATACTTTAAGCTTTAGAGAATCTAATGTAAATTCTAATATTTCAAGCTATGAAATTAAACGATCATTTAAAAAAATTGGAATATCTAAAAGGATAAATTTTAATGATTAAAAAAATTTTTAATATAATCTTTATGTATTCAATTTTAACAATTAATTCCTTCGGTAAAGAGTTTATTGGTGTCATAGGGGTAGCTGTAGGTGAAATTAATAATCAAAGAAATGAAAAATTATTTAGTGGATCAAAGATATTTTATGGAGATACTATTTTTGTTAAGTCTAAATCAAACGCACAAATTTTATTTTTAGATGAAACAGTAATGACTGTTGGAGAAGACACGGAACTGACAATAGATGATTTTATTTATGATCC
>CACPGB010000033.1 GCA_902633515.1 uncultured Pelagibacteraceae bacterium | reverse complement strand
GGAAACAATTCTTTCTTAAAAATAAAGAAAATTTTAAGAATATTAGAGAAAGGTTAATTGAGTTCAGTAAAAAAATAGGAATGTCAGTAACAGACTTTAAAAAGTTAGTTAGTAGAGTTCAGAAAGGTGAAAAAGAGTCGAGAATTGCCAAAAAAGAAATGGTTGAAGCAAACTTAAGATTAGTAATCTCAATTGCAAAAAAATACACAAATAGAGGATTACAATTTTTAGATTTAATACAAGAGGGAAATATAGGACTCATGAAAGCAGTTGATAAATTTGAGTATAGAAGAGGTTATAAGTTTTCTACGTATGCTACTTGGTGGATTAGGCAAGCAATTACAAGATCAATTGCTGACCAAGCAAGAACGATAAGAATTCCAGTTCACATGATTGAAACAATAAATAAAATTGTAAGAACTCAAAGACTTATATTAAGTGAATTTGGAAGAGAAGCCACACCAGAAGAATTGGCCAAGAAACTTAGAATGCCATTGGACAAAGTGAGAAAAGTACTTAAAATTTCCAAGGAGCCTGTTTCGTTAGAAAAACCGGTTGGTGACGAAGAGGATAGCAGCTTAGGAGATTTTATAGAGGACACTAAAGCTCTTGCACCTCTTGAGCAAGCCATTAAATCCAATTTAGGGGAGGCAACAACTAAAATTCTTTCTACTTTAACTCCAAGAGAGGAAAGAGTTTTGAGAATGAGATTTGGAGTTGGAATGAATACTGATCATACTTTAGAGGAAGTTGGATTGCAATTTTCAGTCACAAGAGAAAGAATTCGTCAAATAGAAGCAAAAGCTCTTCGAAAACTTAAACATCCAAGTAGATCAAAACAATTAAAAAGTTTCTTAGAAAGTTAAAATTTTTTTGGGCCGTTAGCTCAATAGTAGAGTACTGCATTGACATTGCAGGGGTAGTTGGAGCGTAACCAACACGGCCCACCAAAATCAGATTTGTTTTTTTCTTCATAAGTTCAATTTAATTTTTTTTTAAATTCTCCTGTCATCATATCTAATAATAATATTGTTAATCTAGTAAATTCTTCTGGGAACATTTCTTGATAATCTTGCCAAATTTCCGGATCACCATTTTTAAGCTCTTTTTGAACAAATAACTTAATTTCTTCCAAAGCTATTGGGCTTACATATTGACTTATATTTCTAACAGTACAATCAATAAAGTGCCCATAAAAATTATCTTGAATTTCTTTTATAAATTTTTTTTTTAAACCATTCGTAGCTGCATATTTCTGTGCATGATGAATATTTTTAACAAGAATTTCTTTAGCTTTTTCAGGTGGTAGCATTAAATATGAACTCCTTTTGAACCTAGGAGTTTTAGAAGATTATTAGCAGTATTATCTAAAGTATAAGGAAACTCTATTAATATAATTTTATTTTGATTACAAAGTTTTATTTTTTTTTTGTCTATTACTAAGTTTTCTTGAATGATATTTGGATAAAACAGATATTTTTTTTTAAAAACAATTTGATCCATAATTAATTTAAAATGCTATGCCCTCTGTTGGTTAAACATTTTCTATAAAGGGATTGATATTCAGTGTCAGCTTCAGGACTACCAATCCAGTAAACAATATTGCCAATAAATGAGGTGTTATTTTTTGCTAGTTTTTTGCAGTGTTGTAAATCATCAGTAATTTCGTGCGCTTTATTTTCATTAAAAGTTCCTGATCTTCCAGCCGTATCAACCACAGGTTTATAACTGCAAGAGGCTAGCATTATCAGGCTGATAAATAATAATATTCTTTTCATACTTAAACTTACAAAATTAAAATTATTTATTTTAATGAAATAAAATTTAATTTTTTCACTGGGTTAAAAAAAACCCCAGCGCGGAAAGGAACACGCTGGGGTCCTAGAAAGGAGAGTGTCAATAAAGATATGAAAAATGACACAACATAACTTGGTTATAAACATTTGAAGTTTTAAATATAATGAAATAGAATTTAATTTTTTCATTGAGCAAATACAGGCTTTTATGACGATATTAAGAAACTTTGGATCTATAGAACAAGCATTAGCACACAGCTTGAAACATCTTAAAGAGGAGGAAGTAAAATCATCTACTGGTAAAAGCTTATCTCATTTTAGAAAGTGCTCAGATCCAGATAATAAAGATAATGTTATTCATTTTGAAGATGCAATTCATTTAGATGTCTTGCTAGATAGAGCAGGGTTAGGAACTCCTTTATTGAGTACTTTTATTCATACTATTGATAAGAAAAGAACAGAAAGCAATCAGGACTTTTCTGTGTCTCATAGCTTAATGCAAATAGTTGCTAGAATTGGAAATTTATCGGATGTTACAGAAAAAGCTTTGGATCCAAAAAGTCAGTCTGGAGTAAATCTTAGCAAACAAGAAAAAGATAAGATTTATAAGGCCTTAAAAGAGGTTGAGGGAAAAATGACAGCATTAAAGAAAGCAGTGGATAATTAAAATGATAAAAAAATTTTTATTTGTCGTTACTATTGGAATATTAACAACCACTAATGCCAATAGTTTATCTGAAAAAGATTTAATCGATCTTGCAGCTAAAGCAAATACTAATGCGGCTGCTGGATTAATTTATGATTATTGTTCTGGTGAGGATGCTTTTTTACAGGTTATGTATAGTAAAAAGTGTAAATGTGCCATAAAAGCAGGAAAAGCTAAAAACAGAGCTGCAGTTGGTTTGATAGTAGATCAATGTGGATTATAGTTAGATTATGAAAAAAATATTTTTATCAATAATTTTTTTATTAGTTTCTATCCAATTTGTTTTTAGTAAAGAGGTAAGAACAAGATTTGGTTTTTATATAAATTTACCAAATAATTTTACTCAACTTGATGCAAATATTGATGAATTATTAAAAAAAGACAATGAAAATACGATTAATAAAGAATATTTTGATGAATTAATGTCAGGTACTGCAAAAACAGATATGAATATTGAATATTTGTTTCCAATCAAAAAGTATAACCCCGAGACAAACAATATTAATATTGCAATGGTCAAACAAGATTTTAAAGAAATAATGGCTTTTACAATTGATGAATTATGCCCTGAAATGAGAAGTATGATGGAAAGCCTCTATAATAAAAAGATTAGATCATATCAATGTTTAAAAAACCCAAATAATATTCAAAGAAAATCAAGCCCTGCTATTTATTATTTTGAGTTGGATGGACCATTTAAAAATCAAAGAATGCATATGGTGTATTTACAAGTACGCAAAGGATATTCAACTACATTCACTTTAGGGTGTGAAATAAAAAATTGTTCAAATTTGGTAAGAGATTTTGTTTCAATTGTAAATTCAAGGTCTTAATAAATAACTAAACTTCTTTAGATTTTCCTACTCTTACTAATCTAATATATCTTTTAGGAAATCTTGTTGATTTAAATCCTTCCTTAAGGAAATCCATGTAGTATTTACATAATTCTGAAATAAAACTCGATTGTTTTTCAATTTTTGTATTCACAAATATTTTATCCTGTTATCATCCTACTTGCAGATTGTATTACACTTAAAACTATGTACACATAAGTTAAGTAACCCCAGATAGCTGATTTTTTGGTTTTCTTTTTTTGTAAAATGTATTTTCCTGCACATCTCCATAA
>CACPGB010000032.1 GCA_902633515.1 uncultured Pelagibacteraceae bacterium | reverse complement strand
AAAGCATTAAAAGACGAAGGCTACAAGGTTGTTTTAATTAATTCAAATCCAGCAACAATTATGACTGATCCTGATGTAGCTGACAAAACTTATATTGAGCCTATTTCTTTAGAAGTTTTAGAAAAAATTTTAGAAAAAGAAAAACCCGATGCAATTCTACCGACAATGGGTGGTCAAATTGCCCTTAATCTAGCAATGGAGGCTGAAAAAAAAGGAATTTTAAAAAAATTTAATATTGAGCTAATTGGGGCAAATTCTAAGGCGATTGGGAATGCAGAAGATAGAAAAAGATTTAGAAAAAATATGATTGATATCGGTTTAGATTTACCTAAATCAGAAATAGTAAATAACATAGGACAAGCATCCAAAGTTTTAAAAAAGATTAAATTACCAACAATTATTAGGCCAGCATTTACGCTGGGCGGTTTAGGTGGTGGAATAGCTAAGAATAAAAAAGATTATCTAAAGATCGTCAAGACTGGGTTGCACGAGTCTCCTGTAAACCAAGTATTGGTGGAAGAATGCCTAGAAGGTTGGAAAGAATTTGAAATGGAAGTTATAAGAGATAAAAAAGATAATTGTATAATTGTCTGCTCAATTGAAAATGTGGATCCAATGGGAATACATACTGGAGACTCTGTTACAGTTGCACCTGCACTTACCTTAACCGATAAAGAATACCAAGTTATGAGAAATGCCTCCATTGCTTGTTTAAGAAAAATTGGAGTTGAGACGGGTGGCTCAAATGTTCAATTTGCTATTAATCCTAAGGATGGTCGGATGGTTATAATTGAGATGAATCCAAGAGTATCTAGGTCATCGGCCCTTGCATCTAAAGCAACAGGGTTTCCTATTGCAAAAGTTGCTGCTAAACTTGCAGTTGGTTATACATTAGATGAATTAAAAAATGAAATTACTAAGGTAACTCCAGCATCATTTGAGCCAAGTATTGATTATGTGGTAACAAAAATTCCAAGATTTACTTTTGAAAAATTTGTAACTTCTCCAGTAATTTTAGGAACATCAATGAAGTCTGTCGGAGAAACTATGGCTATCGGTAGGAACTTCAAAGAATCCCTACAAAAAGCTTTGGTTTCTCTTGAAACTGGTTATTCAGGATTAGACGAAATATTTGATTTTACTAAAAAACAAATTGAAAAAAAACTTAAAATTAATATCCCAAATAAATTGCTATTAATTGCAGAGGCATTTAGAAAAAAAATTAAGCTAAAAAAAATATTTAAATTATCTAAAGTAGATCCGTGGTTTTTAAGCCAAGTAAAAGAAATAGTAGATGATGAAATCAAAATTAAAACCAATGGGTTACCAAAAGATTTTAATGAATTTAATAGAGTAAAATCCCTCGGTTTTTCTGACAAAAAATTATCAGAACTAACTGGCACGTCGGAAAATATAGTTAGACAAAAAAGAATTGCCTTAAAAATTTTACCAGTTTTTAAAAAAGTTGACACCTGCGCAGCTGAATTTAAATCTTTCACTCCTTATATGTACTCAACTTACCAAAGAAATTTCACAATTAATTCTGAATGTGAAGCTGAACCAACAGCCAGAAAAAAAATAATAATACTTGGTGGAGGACCTAATAGAATAGGTCAAGGAATTGAATTTGATTATTGTTGTTGTCAGGCAAGTTTTTCTTTAAAGAAGGCAGGTTTTGAAACGATCATGGTAAATTGCAATCCTGAAACAGTATCAACTGATTATGATACCAGTGATAGATTATATTTTGAACCTTTAAAAGAAGAATATGTTTTTAACATAATAAAGAAAGAAAAGGAAAAAGGTAGTTTAATTGGTGTAATAGCACAATTTGGTGGTCAAACGCCAATTAAACTAGCTAAGTTTTTATATGAAAATAAACTTCCAATTTTAGGTACTCAATTTAGTTCAATTGATTTAGCAGAAGATAGAGACAGATTTAGAAATCTTCTTAACAAATTAAAACTAAAACAGGCAAAAAGTGGTATTGCGAAAACTTATAAACAAGCAATTCAAATTGCTGGTAACATTGGGTTACCATTAATGGTTAGGCCCTCATATGTATTGGGTGGAAGAGCAATGGAAATTGTTCATGAAAAGAAACAACTCAAAGCCATGGTTCAGGAAGCATTTAAAGCTGCAGAAGATAATCCAATATTAATAGATAAGTTTATTAATCATGCAATGGAGGTAGATGTGGATGCAATATCTGATGGAAAACAAGTTCACGTTGCTGGTATCATGCAGCATATTGAGGAAGCTGGAATTCACTCTGGTGACTCTGCATGTAGTTTGCCCCCAATATCAATTAAACCTTATTTAATAAAAGAAATTGAAAATCAAACAAAAAAATTAGCTTTGGCTTTAAAGGTTAAAGGTTTTATGAATGTTCAGTTTGCTATTAAAAAAGATGAAATTTATGTTATCGAAGTTAATCCAAGAGCTAGCAGAACAATACCGTTTGTTTCAAAAGCAAAAGGTCTACCTTTTGCTAAAATTGCTTCTAGAGTAATGGCTGGTGAAAAATTATCTAAATTTAATTTAAAGGATAAATCTAAAGGTATGTTTGCTGTTAAAGAAGCAGTATTTCCATTTAATAAATTTCCTAATAGTGATTTACTTCTAGGTCCAGAAATGAAATCAACCGGTGAAGTAATGGGATTTGATAAAAACTTTGGAATGGCATTCGCTAAAAGTCAAATAGCTTCAGCTAACTCTTTGCCTAAAAAAGGTCTTGCATTTATTTCACTAAAAAATTCCCACAAAGATGAAGGGGTTGATTTAGCAAAAGAATTAGTAAAATTAAACTTCACTTTATGTGCAACAAAAGGGACGGCTGATTATATAAGAAAACATGGTATGAAATGTAAAATTATAAATAAAGTTAGCAGCGGTTCACCTCACATTGTCGATGTTTTAGACTCAAAGAAGATTGCGTTAGTAATTAATACTGGAGGCGGAAATAGTGAGCATAGATTAAATGATGCAATAGCTCTTAGAAGGGGAACACTGAAAAACAAAGTCCCTTATTGTACCAATATGTCAACTGCTCTAGCCTGTTTGGAGGCTATAAAATCTCTTAAAACTCAAAAATTAAAAGTTACATCTCTTCAGGATATTTAGGTATTTACTTTCCAGTCAGTTTCAAAAGTCACATAATTTACTTGAATACATCTTCTCTCTTTAACAATCTTTTTCTTTTCCATTCCATGCCAGGTATTTGGTCCACTAGTAAAGAGATATCCATAGTTATGTTTATAAGGAACAGTTTTCACTTTTTCTAAATTTGCATTGTAAAAATCTGTACCCAAATTCTCAGACTCATTTGCTTTGTTTACAAAAATTAAACCAGACATAAGTTTTTCCTCAATATCACAATGAGGTTTTAACCAGAAACCTTCTCTATCGCAAATCACCTCAACTCTAACATATGAGTTTGATAAATCTTTATTTATCATTTTGGATATAGCTTCATGGGTTTTTTTAGACTGGAGTTCATTAATAAATTTTACTAAATGAGGAAATTGTGAGGCATTTTCTTTGGTTATAAAACATCTAAATTTGACAGCTTTTCCACCTGAAGAGTCTCCTTTTCTAAACTCTGCAGCACCTCCATCAATTGCTCTGGTTCCATCATAATTAAGGTTATGTTTACTTACATCGGGTATATCCGCATTAACAATTTCCTCAATAGCATCATCAGTGAGAGGATTGTAATACTCATAGTGATCAAACGGAGATTCATGCTTCTTCGATTGATCTAAAATTGAATTTAAAAAAGACATTATAAATTTATTTTTTGTTTAATAATATTTGCCACTCTATTAGTTTCATCTAGTTTTTGATAGTTCCAATTTTTTTCATCTTCACCCAAGTTTCTTATGATATTTAATCTTCTAAATAAATTTCTAAATTTTTGAAATCTTTTATCATTTTTTCTAGGTGAAATATTTGCGACATAAATTGGTTTACCAGTTAGAGCTGCTTCTGATATCATTGAACTTGAGTCACATGTAATAACTATATTCTCTGATATAGATAAAGCAGATAAATATGCCTTTTTATTAATATTATCTATTATAGTATGGTTTTCCCCGAAGTATTCTTTGGCAAAATCTATTGAATTTTTTGGAGTTCTCATGGACGGAATCACAACAAGTTGAAAGTCATTTTCAACCAAAAAGTCTTTTAAAATAAAAAAAATATTTTCCATGTTTTTTAAAGAATAGTCATAATACTTAGTTGGACCACCTAAAATTAATGAGCAAATTTTTCTTTGATCTTTTTTAATAAATGAATTTAAATAATCTTTGTTTTTGATTATTTCGTTATTAGTAAGATAGTGTATTGCTCCTTTGGTAGAGATTACATTTTGAC
>CACPGB010000031.1 GCA_902633515.1 uncultured Pelagibacteraceae bacterium | reverse complement strand
TTTTCTTGATGAATTACCAAACCAAAACCAGCACTTGAGTCTGTAAATGCAGGGCAGAATATTGGTACATTATGATCATAAGCTGTTTCAATTAAAGAATCTTTCTTTACTGAGTTTTTTTTAAGATATTTTCCCATCTCGTGAATAA
Organism: uncultured Pelagibacteraceae bacterium; assembly: GCA_902633515.1. GTDB lineage: Bacteria > Pseudomonadota > Alphaproteobacteria > Pelagibacterales > Pelagibacteraceae > Pelagibacter. The sequence goes on along the minus strand of CACPGB010000031.1, from coordinate 4,408 downwards.
ATTCTCTAGAGGTGTAGCTTTTAGGTTCCAAGTTATCAGCTATTTCACAAATTTTTTTATCGCAAATTTGCAATTCTTCTTCATCAATATACGTATCATATATTCTATCAATATAGTTTTTTCTAAGTTCAAAATCGTCCTGAAATTGAGAGCCCTGATAATGTTTAAATCCTAATGCCTCAAAAAAATCCATATCAATTATTGAGGCGCCAGTTGCAACGATTGCATCAACCATATTGTATTTCACTAAATCTTTATAGATATTCATACACCCAGCCGCCGAAGTTGAACCGGCTAAAGTTAGAAAAATTGTACAATCTTTATCTTTTAACATTTCATTATAAATGTTTGCTGCATTAGCGGTTTCTCTAGATACAAAGGACATTTTTTCCATTGAGGAAATAATTTTTCTAGAATCAAAAGATGTAATATCTATGTGTTCAACTGGATTTTTGAGAAAATCTTTTTTAATATTATGACCCAAATTTTTATTTTTTGACATCAAGCAACTAAAGTATCTTTATTGATATCTTTATTATATAGGCTCATTATAGCATTATCTTCAACTTCATAAATTCTGTCAGAGTAGAAACCATTAAACTGCGTTCTAAAGGTAAGACCATAAGAACCTAATTGACCAAGTTCTATATAATCATTCTCTTTAATGTTATTTGGTAAAAGGAAAGGACCCTTCATATAATCCATGCTATCGCATGTTGGTCCATAAAAATCAAAAGCAGTCAATTTTTTTGAAATAATTTTGTTTGAATTATCTTTTATCATTTTAGATGGAAATACAATATTTGGTGTTCCCGCGTCAAAAAGTGTTCCATAAGTTCCATCATTAATATAAAGTTTTTGTTTTTTTCTTAAGTTAACCCGAACTATAGTTGAACCACTTTCAGCAACCAAAGCTCTACCTGGCTCACAAATTATCTCTGGTAATCTTTCAATTTTTAAGTTTTCTAACCCTTTCTTAATTTGATCAAAATAATTTATTAATGAAGGTGGTATCAAGTCTGGATAGATAGTTGGGAAACCACCACCTATATTTATACAATCAGGGATAATTTTTGTTTTTTTAATAATATCTGCAATTTCAGAAATTCCTTTTGAATATGAAATTGGGTGCATACATTGTGAGCCAACATGAAAACTTAACCCGATTTTTTTTGAGTGTTGTTTTATTAATCTTAAAAGTCCTGCTGCCTCTGAATTTATAGCACCAAATTTTTTTGATAAATCAATTTCAGCATGTTCATTTGATACAGCTACCCTAACAAACAGCTCTAAATCTTTTGCATTGCTTGTGCTTTCAATAATTTTTATCAATTCATCTTTAGTATCGAGAGCGAATGTTTTTACTCCATATTTAAAGTATGCCTTGCTTATATCTTCTCTACTCTTAATTGTGTGCATGAAGGAGCATTTAGATATTTGATCAAATTTTCTAACTGCTTTTATTTCCTCTAATGAGGCAACATCAAATTGATTTATACCACTTTTCAATAAAGTTTTAATTATCTCAGGATGAGGGTTTGTTTTTACAGCATAAAGAATTTTTCCTGGAAAATTTTTTTGAAAAAATTTAGAGGCAGAAAGAATGGATTTCTTTCTTATACAATAAACTGGTTTATCTGGTCTCAGCTGATTAACCAATTCTTCAACTGACTTAAATTTTTGCATTTTTAATGCCCCCTAAAAAAAATTTAACAAAAAAAAGTCTTTTTATTTTAAAAAAACTTTAATAAATCGAGCAATTAATTGAATACTTAACCAATGTAAAGCAAATAATAACTATTGAATTGTGAAGAAAAATTCCTATATCTGAATTATGAAAAATGAAGCTCCTTTACAAAACCTAGCTGATTTCAACAATAAATCCTTATTAATTGTTGATGATGACAATCCATTTAGAGAGAGATTAGCAAGAGCAATGGAAAAGAAGGGCTTTGAGGTTATTCAAGCGGAGGGTGTACAAAAAGGGATTGATACAGTTAAAGTAAAAAAACCAGGATTCGCTGTTGTTGATTTAAGATTGGGCGATGGTAATGGTTTAGAAGTTGTAAAACAAATACAAACCTCTAATCCTGAAAGTAGAATAATAATGTTAACAGGGTATGGAAATATTCCAACTGCTGTTGCAGCAATAAAAGAGGGTGCAATCGATTATTTGGCTAAACCTGCAGATGCAGACGATGTTGAAAAAGCTCTCTTAGCTGATCCCTCTAAAAAAGCCGCTCCACCAGAAAATCCAATGTCTGCAGATAGAGTAAAATGGGAACATATACATAGAGTCTTTGAATTATGTAACAGAAATGTTTCAGAAACAGCAAGAAGACTAAAAATGCACCGAAGAACACTTCAAAGAATTTTATCTAAAAGATCACCTAAATAAGTTTTCTAAACTTAAAAATTTTCTTAGCAAGAAGCGCAAGTAAAGCAATCTTAAATACTTCAGCTAATAGAAAAGGCTTAACTCCTAAATCGAATATAGGTTTATCCCATCCGATTAGCGTCCCTAGCCATAAAGTACCAAAAATGTATATTGTTGATACTGCAAGTATAAGTTTTGAGAAAATTATTAAAAAATTATCTTTTAATTTTATAAAAGAAGCTAAAAGACAAGCTGAAAGAAATCCAATTAGATAACCCATCGTTGGACCTGTAAAATAAGCTAAACCTATTCCTCTTTCTGGAGAATTTGAAAACACGGGCAAACCTGCAATTCCCTCAATTAAATATAAACCAATTGTCGCAACACCTACTTTATATCCAAAACTTATTCCAATAAAAAGAACTACAAAAGTTTGCATTGTCATTGGAACTGGATAGAAAGGAATCTTAATTTTTGCCGAGACAGCAAGTAACACAGAACCTAAAAAAATTACAAGTATTGATTTAATTATTTTGGATTGTGTATTTTGCTTTATAAGTTCCATAAAAAATAATACTCTTATTTCTGTTGATAATCTATATTAATTTCTAATGGGAAAAATAAAAAAAACAGATCATTTTTATTTAATCGATGGATCAGGTTACATTTTTAGAGCGTATTATGCGTTACCACCACTAACGCGTAAAAGTGATGGATTACCGACTGGTGCAGTGAGTGGTTTTTGCAGTATGCTCTTTAAACTTCTAGAGGATTCTAAGTCAAATCAAAATTTGCAAAAACCAACACATTTTGCAGTTATATTTGACTCTGCTAGAAAAACTTTCAGAAACGAAATTTATAGTGATTACAAAGCTAATAGAGCTGAGGCACCTGATGATTTAGCTCCTCAATTTGATTATATAAGAAAATCAGTATTAGCTTTTAATTTACCTTCATTAGAATTGATAAATTATGAAGCTGATGACTTAATTGCAACGTATGTTGAAATGATTTTAAAAGAAGGTGCAAAAGCAACAATAGTGTCCTCAGATAAGGATTTAATGCAATTATTTAGAAAAAACGTTCGAATTTATGATCCGATGAAAAATAAGTTTATTTCAGAAGAAGATATTAAAAATAAATTCGGTGTGGTCGCAAGTAAGGTAATTGATGTTCAGGCTCTAGCTGGTGATAGCAGTGATAATGTACCAGGAGTTGCTGGAATTGGAGTTAAAACAGCTGCAGAATTAATTAATAAATATGGAGACCTTGAAAAACTTTTAAAATCTGCTCATGAAATTAAACAAAATAAAAGAAGAGAAACACTCATTGAGAATAAAGATAAGGCTTTAATAAGTAAAAAACTAGTGACATTAAAAAGTGATGCTCCAGTAAATAAGAACCTAACTGATCTTGAATTAAAAAGTATTGATAAAGATAAACTCTATAAATTTTTAAGAGAGATGGAATTTAATAGATTGTTGAGTTCAGCTATCTCCGCATATGGAGAACCAAATTTAACAAGTATCAAAAACGAGGTTAAAATTGAAAAAAATCAAAAAGCAATCAATAAAAAAGAATATTATTTAATTGAAAATTTGGAACAAATCGACAACTGGATAACTGAAGCCGAAGAGTTAGGTGAAGTTGCAGTAGATACCGAAACAAATTCATTAGATCCTCATCAGGCAGATCTAGTCGGTGTTTCGTTAAGCTCAAAAATTGGAAAAGCTTGTTATATTCCCATCGGTCATAAATCTACCAAATGTATCGAAAAAGATTTAGTTTTAAAAAAGTTAAAACCTTTACTTGAGGATTCTAGTATCAAAAAAATAGGTCAAAATATAAAATTTGATTTTATAGTTTTTTTCAAACACGGAATTAATATGACTTCAATGGAAGATACCATGCTGATGTCCTATGTTCTTGATGCAGGAAAAAATAGACATAATATGGATACATTGTCAGAAATTCATTTAAACCATAAAACAATATCTTTTAAAGATTTAGTTGGGACAGGAAAAAAGGAAA
>CACPGB010000030.1 GCA_902633515.1 uncultured Pelagibacteraceae bacterium | reverse complement strand
AATATTTATGGTTTAAGTAAGTCATGTATGGAAAGGCTTTTTTCGTCGATAAAATTTTATAGTAAAACTAAATTTATTTGTGTGAGATATGGCAATGTAACATGGTCCACTGGATCTGTTCTACCAATTTGGAAACAGATGTATAAAAAAAATAAAACTATACTTACGACTGGTCCTTACATGAGACGATTTTTTTTCTCGGTTAATGAAGCAGTAAATTTAATTGATCAAGCTTTAAAACTTAAAAATAAATTAAATGGGAAAATTCTTTCAGCCGAAATGAAATCTGCAAAAATGATTGATTTCTTAAAAGTCTGGACAAAAAAATTTGGAGGTAAATATAAAATAATTCAATCTAGAAAAGGTGATCGACAAGATGAATATCTAATTGGTGAGGATGAATTGAAATATGCTAAAGAGATGAAAATAAAGAATAGAAAGTATTATGTAATTGATTTTAATAATCTTTTAAAAAAACCACTTAAACAAATAGTATCTTCTGAAAATGCAAAGAGATTAGCGCAGTCTGAAATTGAAAAAATTATTAAATTTGGACTGAAATCTAATGACTTATAGAAAAATAAATCATGCCTTTATAATGGCAGCTGGTCGAGGAACAAGATTAATGCCTCTTACAAAAAAAATACCTAAAGGTTTAGTCAAATTTAAACAAACCTCATTAATATCAAGAGGCATTAATAGACTAAAAAAATATATAAATTTTGTTCATATTTCAGTTGGTTACAAAGGACCTATTTTAGCTAAACATTTAATAGAAGAAAAAGTTTCCTCAATAATAAATACAGATAAAAAAGGTAATTCTTGGTGGATATTTAACTCTATATTTAAATCGTTTAACTCACCAATTTATGTCTTAACTTGTGATAACGTCACTAATATTGATTTTAAAAAACTTGAGAAAGATTATTATAAAAAAGGTCAGCCTTTATGCATGTTAATTCCAACAAAACCAATTAAGGGATTAGCGGGAGATTTTATTTTTAGAAAAAAAGATATTGTTCAAAAACTCTCAAGAACAAAAAAATCTGATATTTACTGCACTGGTATTCAAATATTAAATCCAAAAAAGATTAACGATAAAATTAAACCAACTGATGACTTTAATGTTCTTTGGAAAAAACTAATTAAAATCAGACAATTATATGTTTCTGATGTAATGCCAAAAAAATGGTATACAGTTGACAATTTGGATAACCTAAAAAAACTCAAAAAAATTTTTAAATGAAACTTTTAAGACTTAATGCTGTAACCCTTTTTAAGTAATATAGAGACAATAATTACGCAAACTGACAAGAATAACACCATTAAACCCACGCTAATCCAAATATTAAAATCTGATATGCCATAAAAAGAGTATCTAAGACTACTAATTAAGTAAACAACAGGATTAAAATAAGTAACCACTTGCCAAAATTCAGGCAACATATCTAATGAATAAAGACTTCCACCTAAAAATACCATTGGTGTTATCACAAAAGAAGGGATTATTGACATCTGTTCAAAGTCCTTGCTAACTAAACCAACTAAAAAACCAAATAATGCAAATGTAAAAGAAACGAGAATTAATAAAAAAATCATTAGTAATGGATACTGAACCTGCACATCAGCAAAAAATTGTGCTGTCAAAAAAATTACAAATCCAACAATAAGTGTTTTGGTAGCTCCAGCACTAACAAATGCCAATACAATTTCATAAGCAGATATGGGTGCAGCTAAAATCTCATAAATAGTCCCATTAAATTTCGGAAAAAATATTCCAAAAGAAGTGTTGCTAATTGATTGAGTTAACAAAGTCAACATAAGCAATCCTGGAACTATAAAAGATCCATAACTGATACCATCAATTTTTTGAACGTAACCACCGATCACAGAACCAAAAACAATGAAATATAATGATGTTGAAATTACTGGTGATAAAAGAGATTGACCTAATGTTCGTCTAAATCTATCCATTTCATGAAAATAAATAGCTTTAAATCCATAATAATTAATTTTCATTATTTTCCCTTACTAGCGTTACAAATATTTTTTCTAAATTACTTTGTTCTGTTTTCAAATCTCTCAATCTTAATCCTGAGTCTTTTATATCTTGTAAAAGATTTGTAATCCCAGTCTGTTTTTCCTCTAAGTTATAAGTATATGCTAAAGACATCTTATTACTTCCAATAATCAAATTATATTTTTTTAATGAGTCTGGAACATCTTGAATTTCTTCTTGTAATTCAACAGATAAAACTTTTTGACCCATTTTTTTTATAAGTTCTTTCTTTTGTTCTACAATGATAATTTCTCCTTGATTAATAACTCCGACTCGATCAGCAATCTCTTCGGCCTCTTCAATATAATGAGTTGTCAAAATAATAGTTACACCTATTTCTCTTAATGATTTTACCACCTTCCACATCTCTTTTCTTAATTCAACATCTACACCAGCAGTAGGTTCATCTAAAAATAAAATTTTTGGTTCATGAGATAATGCTTTTGCGATTAAAACTCTTCTTTTCATTCCACCTGATAATTTTCGCAAGATCAAATCTTTTTTGTCCCAAAGACTGAGTTGTTTTAAGACTTTTTCAATATGTTTTGGATTTGGGTTTTTTCCATACAAACCTCTTGAATATGAAACGTTATTAAAAACAGTTTCAAATTGCTCTAAAGTTAACTCCTGAGGAACGAGTCCTATACGTGATCTTGTTTCCCTATAATCCTCAATGATATCAAAGTCTTCAACTGTAACTTTTCCTGATGATGGTTTGACAATACCACAAATTATACTAATCAAAGTAGTTTTGCCTGCCCCGTTGGGTCCAAGCATTGCAAAAATTTCTCCTTTTTTGATATTAAGGTTGATATTTTTTAATGCATTAAAGCCGTTATCATAAACTTTTGAGAGATTATTAATTACTATTTGATTTTCTGACATTCGGTCAGTTATATAACTATTAATTCACTTAATACAATCGACTAAAATTTGATCTTTTGAGCTTTTAAAACCAAAAAAGGTAAAAAAGTTGCAATGATAAAAGACAAAAATAACAATGATTGGGATATAAAGGGACTAAATATTTCTTTTGATAACAATACACCAACTAATAAACTTTTTGAGAAATCTGGTGAAGGGAATAATAAAAAGCCAGCTATCAGTCCGATAATGATTGATATATATGCAGTTTTTTCGTTTATTCTATTATAAAAACTATAAAAAACTGTCATCACAAACGCGCAACAAAATAAGTCAGCCAGTAAAAACAAATATAAAATATCAAAACCATATGATGCGATAACAAAAGATATTATGGATAAAAATATAATTATATATTTTGAAAAATTCAAATAATTAGTCTTCTTTTTAAATTCAAATGTAGCTTTACCATCAACTATAATTAAACTTGATATCGCATTAATTAATGTATCTACTGTTGAGATAGTTAATGCTAGACCTAAAATAATAATTACTACAGATAAGAATATTTCTTGTTCATTCAGTAATAAGTAAAAAAAACCAAGATCGGGCCTTATTGACGAGTTGAGTGAAAAAGCAACTAGTCCTGTAAAGCCCATAAAAAAAACAATCGGTATAATTATCAAAAAAGATACGATCAAACTTTTTTTTAAAGTTTTATAATCTTTTGCTGCATAAATACGTTGCCAATTGCCTTGATGAAATAAATTTGTTGCTGCAACAGCAATAAAAAAAGTTAAACCAGAGGTATAGCCAGGTAAATAAAATCCACTTAAAAGATGTGGGTTTTTTTCTTTTACAAAATCAAATGAAAATTTTGATCCTGTGAAAGACAAAATATATATTAAAGTAATCAACAGCAAAAAACCAATGACAAACATTTGAATATTGTCAGTCAATATCGAAGCTTTTAATCCACCATATAAAGTATAAGTTAAAGTACATATAAGTACAATTAAGGCGGTAATCCAAAGTTCAGTACCTGATATATAATTGATTAAAACCGCTACAGCAGTTACTTCGGCACATAAGAAAATAAACATATAAAAAATGGTCATCAATAAAATAAGTTTAAATAAACTTTTGCCAAATTTTTTTCTTAAAAATTCTATTAGTGATGAACCTCTTGAAAATTCTTTCCTAATTTTTTTTCCTAGATATATAAAAAAAAACATAGGGAAAGCGGTCCCCAATGAATATCCAATTATTGCACCTAAACCTCCCCAAGTAGCAGCTGATGCTGGACCAAAAAGTATCCAAGCACCTAACGCAGATGCAGTTAAACTTGTAGTTAATGAGACAAATCCTATATTTCTGTTAGCAGTTAGATAGTTTTTTAATCCTTGATAGTTTTTCGAATAATAAATACCTAAAGATAAAAAAATTAAACTTATTAATATTACAATAGATAGTGCATTAAATTGAGTTAAAAAATAGTTGTTATCCATTATTCCCTTTCTGAATTACCGGACAGGTTCATAGGGTTTAATCTCAGTCTGTTAAGACACCCCTATTTATACTATAAATTATTTCATTTAATTATAAAGGATTAAATAAATTTAGATCACAAATATATTATAATGATACTTTATCAATTTGTGCATACGCATCTTTTATTGATTTTTCATAATCTAAAGCCATTTGATCTGCACTAATCGTATCAACTTTATCTATACCAAAAAAATTCAAAATAAATTTTAACCATGGGGTTAAAAAATCCTCTTTACTATTAAGCTTTGTTCCTCCAGACGTTATTATCAAATAAGCTCTTTTGTTTTTTAATAAGCCTTCTCTTCTCCCATTAGGCTTGAATTTGAATGTTTCGCCAATTCTAGCAGCCAGGTCTGACCAAGCCTTCAAGGTCGCTGGGGGACCATAATTGTAAATTGGGGCAGATATTATGATAACATCACTCTCCTTCAATTCCTTGACTAACTTATCCGAGAGTTTAAACATTTTTTTATGATTTTCATTTTGATCTTTCTCATCAATATTCATTCCAGACTCTGTTAAACCAGTTACAAAAACCATTTCTTCATTAAGATCTCTATAAATTACCTCATCATTAGGTTTTTTTATTTTATCCAGTAATCTTTTTGCCAAAGCTCTCGAAGTTGAACCTTCTTTTCTTGCGCTTGAGTCTATTTGATAAATTTTCATAATAAATTATCCAAAATTTTGCAAAAAAGGAAATATATTTAGTAAATAATAACCTATTGCTTGTAATTGATTTGTTAATATTAATATACCTGTAATTAATAATATTACACCACCAATTTTCGAAATTAAATTAATATTCTTTTTAAAATTTTTTGAAAAAATCAAAAATCTTTGAATTAAATAACCAGATAAAATAAATGGTAATGCAAGTCCCAAAGAATAAAATGATAAAAGTATTATACCTCTACTGATACTTTCTTCAGTTGACGCAAGTGCTAAAATGGAACCAAGAATAGGACCTATGCAAGGAGTCCATCCAAAAGCAAAAGCCATGCCTATTAATATTGGACTAAAAAAATTAGTGTTAGTATTTGTGTGAAATCTTTTTTCATAATTCAAAAACTTTAAATTTATAATACCAATTAAGTGCAAAGATAAAATACAGATTACTAATCCAGCACCAATTCTAAGCTCATTTGAATTTTGCAATAATACTTGACCTAAAAAAGTTGATGCAGCCCCAAAAATGATGAAAACAATTGAGAAACCAATTGTAAAAATAATTATTGGAAACAAGTTTACACTTTTTTTTTCTATTAGC
>CACPGB010000029.1 GCA_902633515.1 uncultured Pelagibacteraceae bacterium | reverse complement strand
GAGATGAAAATATCAAAGTTGATTAGTAAAGATCTAAAAAAAGATAAAATTTTCTTTGCAGGAATTGACTTTATAGATGAGCAACTCAATGGTGACATAAATGTAACATCACCAACTGGATTAAAAACTTTCTATGATCTCTCAAAAATTAATCTTGCCTCAACTTTCTGGAAAGAATTAAAAGCGTGAAAAATCTTACAGACCAACAAAGGGGATCATTATTAGCCTTTGTTGCAGTAATATTTATTACACCAGACTCGCTATTCATTAGGCTTTCAAATTTAGATACCTGGAGTTTAGTTTTTTATAGGGGAATTATTCCTTTTACGACAGTTTTATTAGCTATGTTAATTATTTATAAGTTAAATTTTTTTAAAATTCTTTTCACTAGTAGTTATCATGGAATATTTTACGTAATTACATTTAGTATAACCAATATAACTTTTGTTGTTTCTATTCAAAATACGAACGTTGCAAATACCTTGGTTATGATAGCGACCGCTCCAATGTTATCGGCTATTCTTGGGGCAATATTTCTCAAAGAGCCGCCTGATAAAAAAACATTGATTTCAATAATTATAACTTTTTTAGCAATAATATATATTTTCTATGACTCTTTAAGGTTGGGTAATTTTTATGGAGATATTTTAGGATTTGTTACTGCAATTGGTTTAGCAGTTGGAGCGATAATAATTAGATCTGGCAAGAGTAAAAATTTAGTTCCTGCTGCAGTAGTTGGTAAATTATTTGTAGCAATTTTTGCATTACTTTTTATCGAGAGTTTTACGTTAATTGGTAAAGATCTATTGATTGTTCCATTAATGTGTATTTTGTGTGTAGCAATACCTTTTGTGTTAGTGACCATTGCACCAAGGTTTATACCTGCTGCAGAAGTTAATCTTTTTTTTCTGCTGGAAACTATAATTGGTCCAATTTGGGTTTGGTTGATTATAAAGGAACATCCCAGTTTAGAAACACTTCAAGGTGGTTTAATTATAATTATTACTATAGCAGTTCACTCATATTTAAAACTTAAAAATTCTTAACTTGTCACAATTAAGACTTGATTTAATAATACATCGCGAATAATTACCTCAGATTTATGAACAAAGTTTTAAAAAATTCTTGGGCACTTTTTTTAGGAATGGGATTAATTATGATGGCTTATGGATTTCAGGGATCCCTCCTAGGTGTCAGAGCTGTTCAAGAAGAGTTTAGTCTTACTTCGACTGGGTTTATGATGTCTGGTTATTTTATTGGATATTTTGTAGGTGCTGCAACTATTCCAAATATAATTTCAAAAGTTGGTCACGTTAGAGTTTTTGCAGCATTTGCATCTTTGGCTTCTTTGGTTGTCTTAATTCACTCAATTATAATTCACCCATTTATATGGTTTTTATTAAGAATACTTACAGGTGTGAGTATGGTTTGCATCTATACAGTCGCTGAAAGTTGGTTAAATGACCGATCAAGTAATAAAAATCGAGGAAGTGTTCTTTCTATATATATGGTCACACTTTATGGTGCTATTGGAATAGGTATGTTCTTATTAAATTTTAGTAGTCCTAAAAACTTTCAACCTTTTATTTTAGTTTCAGTAATTACTTCAGCGGCTCTAATCCCAATTTTATTAACAAAAAAAAAACCACCAAATTTTAAAAAAATACAAGCAATGAGCATGAAAGAGTTATATGAAGCTTCACCTTTTGGAATGGTGAGTTCTCTTTTTTATGGAACAATTCAATCAGCTTTATTTACATTATTGGCAGTTTACGCTACCTCAATGAACTTCACAATATTAGAAATATCAATTGTAACTTTTCTTTTAGCAATATCGGGTGCAATAGCACAATTTCCAGTTGGTAAAATTTCAGATATTTATGACAGAAGAAAAGTAATTGTTTTTTCAACATTTGGAGCGGCAATATTTGCAATTATTGCAATAATTGTTTCAAAACAAATATATTTGCCAGATGGTCTTGCGACAAGCAAAACATGGTTCTTTATATTCTTTATTCTTTTTTCATTCTGTAGTTTGCCGATGTTTTCTTTAATTTTAGCACATACAAATGATAATATTTCAAAAGAAAAATTTGTTGCGGCTGGAGCCGGACTTCAATTTGCTTTTGGATTGGGAGCAATTAGTGGTCCATTCTTTTGTTCAATACTTATGGATCTTATTGGGCCTAATGGTTTTTTCGTTTTTCTTTTTATTTTTCATTCTCTTATCGGGTTTTTTGGAATACATAGAATGAAAGTAAGAAAAAGTGTGGAAAATCCAGACTCACAGTTTGTTGCTATGCCTCAAACTATTACCCCAGCTGGAATAGAACTTAACCCTACCACCGAACACATTGAGGAACCCTACTCTGAAAAAGTAAAAGAAATTTTAGAGAGAAAAGGTGTTAAATATAAAAAAGAAGAAACCGAGGATAAATAAATCAGTATAGTTTATTAAATAAATCACTTTCAGGTTGTAGCATACTAAAAGTAAAGTTTTTTTAGAATTTTATTGAATAATTGGAATTTATCTTGTGAAATAAATGAAATTTAAAAATGAGTTTAAAAAAGAAAAAAACAAAAACTAGAAAAAAAACGAATGGATTATCTAAAATAGCAAAATTCACTACCACATCTATAAGTAACGCTTTATCTAATTATAAAAAAAATAAAGAATTAAACAAAATCAAAGCAATTAAATTACAAAAATTTGAGGAAAGGAACTCTTATCAAAAACAAAGGAAAGAGTTAAAGATTTGGGAGGATAAGCTTACAAAAGAAAACAACAAAATAAGATCAACTGAAGATGAGTTGAGGACAAAGGAAAAGGAAATAAAGCAAAAAGAAGAAAAACAAAAATTAGAGGAAGAAAGATTAATAAAAAAAGATGAGGAATTAATACTTGTTGCAAAAGAGTTAAGGGAGAAAGAAAAACAAATCAAAATTCGAGAAGAGGAACAAAATAGAAAAGAAATTGATTTAAAAGTAAGAGAGGAAGAACAAAAAAATAAGGAATTAAAAGAACAAAGGAGAAAAAATAAAGAACTAAAGATGTTAAAAGAAGAAGAGGATAGACAAAAAGAAATTGAATTTGTCAAAATCAAAGAGTGGGAAGAAAAGTTTGATAGAGAACAAAAACAAAAAGAACAAGAAGAAATTAAAAGAGAACAAAAACTATTTCAAAAAGAAATTGAAAAAAGAGCAAGATTTGAGGAAATAGATAAAAATCTAACCAACAAGTCTGGTGGATTGGAAAATTTTAATATTAATAAATCTAAAAAAAATTAGATTTTTTATTGATTTGGAAAATAATCTTTAACTTCGCCCTCTCTGTATACATCAGCAGTACAACAATGAAGTCCCCCACCAAAAGCATAAGCTTCTCTTAATTCAACAGGAATTACCTCCATGCCTAATTTATCAAGTTGATCGGCTTGATATTTTTCACTTTTTTCAACACAAACTGTCTTTGAGTCAAGCACTAGTACATTCATTGAAAGCCAAACGGATGAATAACATAATGGTGGAGGTTCGTTATGAGCAGGTTGTGCAGCGTCTATTATTTCCCATCCATTATTTTCAAAAAGTTTTCTTTGATCTTTGGGTAATCTTCTTTGAGGATTATTAATAATTAAACCCTCTTTAATTGGTGTAAATGTAGCATCAATATGAATTGGATACGGGTCTCCAGGAAAATTTACTGCATGAACTCTGTGCTCTTTAAAATGTCTTTTCAACCAATCGATACCTTTTAAATTTGTAGTAAACCCATGCTGAACAATTAAATCTTTTCCAAATCGAAGTATATCTGCCGCGTCAAATAAAGGTTCTTCTTCAGTGGTTACGAAATATTTATCTTCAGTCCATTTTAATCTTTTTTCAATTCCTATTTTATCTGATAGATAATCTTTTCTATAATCCAAATCAGTCAATCTTGGTTTAGGTGCTGACTCATGTCTCATATTTGGATCTAAGTTGTAATACTTCTTTAAGAGAGGTCGATAACAAAGATATTCGAACCATCTACACCGATAACTCATAGTAGCCTCTAAGATTTCATTTCCAACAGTAAGCAACACATCTCTAGGCGGCATACATCCAAACATTGTTTGAGTTTCCCAATCAGGAGTTGAAGTTTGTTGATTAAAATTAATTGGTGTTGGTCTATCTACTCGTATTCCACGTTTGATTAATATTTCAGAAAAATCATTTAGTAATTGATTAGCTTTGTCTATTGTATCTTTTGTTCTAGGGCCAAACTTTCCTCTCATATCTGAATCCTCAGGAACCTTTGCTTCCAGCGCTGGTTCAGGAGCAGGGATACATGTGCCATCAGCGCTTCCAACAATTACGTGTTTTAATGGATCCCACTCATTCCAACTATTAACAATAACTTTATTTCTGTCCATTAGATAAGTTTTAATTTAAGGCGATATATCTTTTATTCCATCTCATAATAAGGCTATAATAAATAAGTGAAATAAAAAGAAAGAAACCACCCACTATAGTATTTACTGATGGAACTTCATTGATTCCAAATAAAGGTAACCACACCCAAAAGATCCCACCTATAACTTCAGTTAATGATAGCAAAGTTAACTCAGCAGCTTGGATAGCTTTTGATCCTATTGAATATAAGATAAGACCTAAACACACTATTACCCCGTGTAAAGAGAACATCGCACTATTATAACTGGTTGCAAAAAAAGGTTGTTTATTTACAAGAATCATTATCGTAGCAGTTATAAAACAAAACAATCCCGCAACTGCAACAGTTGTAAATTTAGGAGTTTCTTTTCTCCATCTAAGGGTAACAGAAAATATTGAAAATCCCACAGATGATGTAAGTCCAAAAACAAAACCAATTAAAGAATTTTTCTCAGTGTTACCTAAGGCCATAATTATAATACCCACAGTAGCTATAAGCATTGATATCCAAACATTTAGAGAAATTTTTTCTTTTAAAAATAAAAATGCTAGTAAGGCTGTAAAAAATGGCATTACAGCTAAACATAATAAAGTAACTGCAGCGGTAGTGTTAGTTATTGAGTAAATGAACGAAATCATCGCAATTCCAAGACCTGTACCACCAACAAGCCCTGATTTACCAATTTTTTTGTAGTTTTTATAAAAATTAATCCCTTCCTCAAAATATAGATACAAGTTTAAAATTATAAAAATGGTTAAACCTCTGCCAAAAATATATTGCCAAGGTACCATATTTGGATCATTCATATACCTAACTACTAAAGGACCAAAGGACCAAAGTATACCCGCAAATAAAACTACGGGCACAGCTATTTTTTCATTTTTAAGTTCAACCATTATCAAATATTTAGATCTAAATAATTCCTACTACAACATAAATTAAATTGTTATACAAAATATTTTTTTTAATATAATAAATTGATATGAATTTAGATATACTTGAAATAGCTTCTGATACCACCAATAACAAAAATATAAAAAATCATACACACCACTCAAAATTGAAAAATTCGTTATGTGGTGACGAAATGAGAATAGATTTAATTATTAAAAAAAATAAAATTGTTGATTTCGGCTATCAAGGTAAATCTTGTGTTTATTGTCAAGCTTCTGTAAATCTACTTTCTAAAGTTTCAATTAATAAGACTAAATCAAAAATTAATGAATTGTGTGATGATGCTGAATCGTATTTTGAAGGAAACTTTAAGAATATTGAAAAAAAATGGAAAACGCTTGATAAAATATTTTATGAAAAAAATCTTACTCGCAAGGAATGTATTTTGTTACCCTTTAAAACTATGAAAAAAATAGTATCGAAATAATCTTATGAAGAATTTAAAACAATCTTTTTTTGCAGGATTATTTTCAATAATCACAATTGGTATTTTAACTATTTTAACTTATAAAACTGAATTTGGAATATTTTTAATTGCATCTTTTGGGTCTTCAATGGTTCTCTTATATGGATATCCAGAAAGTCCATTTGCCCAACCCAAAAATATTTTTTTTGGACATCTGTTGACTTCAATCGTTGGAATGTTTTTTTTATATTTGATACCTTTGCCATTATTTATAATTATTCCATTAGCGGTTGGATTTGGAG
>CACPGB010000028.1 GCA_902633515.1 uncultured Pelagibacteraceae bacterium | reverse complement strand
AAAAATGGGGATGTTCATTCACACCCTGTTTGGAGAAGTGAAGAGTGTGCTATTTCCTCAACCAGAAGGATTGTTAGAATTGCTAAAAAATATAATAAGAGAGCTCATGTTCTTCATGTAACAACTAAGCAAGAAATAGATTTTTTATCTCAACACAAAGGCAATATTACTTTCGAAATTACCCCGCAGCATTTAACAATCTATGCTCCAGATTGTTATGACAAACTTGGAACCTATGCACAAATGAATCCTCCTATAAGAGACAAATCTCATTACGATCGATTGTGGTATGCGGTAAAAAATAATATCAATGACACTATTGGCTCAGACCATGCACCCCATTTAAAAGCAAACAAAGATAAAGAATATCCAAATTCACCTTCAGGGATGCCAGGTGTCCAAACGCTTATGACAGTTATGTTAAACCATGTTAATAATGGAAAATTATCACTCAATCAATTGGTGAACCTGGTATGTGAAAATCCAATTAAAATATTTGGGATAAAGAATAAAGGATTTATTAAAGAGGGTTATGATGCAGATTTTACTATTGTCGATATGAATAAAAAAATTGTGATCAAAAATGAAAATATTGAAAGTAAATGTGGCTGGTCACCTTTTAATGATGTTGCGTTTAAAGGAACACCCGTAGCAACAATTATTGCCGGGAAAACTAAAATGAAAGATGGAAAAATTATAGGAGATCCAGAGGGAATCTCATTAGAGTTTAATTAAGTTTTATTGTAAAACTATTTACTAACACTACGCCAATTACAATTAAAAATAATCCTAATATCGATTGCCAAGCTAAAGTTTGCTTGAAAAAAATATACCCCAGTATTGTAATTGTAAATATTCCAAGACCACTCCAAGTGGCATAAACGATTGCTATCGGAAGCTTATTCACCACAAAAGTCAGTAGATAAAAAGCAGTTAAATAAAATATTACAAGAAAACTTGTAGGAATTAGTCTGGTGAAGTTTTGTGAAACTGGTAATAGCATAGTGCCTGCTACTTCACAAAAAATTGCGCCGATTAAAAATAAATAAGTTTTAAGCACTTTTTATAATATTATTCTTTATTAAATCCTCTTTGATCTCATCTAAAATTGCTGGATCATCAATGGTTGGAGGCATTTTATACTCAACACTATCAGCGATTTTTCTAATAGTTCCTCTTAAAATTTTACCCGATCTTGTTTTTGGAAGTCTTTTTATAACTATTGCAACTTTAAAAGCAGCTACTGGTCCTATTTTATCTCTCACCATTTGAACACATTCTTTAGAAATTGTTTCGATATCTTTATCCACACCTGCTTTTAAAACAATTAATCCAATAGGTAATTGACCTTTTAATTTGTCAGCTATTCCAAGAACTGCACATTCTGCAACTGACTGATGTTCTGATAAGACTTCTTCTATTGCACCTGTAGATAACCTGTGACCGGCAACATTGATAATGTCATCAGTTCTAGACATAATCCAGATATAGCCATCTTCATCAATGTGACCTGCATCATAGGTTTGATAATAGCCTTCATAATTTGACATGTAATTCTCTTTATATCTTTGATCTGCATTCCAAAGAGTTGGAAAAGTTCCTGGAGGCAAAGGTAATTTTACTACAATATCACCCATTTCATTTGGCTTTGCTAACGTTTGATCTGATTTTATAATTTTAACATCATAACCCGGTACCGCTTTACAAGCTGAGCCATATTTTGTTTTCATCATTTCAATACCAGTACAATTTGAACTGATTGCCCAACTTGTTTCAGTTTGCCACCAATGATCAATCACTGGAACTTTTAATAAATTCTCTGCCCATTTAATTGTATCTGGATCAGCTCGCTCTCCAGCAAGAAAAAGACTTTCAAATTTACTTAAATCATATTTAGAAAAAAATTTTCCTTCAGGATCTTCTTTTTTAATTGCTCGAAAAGCTGTTGGCGCAGTAAACAAAGATTTAACTTTATAGTCAGAAATTATTTTCCAGAATGCACCAGCGTCAGGTGTACCCACAGGTTTACCTTCAAACAACACAGTGGTGCATCCTTTAAATAATGGAGCATAAACAATGTAGGAGTGACCGACAATCCAACCAATATCACTCGCTGACCACCAAATGTCATCTTCATCAATGTTATAAATATTTTTCATTGTCCATTTTAATGCAACGATGTGGCCTCCAATATCTCTAACAATACCTTTTGGAGTTCCTGTAGTGCCTGAGGTATATAGTATGTAAGCAAATTCATTTGAATTCATCTCAACACAATCAGTATCTTTGGCATTAGCATGCACCTCATCCCAACTAATTTCAATTGGTGCATTTAATTTCACTTCATGACCTTTTCTTTGGAATAAAATCATTTTACTAATTTTGTGTTTTGCTTGTTTAATTGCTTCGTCTACTAGTGGCTTGTATTCAACAATCCTTCCAGGTTCAAAACCACACGACGCAGTTACTAAAAGTTTTGCTTTGCTATCATCAATTCTGCTTGCTAGTTCATTTGAAGCAAATCCACCAAAAACAACTGAATGTATCGCACCAATTCTTGCGCAGCCAAGCATTGCAACAACCGCCTCAGGTATCATTGGCATGTAAATTATTACTCGATCACCTTTATCGACACCTTGATCTTTGAGTGCACCAGCAAATTTAGATACTTTTGACCTTAACACTTTGTAAGTGAGCGTACTTTTGTTTCCAGTAATAGGACTATCATAAATCAGAGCTGTTTTATCACCTTTGCCCTGGTCAATATGAATATCTAAAGCGTTATAACACGTATTTGTAACTCCATCCTCGTACCATTTATAAAAAGGGGGATTTGATTTATTTAAAATTTTAGTTGGTTTTTTAAACCAGAAGATATCATTAGCAGCCTCTTGCCAAAACTTTTCAGGTTCCTTAATAGAAAGATCGTAAATTTTGCTGAATTTTTCTGTCATAATTATTTTGATTCGTTGTTGTAATTTGTTGTGGTTATTAAATCACAAATTGTATTTAATTTTAAAAAACAAGTAAAATCAATGTAAATTAATGACAATTAAGTCCTTCCATAAAGTCTTTTAATTTGGTATTTAACCTCAACTTTTGCTTAGAGAGACTTAAGCTTAGTTTATATAAACTAATAAAAACTAACTAAAGAGGGAGTTTTTTATGAAAAAACTTAAAATGTTTGCATTAGCAGCTGTTGCCCTTATCGGTATTACAGGTGTTGCAAACGCAGCGACCACTATGTTAGCTCAAGATGACTTTGTTGGAATTTCTTTTTGGATAATTTCAATGGGTATGTTGGCTTCTACTGCTTTCTTCTTCATGGAGAGAGGTTCTGTAGCTGCTGGCTGGAAAACGTCAGTAACTGTAGCTGGTCTTGTAACTGGTATTGCATTCATTCATTACATGTACATGAGAGATGTATGGGTGACTACTGGTGATTCACCTACGGTATATAGATATATTGACTGGTTGATTACTGTGCCATTACAGATGATAGAGTTTTACTTAATTCTAGCAGCTGTAAGAAAAGCAAACTCTGGAATGTTCTGGAGATTGTTAATCGGTTCATTAGTAATGTTAATCGGTGGGTATTTAGGAGAAGCTGGATACATCAACGCTACACTTGGTTTTGTAATCGGTATGGCAGGTTGGATATACATTCTATATGAGATATTCTCAGGAGAAGCTGGAAAAGCTGCTGCTAAGAGTGGAAACAAAGCTCTTGTTACTGCTTTTGGTGCGATGAGAATGATCGTAACTGTAGGATGGGCTATCTACCCATTAGGTTACATTTTTGGTTACCTAACAGGTGGAGTAGACGCTGACTCACTAAACGTGATTTACAACTTAGCTGACTTTATAAACAAAATTGCATTCGGTCTAGTAATCTGGGCTGCTGCAGTAAGTTCAGCTGGAGCAAGAGCTGGAAACAGATAATTCCGCTTTAAATTAAATTTATAGGGCGAGTATGTTTATGCATACTTGCCCTATTTTTTTTAGCACCTATATTCTCATCAATGGCTAAAATTACTTACATTACTCATGACAATAACAAACATGTAATCGAAGTTCAAAATGGTCTCACTGTTATGGAAGGTGCTGTACAGAACGATATTCCAGGAATTGATGCAGATTGTGGTGGAGGGATGGCTTGTGCAACCTGCCATGTTTATGTCAAAGAAGACTGGTTTAATAAACTTCCTAAAAAAGAAGATGGCGAAGAAGATATGTTAGATATGGCATTTGAACCAAAAACAAATAGTAGACTTAGTTGTCAAATCATAGTCTCAGATGAAACAGATGGTCTCGAAGTAAACATTCCATCGAAGCAAGCATAAATGATCAAAACAGATGCATTAATAATTGGAGCAGGTCCAACTGGTTTATTTACCGCACATCAATTAAAATTAATTGGTCTTGATTGTGAAGTGGTTGATAATTTAGATAAGATTGGTGGCCAATGTATTGAACTTTATCCAGATAAGCCAATTTATGATATACCTGCAGTTCCTGAATGTACCGGTAAAGAATTAACAAACAATTTAATTAATCAATTAAAAC
This sequence comes from uncultured Pelagibacteraceae bacterium, assembly GCA_902633515.1. GTDB lineage: Bacteria > Pseudomonadota > Alphaproteobacteria > Pelagibacterales > Pelagibacteraceae > Pelagibacter. The sequence continues at coordinate 1,634 of CACPGB010000028.1, read as the reverse complement.
CATTTGACATTAAATTTCATTTAAACGAAAGAGTAGAAGAAGTTAAAAAAGAAAATGACAATTGGTTAGTTAAAACTAATAATGGCACCTCATTCTCCACACCTAATGTTATAATTGCTGGAGGCGTCGGTTCATTTGAACCAAGAAGGTTTTCTCCAAAAGAGTGTGAAAAATTTGAAAATAAATCTTTATTTTACTCTGTAAAAGATAAAAAGATTTTTAAAGGCAAAACAGTATCAATTTTTGGTGGAGGAGATAGTGCACTAGATTGGGCTATTGAATTATCAAAAGAATGTAGTGTTAATTTGATACATAGAAGAGACGAATTTAGAGGTGCAAAAGCTACGATTGATAAAATGCATCAATTTGCAAAAAATGAAAAAATAAATTTATTTACTCAATATCAAATGTCTTTTGTTAAAGGAGATCAAAATTTAGAGAGTATTGATATTAAAAATGATAACAATGAAATTAAAAATTTGAAAACTGATTATGTATTAGGTTTTTTTGGTTTAATTATGCAACTTGGACCAATCGCAAATTGGGGTCTTAATATTGACAAAAAAACTATTGAAGTGGATACAGAAAAATTTGAGACCAATCAAAAAGGGATTTATGCAGTTGGAGATATTTGTAATTATCCTGGCAAATTAAAATTAATCTTATCTGGTTTTCATGAGGGAGCTCTAGCCGCTAGAGCTTGTTTCAAATTAGCCAGACCAAATGAAAAATATAGATTTGAATTTACCACTTCATCAAAAACTATTAAAGAGCGTCTTGGTGTAAAAAGTGATTGAGCTTTATTCTGCTAATACTCCAAATGGAAAAAAAATAAGTATTATGCTTGAGGAGATTGATTATGAATATAAAGTAGTTAAAGTAAATCTTGATAAAGGTGATCAATTCAAACCTGAATTTAAAAAAATAAGTCCGTTAAGCAAAATACCTGTGATTGTTGACCAAGATAATAACAAGAACATTTTCGAGTCAGGAGCGATTTTAATTTATTTAGCCGAACAGAGTGGAAAGTTTTATGATAAAAAGGATCGATTAGAGATAAACCAATGGTTGATGGCACAAATGGGATATGTGGGCCCAATGCTCGGACAACATCATCAATTTCACCATTACAATCCTGGCAAAAGTCAGTTTGGAGAAGAAAGATATTTTAAGATTTCAAAAAGAATTTATCAAGAATTAGATGAGAGATTATCTAAATCAAGATTTTTATCTGGAGAAAATTATACTATTGCCGATATCGGAACTTTTCCCTGGATAGCAAGACATGAGTGGCATGATATTGGTCTAAAAAATTATAAAAACCTTACCAGATGGTATATTGAAATATCTGAGAGAGAAGCAGTAAAGAAGGGTTTTAAATTTATGAATAATGAGGAGATCCCTCCAAAACCCTAATTAATTCATTGAACCAATTAATCTAAATAGTGAAGCGAAAATTCCGTGGCCAGAAAGTTCTATTGCTAAGATTGCAAGAATTATCAAAATTAATTTTTTATTCATTTAATTGATAAATACAAATAGCAATAAAAGAATCCAAAAAAATCCATAATAATAATAAATATACTTTTTAGTAAAATTGTACGTTATAGGATTGTGAATTTTTTTACTTCTCT
>CACPGB010000027.1 GCA_902633515.1 uncultured Pelagibacteraceae bacterium | reverse complement strand
TTGTCACTTTTTTTCTTTTATTTACATATAAAAAAAAAGTATTTGGAGCACTTTATAAATCTGGTATTCCAGGTTTTTTTGGCGGTATAATATTATCTGTAGGTTTTGTAAGTTATGTATTTGCTATGTACGAAACAACTGTTGCAAACACAAATTTTATCATTCAAACTCAAACCCTTTTTTTAGCTATTTTCGGATATATTTTTTTGAAAGAAACCATTTCTAAATTAACATTTTTTTGTATTTTATTGGCCATTTCAGGGATTATTTTAATGTTGGGAAATTCAATATCACCAGGAGAAATGACTGGAAATATTGTGGCGTTTATTATGCCTATATCTTTTGCAATTTTAATATTGATTGTTAGAAAATTTCCAGAAGTTGACATGATACCCCTCCAACTTATCGCAGGTATAATTGCAATGATAGTTGGATTAATTATGTCACCAACAATTCTAATATCTTACAAAGACATATTTCTTGGTTTTTTAGCTGGTTTTTTTCAGTTAGGTTTTGGCTTCATATTTATAACTATAGGCGCAAGATCAACACCCTCAGCTTATGTTGGAATCATAATGTTAACAGAAGCAGTTCTTGGACCATTATGGGCCTGGATGTTTGCCAATGAAAATCCCCCATTTTTTGTTTTGTTAGGTGGTTCAATTGTTATTACGGCAGTAGTTTTACAGTTTTTAAACAAATTCATTACTAAAAACAAAGTATATTAAATATTTAAGTTTATTAAGATCTATGTTATAAAATTATCTACGGGAGAGACTACAAAACATAGTAGCGCCGAAGGAGCAACCGCCCAGGAATCTCTCAGGCAATAAGGACCGTAACGTATTAACTCTGGAAAGAGATTAAATTCTCGCCGAAGGAGCAAAACTCTCAGGCAAATATACAGATGGGTAAAAAGAGTTAGTATGAAAATTAAAAAAACATCACTGCACCGGTTACATCAAGATTGTAACGCAAAATTTGTTGAATTTGCAGGCTATCAAATGCCAATTCAATATTCTGAAGGCATTGTTGAGGAACATAAATTCACAAGAAATCATTCAGGAATTTTTGATGTTTCCCATATGGGTCAATTATTTATTTATGGAGGTGAAGACCTTATCAAAGATTTAGAAAAAATTTTTCCTTTGGATTTGAAAAATTTAAAATTAAATCATTCAAAATATAGCTTCTTAATGAACAAAGATGCGGGGATACAAGATGATTTGATTATTACAAAAATAAATGAAGGTTTTTTGATAATTCTTAACGCAGCATGCAAAGATAATGACTTTAAAATTTTGAAAGAATTTTTAAAAGAAAAGTACAAAATGGTTTTGGATGAAAATAGATCTTTAATTGCAATCCAGGGCCCTAAATCATCACAAATCCTAAACGATGCTTTTGATGGTGTAAAAGATCTAAATTTTATGTCAGGAAATTGGTTTTTGTTTGAGAAACAGAGAGTTTATATTACGAGATCTGGTTATACAGGTGAGGATGGTTTTGAGATATCGATTGCGAATGTTTTTGTGGATAAATTGACTAGAGAATTAATCAACAAAGGATCTAAGTTAATAGGTCTAGGAGCTAGGGATACATTAAGATTAGAAGCTGGTTTATGTTTATATGGCCATGATCTTGATAAAGACAAAACTCCTATTGAAGCAAATTTAAAGTGGGCAATATCTAAAGAAAGAATATCTAAAGGAGATTTTATAGGATCTGACATAATAATTAAACAATTAAATGATGGTGTTAGTAAAATTCGAGTTGGAATTAAACCTGAGGGAAGAATAATAGCCAGAGAAAAAACAAAAATATTTAATCAATCAGATGTTCACATTGGAGAAATTACTAGTGGCACCTTTGGACCAAGCGTAAACGGACCTGTTGCAATGGGTTATGTAGAAAATGAATTTTCCAAAAAAAATACTAAAGTATTTCTAGAAGTAAGAGGTAAAAAACATCCAGCTAATATTTGTAGTTTACCGTTTTATAAAAAGAGTTATGTTAAAGAAGTAAATTAATGAGTGAATTAAAATATTCAAAAGAACACGAATGGATCAAGTTAGATGGTGATATAGCAACAATTGGTATCACAAAACATGCAACAGAAATGTTAGGTGATATAGTTTTTGCAGAACTTCCAGAAAAAGGTTCAAATGTCGAAAAAGATGGAACAGCAGGAGTGGTTGAGTCAACAAAAGCTGCAAGTGATGTATATACTCCTGTGAGTGGTGAGGTAGTTGATACTAATCAAGCTATAGTAGACGATCCTTCTAAGATCAATCAAGACCCAGAGAATTCAGCATGGTTTTTTAAACTTAAAATAAAAAATCCTTTAGAAATGGATACTTTAATGAGTAAAGATGATTACGATAAATTTGCGAAGGAGACATCAACATAATGTTACCAAATTCAGAAAAAGATTTTTTAAAAAGACACATTGGACCTTCTAAAGAAGATCAATTAAAAATGTTAAAACAATTAAATTATCAATCACTAGATGATTTAATAGACAACACAGTTCCAAAAAAAATAAAGTTTAAAGGTGAACTAAATATTGGTGAGTCAAACTCTGAATATGAAGCTTTAAGAAAATTGAAGGTAATTTCAAAAAAAAATCAAATTTACTCAAATTTTATTGGGATGGGTTATTATGGAACTTATACGCCATATGTGATTTTAAGAAATATACTGGAGAATCCAGGTTGGTATACCTCGTACACACCTTATCAACCAGAAGTGGCGCAAGGAAGATTGGAAATGTTATTAAACTTTCAACAAATGATTGTGGACTTTACAGGGATGGATATTGCAAACGCGTCTCTATTAGATGAAGGCACTGCAGCAGCAGAGGCGATGGGCCTTAGTAATAGATTAAATAAAAATGATAGTAATTTAGTTTTTGTATCTGAAGATTGCCATCCTCAAACTATAAATGTAATTCAAACAAGAGCTGAACCAATGGGTTTAAAAGTTTTGGTAGGTAAAGAAGATGAATTATTAGATCAACTAAAAGAGGATTTAGTTTGTGGGATTTTGCAATACCCAGGAACTTTAGGAGATATTAAAGACCCAAGTGAAGCAATTAGCAAAATTCACAAGAAGAGTGGGAAGGCTATATTAGCTTGTGATTTGTTAACATTGGCAAAATTAAAAACACCAAGAGAACTTGGTGCAGATATCGCAGTTGGAAGTTCCCAACGATTTGGTATTCCAATGGGATATGGAGGTCCACACGCGGCCTTTTTTGCAACGAAAGATGAGTATAAAAGATCAATGCCTGGAAGAATTGTTGGTGTATCAGTAGATAGACATGGCAATAAAGCATACAGACTATCTTTGCAAACTAGAGAGCAGCATATCAGAAGAGATAAGGCGACAAGTAATATTTGTACAGCCCAAGCTTTATTAGCAATCGTTTCAGCAGCATATGCTATTTACCATGGTCCAAATGGAATTAAGAATATTTCAGAGAGAGTATCTCAACTAGCTAAAAATTTTGCTGATAAGATAAAGCAATCTGGATATGAGTTATATTCCAATTATTTTTTTGATACAGTTACAATTGTTACTAAAGAAAAGACCAATCAAATTTTTAAAAATGCTTTAAATCAAAAAGTCAATATACGAAAAGTAAATTCTGAAATGCTTGCTGTTTCTTTTGATGAGAAAAAAAATGTTTACAGAGTAAATCAATTACTTAAAATATTTAATGCAGCAGAATCAATCAAAAAAGAGGACCCCAAAGTAAGTTTACCAAATTTACCAAGAAATCTATTAAGAACTTCAAAATATTTAGAACATCCAGTTTTCAACTCATATCACTCTGAAACTGAAATGCTTAGATATTTAAAAAGGTTGGAGGATAAAGATATAGCATTGAACAGAACTATGATTGCACTTGGGTCATGCACAATGAAATTAAATGCTGCTGCGGAAATGACCCCAATTTCCTGGAGAGAATTTGCTGAACCTCACCCGTTTGTTCCGATTGAACAAATGGAGGGATTTAGAGATTTATTTACTGATCTAAAAAACTGGTTACGATCTATCACTGGTTTTTCAGGTGTATCTTTACAACCCAATGCGGGTGCTCAGGGTGAATATGCCGGTTTGATGGTAATCCGCAAATATCATTTAGATAGAGGTGAGGCTAATCGTAATATCTGTTTAATTCCAAGCTCAGCCCACGGCACTAATCCTGCAAGTGCACAAATGGTTGGTATGAAAGTAGTTGTCGTTAATTGCGATAAAGAAGGAAATGTTGATTTTGATGATTTAAAGAAAAAATTAGAGCAACATTCTGAAAACCTCGGGGCATTAATGGTAACGTATCCATCAACTCATGGAGTATTTGAGGAAAAAATATCTGATATTTGTGAATTAGTTCACAAACATGGCGGTCAGGTGTACATGGATGGAGCAAACTTAAATGCCTTAGTCGGAGTTGCTAAGCCTGGTAATTTTGGTCCAGATGTTTGTCACATTAATTTACATAAAACATTTTGTATTCCTCACGGAGGAGGAGGACCTGGTATGGGACCTATTGCATGTAAAAGGCATTTACAAGTTTATCTACCTAATCATCCAGTTATAAAAGATTGTGGACCAACGACTGGAATTGGAGCAGTTTCAGCAGCTCCCTGGGGAAGCTCAAGTATCCTTTCAATCTCTTGGATGTACATTAAAATGATGGGAGCAGAAGGGTTAAAGCTTGCGACTAAAGTTGCAATATTAAACGCGAATTATATTGCACATAGGCTTAAAGATCACTTTCCGATATTGTATAAAGGCACTAATGGTAATGTTGCACACGAATGTATTATTGATATTAGAAATATCAAATCTGAGACAGGTATAACGGAAGAGGATATCGCAAAAAGATTAATTGATTTTGGATTTCATGCACCAACAATGTCATGGCCGGTAGCTGGTACCATGATGATAGAACCAACTGAAAGTGAAGGGTTATCAGAGCTTGATAGATTTTGTGACACATTAATAAAGATTAAGCAAGAAATAGAAAAAATTAAATCTGGAGAATTTGATAAAATTGATAATCCTATCAAAAATGCTCCACATACAGATAATGAACTTGCATCTGATAATTGGACCCATAAATACTCAAGGGAAGAAGCTGCATATCCAGCAAAATTCCTGAGAACAAATAAATTTTGGCCTCCAGTTGCGAGAGTGGACAACGTTTATGGGGATAAGAATGTATTTTGTACCTGCCCAAGTATTGATGAATTCAAAGAAGATGCAGCTTAACAATTAATGAAAATTGCAGTAGTTGGATCAGGTATTTCAGGATTAAGTGCTGCATATTATTTGTCAAAAAATCATCATGTAGATCTTTTTGAGAAGGAAGATCACTTTGGGGGTCATTCTCATACAATTGATTTATCATTAGGCGCAAAAAAGGTTTCAGTAGATATAGGGTTTATTGTATTTAACTTTGCAACTTATCCTAATTTGATTAATTTTTTTGACGAAAATAATATTGCAATAGAAAAAAGCGATATGTCTTTTTCAGTTTCAGTTGAAAAATCTTCTTTCGAGTATTGTGGCAGAGGTCTAGGTGGAATTTTTTCTAATAAATCAAATTTATTTAATTTTAAATTTTTAAAAATGTTTTTTGACATAATTAAGTTTTATAAAAAATGTGATAATATAACAAATACTCATGAGGAGATCACACTTGGTGATTACCTTAATAATGAAAATCTTTCAAAGGAGTTTATTAATTATCATTTGATACCAATGGTCTCAGCTATATGGTCAATGCCACCTAGAGCTGCTAGTCAGATGCCGTTGAGATTTTTCTTAAAGTTTTTTAAAAATCATGGTCTCTTTAAATTAAAAAATAGACCTCAATGGTATACTGTTTCAAATCGCAGCAGAACTTATGTTCAAAATATCCTATCAAAAATCAGTGGGGAACATTTTAAAAATTATCCAATTAAAAAAATAAAAGCCAAATCAAAAGGCATAGATTTATATTATGGCGGGGAAAGTGAATATTTTGGTTATGATAAAGTTGTTTTAGCAACTCATGCAGACGAAGCACTTTCAATAATTGATAATCCAACAGAACAAGAAAAAAATATTTTATCAAATTATAAATATAAAGATAACATTGCATATATCCATACAGACACTAATGCTATGCCAAAAAATAGGAAGGCTTGGTGTTCATGGAATTCCTCAATTAAGAAAGATGAAATCAAAAAAAATTCAATTACTTACTGGTTGAATTTATTACAAAATCTTAGATGTGAGGAAGATGTTTTTCTTACTTTAAACCCCTATTTTAAGATCGAGGATAAGAAAATTTTAAAAAAAGTAAAATTTACTCATCCATATTTTGATCAATCAGCTTTAAATTTTCAAAGTCAACTCTCTAAGTTGCAAAATAAAAGGAATATCCTTTTTTGTGGTAGTTATTTTGGTTACGGTTTTCATGAAGATGGAATAAAATCATCTATTGAAATGCTTAAAAACCTAAATGATTAGTTGTATTTATAATGGCTCTGTAATTCATAAAAGATTTAGACCAAAAAAACATTATTTTAAATATAAGGTATTTTCACTTTTAATAGATCTTTCAGAATTAGATAATTTAG
>CACPGB010000026.1 GCA_902633515.1 uncultured Pelagibacteraceae bacterium | reverse complement strand
CCGGATTTTGCATCTGAAATTGCTATTTTTAAATTTTCAGTAACAGTTCCTAACTTTGGATTAGGCATTAAACCTTTTGGTCCTAATATTTTTCCTAACTTTGATAATTTAATCATCATAGATGGAGTACAAATTAATTTTTCAAAATTCATTTCACCATTTTTAATTTTTTCAATAAATTCATCACCACCTACAATATCTGCACCAGCACTTTTTGCTTCATCAGACTTTGTATCTTCACATACGACAGCAACTTTAATCTTTTTACCAGTTCCACCAGGAAGGTTGACTACAGTCCTAATGTTTATCTCACTTTTTTTCTGTTTATTGTTAATCTGAAAACTTAAATCAACTGACTCATCAAATTTAGTTGTACAATTTTTTTTAACTACAGGAAGTAATTTTTCAATTACTTCAGATGGAAGTTCTGAAGTTTTTTCGGGCAGTTTTTTAAATCTTTTTGAAGACATAATTAATCTTTTACCTCAATACCCATTGATCTTGCAGAACCAGCAATTATTTTGACCGCTTGATCTATATCAAGAGCATTCAAATCCTCCATTTTTTGTTTAGCTATTTCTTCTGCTTGTTTCTTTGTTATTGATGCAACAATATTTCTACCTGGTTCCTGGGAACCACTTTTTAATTTTGCTGCCTCTCTTATAAAAAAAGATGCTGGAGGAGATTTTATTTTAAAATCAAATTTTTTGTCTTTGTACACAGTAATTTCTACTGGCACAGGCTTCCCGGCCAATTTTTTTGTTTTATCATTAAAAGCTTTACAAAATTCCATTATATTTACTCCACGTTGTCCTAATGCAGGGCCAACTGGCGGAGCTGGATTTGCTTGACCACCTTTAATTTGTAATTTTATAAAACCACTTATTTCTTTTTTAACTGCCATAAATCTAACTTACTTTCTCCACTTGATTATATTCTAAATCAACTGGTGTTGGCCTTCCAAATATAGAAACTGACACCTTAAGTCTAGACTTTTCTTCATCTATTTCTTCAACCATTCCACTAAAAGAAGCAAAAGGTCCATCAATAACCTGAACTTTTTCTCCAATAGTATATTCTATGGCTGATTTTGGTTGGGCAACACCATCTTTTATCTGACCTAAAATTTTATCAATTTCTTTATCTGATACTGGGACAGGCATACCTTTAGTGCCAAGAAAACCACTAACACGTTTTATATTTTTTATCATATGGTAAATGTCATTATCCATTTCACTTTTAATTAAAACATAACCTGGAAAGTATTTTTTTTTCCTTTGAATTCTCTTACCTCTTTTTACTTCAGTAACGTCATGAGTTGGAACAATAATTTCCTCAAATTTATCTGAGATTTTTGCTTTATCTGCCCCTTCTTTAATAAGTCCAGCAACTTTGTTTTCAAAACTAGAGTGAGATTGAACAATGTACCAATTTTTCATTAAATGCTCACTTTAAGTAATAGTTCCAAGAAAAATTTTAAAACCTGATCTAGTAAAAGAAAAAAAAGTGACATAACTACTGCCATAGCAAAAACCATTAATGCACCTTGAAGTGTCTCTTTTCCTGTTGGCCAAGAAACTCTGAATGCCTCTTGTTTAACTTCCTGAATAAATTTAATAGGGTTTTTCATAAATCATCTATTTTTTTTGGCAGGAGCGGAGGGACTCGAACCCTCAGCCTCCGGTTTTGGAGACCGGCGCTCTACCAATTGAGCTACACTCCTATATAGAGTTTACTCTATAATTTTTGTTACTACTCCTGCTCCAACAGTTCTCCCACCCTCACGAATTGCAAAATTTAACTTTTCCGACATCGCAATCGGTGTAATTAACTTAACTGTGAATTTAGCATCGTCACCTGGCATAACCATCTCTGTGCCAGCTGGTAATTCCACTTCACCTGTAACATCAGTAGTTCTAAAGTAGAATTGCGGTCTGTACTTTGTGAAAAAAGGTGTATGTCTGCCACCTTCTTCTTTTTTAAGTACATATGCTTGAGCCTCAAATTTAGTGTGTGGTGTAACTGAACCTGGTTTGCAAAGAACTTGACCTCTTTCAATATCAGTTCTTTCAACACCTCTTAAAAGTACACCAACATTATCTCCTGCTTCACCTGTGTCTAAAAGCTTCCTAAACATTTCTACACCAGTACAAACTGATTTCTTAGTTTCTCTAATCCCAACTATTTCAATCTCATCACCAGTTTTTAAAACACCTGACTCTACTCTTCCTGTTGCAACTGTACCTCTACCTGAAATTGAAAAAACATCTTCTACCGGCATCAAAAAATCTTTATCTTTTGGTCTGTCTGGCTGTGGAATAAAATCATCAACGTTTTTCATCAATTCTAAAATTGAATTTTTTCCGATTTCATCATCTCTTCCTTCGACAGCTGCAAGTGCAGAGCCTTTTGCAATAGGAGTTTTGTCACCTGGAAACTTATAAGATGTCAACAATTCCTTGATCTCTTCTTCAACTAGATCAATCATTTCTTTATCATCCACTTGATCTACTTTATTTAAGTAAACACAGATCGCAGGAACACCAACTTGCCTAGCTAAAAGGATATGCTCTCTTGTTTGAGGCATTGGTCCATCTGCAGCGTTAACAACTAAAATTGCTCCATCCATTTGAGCTGCTCCAGTAATCATATTTTTAACATAATCAGCATGGCCGGGGCAATCTACGTGTGCGTAGTGCCTCTTTTCAGTTTCATATTCAACATGTGCTGTTGAAATTGTAATTCCTCTTTCTTTCTCCTCTGGAGCTTTATCAATTTGATCATACGCGACAGCCTGAGCTCCACCAGTTTCAGATAAAACTTTAGTTATCGCAGCAGTTAAAGTCGTTTTACCATGATCGACATGACCGATTGTACCAATGTTACAATGCGGTTTATTTCTTACAAATTTTTCTTTTGACATTATTTTTATTCCTCACTTTTTATAAACTTTATTTTTCTTGGAGCGGGTAAAGGGAATCGAACCCTTACATCCAGCTTGGAAGGCTAGCGTTCTACCATTGAACTACACCCGCACTACCCCAAGAGTTACACTCCAGCGTTGTTAAAAATTATTGAATGGTGGAGGGGGAAAGATTCGAACTTTCGAAGACCGAAGTCAACGGGTTTACAGCCCGCCCCATTTGACCGCTCTGGAACCCCTCCCTTAGGGGAAGTGTCCCCTTGTTCAATAAGCTTTAAACAACAAGCGTTTTATATATTTTATTTATGCAAATGCAACACGTGATTTATTGGGAAAATATTTGAAAAAACGTGTAAAACAAAGGTAATTTTATGAATAAATCATCTTTTTTTATCATTGGTCAACATCCCGTAATAGAGGCGCTAAGAAACCCCAAAAGAAAGGTTTTGAGAGTATTTTTGACTGAGGAGAGTAAGAAAAATATTCATAAAAAAAATCCTAATAAAAACTTATTAAACGACATCAAAGTATATTTTAAAACAAAAAAAGAGCTTGATAAATATAGCACTAAAGAAAACCTACTACATCAAGGTTATGTTGCAGAAGTCGAGCATATACAAAAACCAACACTTAAGGAATACATCAAAGAGAAGGATAATATAACATTAGTTTGTCTTGATGGTGTAACTGATCCAAGAAATATAGGATCTCTGGTTAGAAGTGCTGCTTCATTTAATATTGATGGAGTAATTATTAAAGAAAGAAATTTCCCTAGTGAGAGTAAACTTATGTATAAAGCGGCAAGTGGTGCAATTGAATATATGAATATATTCGAAGTTTCTAATATCAACTCAACACTAAAAAATTTAAAAGAAAAAAATTTTTGGGTGTATGGTTTTGATGGAAATGGAAATAAAGATTTTACTAATATTGAGTGGAGAGGAAATAATATATTATTATTTGGATCTGAGGGAACAGGAATGCACAAACACACCTCAAAATATGCAGATTTTTTGGTAAAAATTCAAATAAATAAAAAAGTTGAAAGTCTAAATATATCAAATAGTGCAGCAATTGTGTTTCATCATTTGAGTTATTTAAAAAAAAAGAGTTGATTAATTAATAAATAATTAATAGTTATTTTGAATGCCCTTGTAGCTCAGCTGGTAGAGCAATTGATTTGTAATCAATAGGTCCGCGGTTCGAATCCGTGCGGGGGCACCATCATTCAATAAAATCAACACTAATTGTTGCATAAATATTATTTAGTTTGTTAGCTATTTTGAGTACTACCACTTTTGGAGACAAATTAAATAGTTATTAAAGTTTTTTTTTTAATTTAATAGTTTCTTTTTAGCTTTTACAAATTCTTCTTTGGTTAAAGCACCAGATTTATATAATTCATTAAGAGTTTTTAACTGCTCAGTTAAATCATTGCTAGCAGTAGCATCAATATTAGGATTTGACTCTACATACAAATTTGAAGGTTTTACTATATTCAAAAAATCTGTAGAGCCATTACATTTTTTTACACATATAGATAATGCAAGGAATAATTTATTATCATATGCAGTTAAAAATATCTCCTGATAAAATTTTGAGCTTACATATGGTGATTGCAAACTATCGTCAGAGTATAAGTATAAATTACCATCATGATTTTTTGCTATTTTAAATTGCCAATCTTTTATATCTTTAAGAGATGGATCTGCTGTCCCTTCATATAATTCTATAAGTGCGTCTCTAACTATTTTGTTTAATTGATCAATATCTTTATTTCTTATTTCATCGATGAACTTGGCTTTTTTATCACCAATTAACAATATTGTATATTTGTCTGGATTATATTCAGCATTAAATTTTTTAAAATGTGGTTTAAAAAGTCTTTCAAACGCTTTTATCATTTTTGGGTCATTAGAAATTTTTTCCATTAAATTTATCATCTCTTCTTCTGTCATATTTTCAAAATCCACATTTGGCTCTATTTTTTGAATAATTTTCATCATTTTATCTAAAAATTTTTGATCTTGAAATTTTTGAATCAATGGTTGCACATGTTTTTTATTAAGTTTTTCTAAACCAGAAACAGAAGTAATGTCTTTAAAAAATTTAATGGTTTTTTGATTATTAGCTATTACAATTAATTTTGCACCCATTCCAATGCCAAAATCATTATAGATAGGTTTATCAGATATAATTTCAGGAAATCTAGACACAAGTTGTGTAAATGTTAATTCAAAATATTTATATTTGTTTGGAATATTGATGAATAGTCCATTACCAATTTTTTTTTTTTGTGCCTCAACATTACTACATAACAGCAAACCCAAAACTACGATTCCTAAAAATTTTTTAATCATATGGTGTACAATTAATTAGTTTCTTTTCGTAATTGTTCTATCTTTATCTTTTTTTGAAGACTTTTGTTTCTATCATATAAAAGATTAAACTTTATTTTTTGATTTGTTTTTACTGAAATGTTTTTTGCATTTCTCACTTCTATGTTATCAGCAACGGCACTTATTGGTCTCTTTCTGGGATTTAAATTCTTTATAATTATTTTTGATTTATCGCTAACAATTTTACCTTTCCACCTTCTAGGTCTAAAAGCGCTTATTGGTGATATAGATAATTTTTTTGAGTTTAAACTTAATATAGGTCCATGCACTGAAAGATTGTAAGCGGTACTTCCTGCTGGTGTAGAGACAAGTATACCATCGGAAACTAATCTTTTAATAATTTGTTTAGAGCCATAATAAATCGACAAGGAGGCTGCCTGTCTACTTTGTCTTAAAATCGATACCTCATTAATAGCTATATGTTTTTTAGTTTGGCCTTTATTATTTCTAACTATCATTTCTAATGGATATATAGTTGTTGTTCTTGCTTTATGTAAATTACTTATAATATTTTTTGATGAAAATTTATTCATTAAAAAACCATAATTTCCAGAATTTACTCCATAAAAAAATTTCTTTGATTTTGTGTTTTTTTTCAATGTTTGTAGCATGAAACCATCACCACCAATGACAATTATAATATTGGACCTTTTAACTTTATTTTGATTAATTTTTTTTTGGATTACTGATTTAATTTTTAAAGATTTTTGATTTTTATCAGATATGATTTGAACTCTATTCATTTATGGTGCCCTCGGCCAGACTCGAACTGGCACTCCGCAAGCGGCAAGGATTTTAAGTCCTTTGTGTCTACCAATTTCACCACGAGGGCATATGTGAATTTCATGAGTGTTTATGCTAATATTTATAATTGAACAAGGTGAATAAGTAAAATTTTTTTATTTTATCTCTCTAGATCCGAGATGATCCGAGTTATTCTAAAAGAACATATAATAATATGATATAAACTCTAGGTATTGCACATTGCAACAGAACGCTCCATTTAATCGAGTTGAGATTCTACAAATTCCCAGTTAATTAATTTTTCGTAAAAATTCTCTAAATACTCGGGCCTTCTATTTTTATAATCTACGTAATATGAATGTTCCCACACATCACAACCTAAAATAGGTTTCATATTTTGTATTAAAGTATTTTCAGCGTTTGGAGTTTTACTAACTACTAACTTACCGTTGTTGATTGATAACCAACACCATCCAGAACCAAATTGAGTAATTCCTGCTTGAATAAACTGTTTTTTAAATTCATCTGTACTGCCAAAGTCTGTTTCAATTCTTTTTTTTAACTTTTCAGGCATTATACCTCCGCCATTTGGCTTCATGCATTTCCAGAACATTATGTGGTTCCAATGTTGACTAGCATTATTAAAAATACCTGCTTTAGATTTATCTTTAGAAGAACTAATCATGATTTCCTCTAGTGACAGTTTAGACATATCAGTGTCTTTAATAAAATTATTCAAATTAGTTATATAAGTTTGGTGATGCTTGCCATGATGAAGATCAAGGGTCTCCTCAGACATTATTGGAGCTAGTGCCGATTTTGAATAATCTAATTTTGGTAATTCAAATAACATGCGAGAAGATATAATTCTTTATTACATTTTTAAATGACTATTATGACGCTGATATTTATAATTAAAATGTATAGGTAAGACAAAATTTATGATGCATAAATATCTTAGATAGATATTATCAATAATAATGAAAAAAAATATTGTTAAATCTCACTTAAAAAAAAAATCACAGGCAAAGCTCGCT
>CACPGB010000025.1 GCA_902633515.1 uncultured Pelagibacteraceae bacterium | reverse complement strand
AAAAATATATTAAAGATAAAAAAATTATTCTTGATTTTAAAAATGTAAAAATTGGTCTTATAAAAATAAAAGACATATACTTTGCATTTAACGCTCTTTGTCCTCACTTAAATATTAATTTATTGAACTCAAAAATAATTGGGAATACAATTACCTGTCAAGGTCATGGAGTTGAATTTAATATTAAAAATAAAAAGTCAAATTGCGGTCTTTTCAAATTTAAAAAGTACAAAGTCTACAAGAAAGAAAGTGAATATTATTTAAAAAATGCTTAGTTGATACTTTATGATTAAATTAAAAAAATTTAAATTTCCTAAAAGTTCATTTCCAATAATACAGATTGATAACTTATTATCAAATTCCTCTTGTGAAAAATTAAAAAAGGACATTCAAAAACAAAAAAAATTTGATGATTTTGTAATGAATGGCAGAAATAGAATAAATAAAGGTTCAGCCACATTTAACAATTTTTTAAATAAATCGGAAATTTCAAAAAAACTTTATAATTCACTTAATTCAAAATCTACATTTAACAAAATTTTAAAAATTTTTTCTAATAATTTTCAAAATTTTTCTTGGAAATTTCAAGGTGAAAAGCTTAAGTATTCAAAAATAAATTATGGAATTCAAAAAGGTAGATTATTAACAAATCAAAATCAAAAAGATAAAAAAAAAAATGTTGTTAATCTTGATATAGATTTCTCAATATCTGAAAATGGATATTTTAGAGAACCTCATAGAGATAGATCAACACGAATAATTAATTTTTTAATTTATTTAAATTCTATACCTAAAAAAAATGGAGGAACATTGGAAATCTTCAAAACAAAAAAAAAATATGGCCCTAAATTTTCAATGTACCCAAGATTTCCTAGTAGAAATAGTGTTAAGATGGTGAATAAATTTCAACCCAAGAAAAAACAGGCTTTATTTTTTCTTTCTTCTCCAAATTCATACCATGGGGTGTCTAAATTTTTTTCGAATAACAAAGTTAAAAGAGTTTTTATTTATGGCAGTTTTTCGCTTAATAAACCAGTTAAATGGTTATTTGATCATAGTAAAAATTAATGAAAAAAATACAAGACTTTTGTCTAGATAGAAATAAATCTATCGAAATTTTAAATCAAGAATTAAAAAGTTTTATTAAAGATTTTATTAATAGTAAAGACATTAGCTTTCTTTTGGGTTGGATTTCTTCAAATACAAAAGTTTCAAATAAATCTTTAAAATTCGATACTGAAATTTTTATTTTTAAACAATTCATTAATTTTAAAGGCAAGTTTAATAATAAATTTTCATTTAGAAAAATTTTTACGGACTCAATCAAATTTTTAATCATTTTTTTTTACATTCGATCTTTTTCGAAAAAAAAGGATAAAGAAATTTTATGTGAACTTTGTGTTGATGATATCTCCAAAGGAGCATCACCAAAAAGATTTGAAGAAATAAATAGTCTTTGCGATACCATATTTATATCCTCTTCAAAAATTCCAAAAAAATATAAATCATTTATTTTCAATAAGTATTTTGGGTGCATTTCTAGTAGAAATGTATGTAATAATTGTATTTTTTATTTAAAACTTTTTTTGAAAACGTTTATTACCTCAATTAAAATTAAAACAAATCTATTTCCACTTATAACAAGGTTGATTTTGACTTACATAAAATATGAAACCATATTTAATATTGTTAAGGCAAAATTTCTTATTCAAGAAAGACACTATGGAACCTCTGCTATAAAAAATGAAATTTTTCATAAATATGGTGGAAAAATATCATCTGTAATTCAAAAGAATATTTTACAAACGAATGGTCCTGGTATGTATATCAACACAGATCTTCTATTTTCTTTAGGGGAAAAAACGGCTGAACATGCTAAAAAGTTAGGTGGAAATATTCAAATGATTGTTCCCGTTGGATCTCTTTTTATGGAAAGGGAATTGCATAAGCGGAAAGAAAAAAATGAATTCCAATCATTTGATTTGATGGTTTTTGCAAGTAATCATATTGGAAATGATCACTCTGGGTACAATTCATACTTTGGAGATTACTATACACATTTTTTATGGATTAAAAAATTTGCAGATGAATTTTCAAATCTAAAAATCTGTATAAAGCTTAAAAAAATTTTGACAGATAGGAAAGTTAAAGATATTTTTGATAATTGTAAAAATGTTAATATTATTTTAGATAAGTCAGAAAAAAATTCAGATACTTATTTTATTGCTGATAAAGCAAAAGCTTTATGTACATGGAGTTCAACTCTTGGTTTTGAGTTTATAGGTTACGGAAAAGAGTGTTATTTTCTTGACCCAAACTTAAAAAATATAGGCTTTATTCCAAATGATGAATACATTTTGCCTGCAAAAGTTCAAAGTTATCTTGAATTCAAAGAAAAAATTATCTCAAAGCTAAAAGGGGAGGTTGATAAAAAAATATTAGTTAACAAAGAAAAATTTTGCTACCCAAGTAACAATGTATCAACAAAGATATTAAGTACATTAAGAATGTTCGAAAACGATCATAGAATTAAACAAAACTATATCATTAATTAAAAAATTTTTTTCAGTGCATAAATCAAGCCAATTGAGCTATTAGTACTGGTCAGCTGCACGCATTACTGCGCTTCCACATCCAGCCTATCAACGTGGTGGTCTACCACGGCTCTATAGGAAGAACTAGTTTTGAGGTGAGTTTCCCGCTTAGATGCTTTCAGCAGTTATCTCGTCCATACTTAGCTACCCGGCACTGCAGCTGGCGCTACAACCGGTCCACCAGTGGTATGTTCAACCCGGTCCTCTCGTACTAGGGTCAACTCCTCTCAATTCTTCTACACGCATAGCAGATAGGGACCGAACTGTCTCACGACGTTCTGAACCCAGCTCACGTACCACTTTAATTGGCGAACAGCCAAACCCTTGGGACCTGCTCCAGCCCCAGGATGTGATGAGCCGACATCGAGGTGCCAAACACTGCCGTCGATATGAGCTCTTGGGCAGTATCAGCCTGTTATCCCCGGCGTACCTTTTATCCGTTGAGCGATGGCCCTTCCACTCAGAACCACCGGATCACTATGACCGACTTTCGTCTCTGCTCGACTTGTCAGTCTCACAGTCAGGCAAGCTTATGCCATTGCACTCTACGAACGATTTCTGACCGTTCTGAGCTTACCTTCGCACGCCTCCGTTACTATTTGGGAGGCGACCGCCCCAGTCAAACTACCCACCATACAATGTCTTGATGCCGGATAACGGCTATCAGTTAGATATCAAGAAAAACAAAAGAGGTATTTCACTGTTGACTCCACAAAAGCTGACGCCTCTGCTTCAATGTCTCCCTCCTATGCTAAATATGTTTTTCCTAACACCAATGTAAAGTTGCAGTAAAGGTGCACGGGGTCTTTCCGTCTAACTACGCGAACTCCGCATCTTCACGGAGAATTCAATTTCACTGAGTTGATGTTGGAGACAGCGGAGAAATCGTTACGCCATTCATGCAGGTCGGAACTTACCCGACAAGGAATTTCGCTACCTTAGGACCGTTATAGTTACGGCCGCCGTTTACTGGGGCTTCAGAAATGAGCTTGCACCCATCGCATTAACCTTCCAGCACCGGGCAGGCGTCAGACCCTATACATCCACTTACGTGTTAGCAGAGCCCTGTGTTTTTGATAAACAGTCGCTTCTCCCTGGCTTGTGCCACCTTTTTTTAGTTGCCTAAAAAAAGGTCTTCCTTATTCCGAAGTTACGGAAGCATTTTGCCGAGTTCCTTCAACATCATTCTCTCAAGCGCCTAAATATACTCTATTAATCCACCTGTGTCGGTTTAGGGTACGGTCTTATGATGGAGCTATTTCTTGGAACCTTTTCGCGGCAAGCTCAATCCATTAAGAACTCACAACTTACAAGATCCGTCACTACCATCTGGTTAAGGAATATTAACCTTATTTCCATCGACTACGGCTTTCGCCCTCGCCTTAGGTGCCGACTAACTCTGCGCGGATTAACCTTGCGCAGAAACCCTTGGATTTTCGGCGAAGAAGTTTTTCACTTCTTTTATCGTTACTTATGTCAGCATTCGCACTTCTGATACCTCCAGGATCCTTCACAGGTATCCCTTCACAGGCTTACAGAACGTTCCGCTACCAGTTATAATTTTCGAAAAAATTATAAATCCACAGATTCGGTATATGATTTTAGCCCCGTTACATCTTCGGCGCAGAAACTCTATTAGACCGGTGAGCTGTTACGCTATCTTTAAAGGATGGCTGCTTCTAAGCCAACCTCCCGGCTGTTAAGGAATTTCCACATCCTTTCACACTTAATCATAATTTTGGGACCTTATCTGGTGGTCTGGGCTCTTTCCCTCTCGACCATGGACCTTAGCACCCACAGTCTGTCTGCTGAAGAACAATGTTTAGCATTCGGAGTTTTATTAGGTTTGGTAAGAATCTCTTCCCCCTAGCCCATTTAGTGCTCTACCTCTAAACATCTATTTATTCAACGCACTACCTAAATAGTTTTCGCGGAAAACCAGCTATCTACGAATTTGGTTGGCCTTTCACCCCTTACCACAAGTCATCCAAAGACTTTTCAACGTCAACTGGTTCGGTCCTCCGGCAAGTGTTACCTTGCTTTCAACCTGCTCATGGTAAGCTCATTCGTTTTCGGGTCTAATTCATTTAACTGTTCGCCCTATTAAGACTTGCTTTCGCTACGCCTACACCTAGATGGCTTAAGCTTGCTAAATAAATTAAGTCACTGACCCATTATACAAAAGGTACGCCGTCACTCTAAAAAGAGCTTCGACTGATTGTAGGCATGCGGTTTCAGGTTCTATTTCACTCCCCTAATAGGGGTTCTTTTCACCTTTCCCTCACGGTACTAGTTCACTATCGGTCACTGAAGAGTATTTAGGCTTAGAGGGTGGTCCCCCTATATTCGAGCAGGATTTCACGTGTCCCGCTTTACTCATGAGTCTTAACAAACATTACTTTTACGGGACTATCACCCTCTATGGTTAGCTTTTCCAAACTATTCAAATTTTTTTATTAAAACTGCTGGCCTAATCCGGTTTCGCTCGCCACTACTAACGGAATCTCAATTGATTTCTTTTCCTCTGGTTACTTAGATGTTTCAGTTCTCCAGGTTGTCTCTTTAAACTTATGTATTCAGTTTAAAGTACCACATAAAGTGGTGGGTTTCCCCATTCGGAAATTTTCGGATCAAAACTTACATACAGCTCCCCGAAACTTATCGCAGTATATCACGTCCTTCTTCGGCTTTCAGTGCCAAGGCATCCGCCACACGCCCTTAAACGCTTGATTTATGCACAGAAAAAAATTCTGTGTTGAATCAAATTTTTATTTTGAACATTAACTAATAACTTTTAATGTTCGGATATAGATATTGATATTAATTATTTTTGTTTACAATTTTTTATAACTAAGTGTTTGGTGGAGGATAGCGGGATCGAACCGCTGACCTCCTGAATGCAAATCAGGCGCTCTCCCAGCTGAGCTAATCCCCCATGATCTTAAATTGGTGGGCCGAGAAAGACTCGAACTTTCGACCCCACCCTTATCAAGGGTGTGCTCTAACCAACTGAGCTACCGGCCCCCATGCAAGAGAAACACTAACTTTAAGAAGAGAAATGAGGACGGTCAACATTAACCTATGTGTATTATTTAGAATAAAATCTGAATTTTATTCATCCTTAGAAAGGAGGTAATCCAGCCGCAGGTTCCCCTACGGCTACCTTGTTACGACTTCACCCCAGTCGCTGACTATACCGTGGTCAAGGTTTTAAAGCCTTGCCTTAAGGTAGAACCAACTCCCATGGTGTGACGGGCGGTGTGTACAAGACCCGGGAACGCATTCACCGTGGCACGCTGATCCACGATTACTAGTAATTCCAGCTTCATGCACTCGAGTTGCAGAGTGCAATCCGAACTGAGGTATCTTTTAAGGATTTGCTTAACATCGCTGTTTTGCTTCCTGTTGTAGATACCATTGTAGCACGTGTGTAGCCCAACACGTAAGGGCCATGAGGACTTGACGTCATCCCCACCTTCCTCCAGCTTATCACTGGCAGTTCTTTCAGAGTGCCCAACTTAATGATGGCAACTAAAAGTGAGGGTTGCGCTCGTTGCGGGACTTAACCCAACATCTCACGACACGAGCTGACGACAGCCATGCAGCACCTGTGTTTCGTCCGGCCGAACCGAAAACTTTAATCTCTTAAAGTCGCGACGAACATGTCAAGTGTTGGTAAGGTTCTGCGCGTATCTTCGAATTAAACCACATGCTCCACTACTTGTGCGGGTCCCCGTCAATTCATTTGAGTTTTAACCTTGCGGTCGTACTCCCCAGGCGGTGTGTTTATCGCTTTCGCTGCGACACTGAAAATAAATTTCCAACGTCTAACACACATCGTTTACGGCATGGACTACGAGGGTATCTAATCCTCTTCGCTACCCATGCTTTCGTTCCTCAGCGTCAGTAATGATCCAGAAAGCTGCCTTCGCAATTGGTATTCTTTCTAATATCTACGAATTTCACCTCTACACTAGAAATTCTGCTTTCCTCTATCAAACTCTAGCTGAAAAGTTTTGATGGCAGTTCCAGAGTTAAGCTCTGGGATTTCACCACCAACTTTTTCAACCACCTACGAACTCTTTAAGCCCAGTAATTCCGAACTACGCTAGGTCCCTTCGTATTACCGCGGCTGCTGGCACGAAGTTAGCCGGACCTTCTTATTCGGGTACAGTCATTTTCTTCCCCGACGAAAGAGCTTTACAACCCAAAGGCCTTCTTCACTCACGCGGCATCGCTGCATCAGAGTTTCCTCCATTGTGCAAGATTCCCCACTGCTGCCTCCCGTAGGAGTTTGGGCCGTGTCTCAGTCCCAATGTGGCTGATCATCCTCTCAAATCAGCTATTGATCAAAGTCTTGGTAGGCCATTACCCCACCAACAAACTAATCAAGTGCGGGCTCATCCAATGGTGCATAAAGCTTTCTCCGTAAAGACTTATCCAGTATTAGCACAAGTTTCCTCGTGTTATTCCAGGCCAAAGGGAAGATACCCACATGTTACTCACCCGTCTGCCACTAAGTATTGCTACTTCGTTCGACTTGCATGTGTTAGGCGTGCCGCCAGCGTACGTTCTGAGCCATGATCAAACTCTCAAGTTTAAAAACGGCGCACACTAGCTTCTATATAAATTCTAAGAATAAAATTTATATAATGTTGAAGTGTGTACGACAAATTTTGGTAACCTTAACCGTCCACACTTCTCTTCTTAAATATTTACTTTTTAAATAACTAATTGGACCAAAAAAGGCTCAATAATACTCATAATTTTTTTATTGTTTTACAATATTATAACTGAG
>CACPGB010000024.1 GCA_902633515.1 uncultured Pelagibacteraceae bacterium | reverse complement strand
CAATTTACTCAGTTAATAGCCAGGCGAATAAGAGAATCAGGTGTTTATTCCGAAATTATAAGTCATAAAAAGATTAAAAATAAAAATATTGATAATTCGATTAAAGGAATAATTTTATCAGGTGGACCATTAAATGTTTACCAAATTAATAAATATTCTTTTGATAAAAGGATTATCGAAAATCAAATACCAGTCTTGGGTATTTGTTTTGGTCATCAAATTTTATCAAAACTTAATGGAGGAAGAGTTAAACAATCAAAATATAGAGAGTTTGGATTAGCAAATATTTGCAAAAAGAGGGAAAGTATTTTGACAAAAAACTTCTTTAATAAAAAAAATGTTAATAAAGTTTGGATGAGTCACGCTGATCAAGTTTCGAAACTTCCCAAAAATTTTAATGTTATTGCCTCAAGTCAAAACTCGAAATTTGCTATTATCGAAAATAAGAAAAAAAATTTTTATGGTGTCCAGTTTCATCCTGAAGTTACCCATACAGAAAATGGAAAAAAATTAATAAACAATTTTATATTTTTGATATGTAAAATTAAAAAAAATTGGTCATCAAAAGATCAAAAGATTAAATTGATAAAAGATGTTCAAAATTTAGTCGGTAAAAATAAAGTAATATGTGCACTATCAGGTGGAGTTGATAGCAGTGTTGTCGCTCAACTATTGAATAAAGCAATTGGTAAAAAATTATTTTGCATCTTCGTTAATACCGGTCTTCTTAGAAAAAATGAGGAAATACAAGTAGTTAAAACTTTTAAAAAAAAATTGAAAATAAATCTGATTTATGTGAATGCAGAGATTGAATTTTTGAGAAAGCTCAACAATGTTTCTGATCCAGAGAAAAAAAGAAAAATAATTGGAAATTTATTTATCAAAATTTTTGAAAGATACGCTAAAAGAATAAAAAATGTAAAATTTTTAGCACAAGGAACGCTTTATCCTGATCTTATTGAAAGTAAGTCAGTGACCGGGAGCCAAACTTCAAAGATTAAATCTCATCATAATGTAGGTGGTTTACCAAAAAAAATGAAACTTAAACTGGTAGAACCATTGAAATTTTTATTTAAAGATGAGGCAAGAAAATTAGGATTAGAATTAAAACTTAGTAAAGAAATTATCTCAAGACATCCGTTTCCAGGACCTGGACTGGCGATCAGAATGCCTGGCATTATTACTAAAGAAAAAATCAAAATTTTAAAAGAAGCTGACAATTATTTTATTCAAGCTTTAAGAGAGCACAATTTATATAATAAAATTTGGCAAGCCTATGCTGCATTGCTTCCAGTCAAAACAGTAGGTGTTATGGGTGATAATCGAACTTATGAATATTTGTGTTTATTAAGAGCAATTACATCTGAGGATGGAATGACAGCTGATTTTTATGACTTTAAAAAATCATTTATTCAAATGATTTCAAATAAAATTGTAAATAGCATAAGAGGAGTAAATAGAGTAGTTTATGATGTTACATCTAAACCGCCGAGCACTATTGAGCTTGAATGAAAAAAATAAAAAAAATTATAAATAAAAAAAATAAATCTAAAATTGTTTGTCTTACTGCTTATTCAAAAAATATTGCAGAAGAGGTAGATAAATATGTTGATATTGTACTAGTGGGAGACTCCCTTGGTTCAGTATTATACAATTATTCAACTACTAGAAAAGTTACTTTAACAGAAATGATCAATCATTCTAAGAGCGTAAGACTGGGAGTAAAAAAAAGTTTGATGGTTGTTGATATGCCATTTAATACTTATTCAACATCAAACGCTGCTTTAAAGAATTCTAAAAAAATAATAAAGGAAACCAAGTGTGATGCAGTGAAGTTAGAAGGTGGAAAAAAAATTATTAATCAAATTAAACTATTAATTAAAAATAAAATTCCTGTGATGGGCCATCTTGGATTATTACCCCAATCAACCAAAGGCAAATTTAAATCTAAAGGAAAGACCACAAAAGAGATCAATCAATTAATTAATGATGCCTTATTACTTCAAAAAAATGGAGTTTTTGCAATTGTCCTTGAATGTATAAAAACTCCAATAGCTAAACAAATTACAAAAAATTTGAATATCCCAACAATAGGAATTGGCTCATCTGTTCATTGCGATGGTCAGGTGCTTGTAACGGATGATTTAATTGGTTTAAATCAAACAAAAATAAAATTTGTCAAACAATTTCTAAATGTAAAAAAATATATCAATTCCGGACTAAGAAAATATGCTTCAGAGGTAAGATCTAGGAAATATCCAACTAAAAAATACTCGTATTAAAAATATTTCTTAAATTGTTCGTTGATCGATAAAATTTCTAAATCTACTAAACCTCCAATTACCAATTGAATTGCTACTAAAAGGATAAAACCTAAACCAACATAGGCAATCCATAAATGTTTTTGAATATAACTTGCAAGATATGTCGCCATTGCTCCTGTTAGAATTACTGATAATACAAGTCCAAATATCATGAACCCAAAATTACCTTTTGCAGCTCCAACTACACCTATCACATTGTCAAAACTAATCGTAATATCTGCAAATAAAACTTTATAAACACTTTGAATGTAAGATGGTTCTTTAGATTTTTTTGTTGGTGATTTTACTTTCTTTATTTCAAAAAGATCTTTTCTTAAATCATTAACAATCCAGATTAAAAGTAAACCACCTAAAATTTTGATAAAATAAAATTTGAACAAGTAAGTAGCAAATAACGCAAAAATAACTTTAAATATTAATGCACCAGCAACTCCCCATAAAATAATTTGTCTTCTATGTTTTGGTGCAAAGTTCGCAGCAATCAAGCCAATAATGATTGCATTATCTGCTGCCAAGATTATATCAATAAAAATAATCTGAACTAATATGAGTGCTTCTTCTAACAAAGTAAGAGCATAGTATAAAATATTTAAAATAATTCAATTAAAAGTAGTATTATTTTTTTATTGATAATTATTTTAATACATAATGAAATAGTCTTAATAAAAATGGAGGACAAATGAAATTCTTAAAATATTTATCAACTATTTTAGTTTCATTAATTTTGTCAATTAATCTTGCAATCGCAGAGAAATGGGACATGGCTCTAGCTTATGGAGCGGGGAACTTTCATTCTGCAAACGCAGCTGAATTCGCAAAAAATGTTACTGAAAAAAGTGGTGGCAAGTTAACAATTGTAACACACCCTGGTGGTTCGTTGTTTAAAGGTGGAGAAATTTTTAGAGCAGTAAGAACAGGTCAAGCTCAAATTGGTGAGAGATTTATGTCAGCTTTAGGAAAAGAGGATCCACTTTTAGAAGTAGACTCTCAACCATTCTTAGCAACGTCTTACTCTGATGCAATGAAGTTATATAAAGCATCAAAAGATGAAATCGTTAAAGGATTAGACGAGAAAGGCTTAGTATTTCTTTATGCTGTGCCGTGGCCAGCGCAAGGCTTGTATAGTAAAAAGGAAATTAACTCTGTCGAAGATTTAAAAGGTCTTAAATTTAGAGCTTATAATTCTGCTACCATTAGAATTGCCGAGCTAACAGGAATGGCTCCTACAAAAATAGAGGCTGCTGAAATTAGTCAGGCGTTTTCTACAGGTGCAGTAGAAAGTATGATCACATCACCTACTACAGGTAAAAACTCAAAAATTTGGGAAAATGGTGTGAAATATTTTTATGATATTGCAGCTTGGTTTCCAAAAAATATGATAATTGTGAACAAAGATGCTTGGAATAAATTAGATCAGTCAACTAAAGATCTTGTTATGAAACAAGCAGCTTTAGCTGAAAGAAAAGGCTGGCAATTATCAAAACAAGGGAACGTTGGTGATAAAAAAGCTTTAGCTGATGCAGGTATGGTAGTTGGTAAAGTAAATGCACCACTACAAACTCATTTTGAAAAAGTTGGAGAGACTATGGCTAAGGAATGGTCTGAAAAAGCTGGTTCAAGAGGAGCTGCTGTTTTATCAAGTTATAAATAATTCAATTCTTAAAATTAAGGTCACTTAAAATTTGAGTGGCCTTAAATTGTTATGTTAAAATCACTAGATAGAAATTTAAACAAACTCTATAAATTTTCAGGTTATATTGCTGCGTTTTTTTTAATTTTGGTAGCAGTTTTTTATTCTTATTGGTATCTCATCAAGAATATTTGGCTTTTATATAAGAGGTCTTGCTGAGTACTCAGGTTATTGTATGGCTGCCGCATCTTTCTTTGCATTAGCATACACATTTGTAGAAGGTGGACATATTAGGATTACGCTTTTTTTAGAAAAATTATCAGGTGCTAAGAAAAGATTTATTGAAACTTGGTGTTTAAGTATGGCAAGCTTTTTTTCAGGATACTTAGCTTTTTACTTCATTAAAATGTTAATTATTTCATATCAATTTCAAGAACGAAGTGAGGGAGCAGATGAAATTTTGATTTGGATTCCTCAATCAAGCTTAGCTATCGGATCAACAATTTTTTTTATAAGTGTTTTTCACCAATTTATTTTAACAATCAAAAAGCATTAAATGATTGAAATACTTTTAACAATTTTTTTTATCAGTGTTTTACTATTTTTTTTAGGATCTGGAATTTGGGTTGCATTAAGTATGATTGGGGTATCTGCTATTGGTATGATGCTATTTACTTCAAGACCTGTAGGAGATGCGATGGCCACAACAATCTGGGGCACATCATCTTCATGGACACTTACCGCATTACCACTATTCGTCTGGATGGGTGAGATTTTATTTAGGACAAAACTTTCTGAAAACTTATTCAAAGGATTATCTCCCTGGATGCAAAAATTACCAGGAGGTTTAATCCATGTTAATGTTGTTGGATGTGCATTATTTGCAGCAATTTCAGGCTCTTCAGCAGCAACTGTTGCAACAGTCGGGAAAATGTCTATTCCAGAATTAAGAAAAAGAAATTATCCAGAAAAAATTTTACTAGGAAGTTTAGCGGGTTCAGGAACATTGGGCTTGCTTATACCACCATCAATTATATTGATTATTTATGGAGTTGCTGTTCAAGAATCTATAGCAAAATTATTTATTGCTGGGATTATTCCTGGGATAATGATTGCACTAATATTCATGTCTTATGTAATTATTTGGTCGTTAATTAATGAAAAATCTATGCCAAAAATTATTGAGCAGTACTCATTTTTTGAAAAGATAAAAAGATCAAAACAACTTTTGCCAGTAATAATCTTAATATTAGCTGTTATTGGATCGATATATACAGGAATTGCAACCGCTACTGAAGCAGCTTCATTAGGAGTAGTTGGAGCATTAATATTATCTTACTTTCAAAAAAGTTTAACATTCAAAACTTTTAAGTCCTCTTTACTTGGAGCAACTAAAACCTCTTGTATGATTGCTTTTATTTTAGCAGGTTCAACATTTTTATCTTTAGCAATGGGATTCACTGGATTACCTCGAAATCTAGCTCTCTGGATCCAAAATATGGAATTATCTCCGTATTTTTTGATATTTGTTTTAATGATCTTTTACATAATTTTAGGAATGTTTCTTGATGGTATTTCCGCAGTAGTTTTAACAATGGCAATTATTGAACCCATGATTAGACAAGCTGGGTTTGATATGATTTGGTTTGGTATTTTTTTAGTTATTGTTGTTGAAATGGCACAAATTACTCCACCGGTTGGTTTCAATTTATTTGTTCTTCAAGGCATGGCAAAAAAAGATATGGCGTACATTGCAAGGAGTGCATTTCCATTATTCTTATTAATGGTCCTTGCTGTTATATTAGTGGTAATTTTCCCAGAAATTGCATTGTGGATGC
The DNA here is from genome assembly GCA_902633515.1 of uncultured Pelagibacteraceae bacterium. Lineage (GTDB taxonomy): Bacteria > Pseudomonadota > Alphaproteobacteria > Pelagibacterales > Pelagibacteraceae > Pelagibacter. The sequence continues at coordinate 2,899 of CACPGB010000024.1, read as the reverse complement.
CTGAAAAAATGATTAAAAATATAAATTAATATTTTGATTTTTCGCCAGCTATTACTGCTTTTAACTGGTCATATTCTTCACAATTACAACCTTTTAAAACTTCAAGTCTTTCAATGGCAAGATTATGCCTGTTTGTAGCAACGTATAACTCACCAAGATATTCGTTTATACCTTTATGATTTGGATCAACAGCTAAACCTTGTAGATAATATTTCTCTCCATTTTCAAAATCTCCAAGTTTTCTAGTCGTGAAACCTAAATAATTAAGAGTATCAGCTTTACCAGGTTTTTTTTTATTAGATTTAATTAAAAGTTTTTGTGCTTTTAAATAACTTTTTTTGGCTTTTTCGAGTTTCTCTTTCTTTTCATATTTTTTAGCACTTTTAATATGTTTGACGGCCTTCTCATAGTTTGTTTTTATTGGAGTTGATCCATTGTCATTTCCACTAGATCCACTTGACCCACTACTAGGTGAGCCAGCAGCAAAAACATTTGTGTTTATAAAAAAAAAGGTAAGTAAAATTAAGATTATTTTTTTCATATTAAATAAATTTTTTCATTTTGTTTAAAGTTTTTAGTTCCAAGTTATTTTCAATCAAATTTTTTTTTATTGATTGAGCTGTAGCCAATGAACTTAGATTGTCTCCGTGTATACAAACAGTGTCGATTTCACAAGGTATTTGCTTCCCGCTGTGACAATTAAGCGACTGAGTTTGGACCATCTTTAACACATGTTTTTTGGCTTGTTCCGGGTCTGTAATTAAAGCATAAGATTTTTTTCTTGATACAAGGTTGCCATCATCCTCATAATTTCTATCAGCAAATATTTCAGAAGCATATTTCATATTTAATTTTTTTGCCGCATCTTGCATTTTAGACCCAGTGGGCACCAGGTATATTAAGTCACTATTAATTTCCCTAATAGTTTTAGCTAATATTGTAGCTAGCTCCATATCTTCGCAAGCCATATTATTTAATGCTCCATGGGGTTTTACGTGGGATACTATTTCCCCATGTGATGTTGCAATTTTTTGCAAAATTTCATATTGGTCAATTATCAGTTTTCTAATTTCGTTTTCAGAAAGATTTATTCTTTCTCTTCCAAAGTTTTCTGGATCATTAAAAGAAGGATGTGCACCAATGCTTACTCCATTTTTTTTTGAAATTTTGACCACTTGATTCATAGTTTCTTCATCGCCTGCGTGATACCCACAAGCTATATTAGCTGAATTGACAATTTCTAATAATTCTGGATCATATTTATTAGAGTGATGTTTTGATTTTTCACCTAAATCACAGTTTATATTAATTTCCATACTCATTAATTGTAAGTATAACATGACATGTTAAAAAATATATCAAATCTTGGTGACGCAGCTTTGTATTGTGACTTTGGAACTGAGGTAAATAGAGAAATAAATAGTGAAGTCATAAAATATTTTAAAAGTATCCAAAAAAAAAATATTGATGGCATAAATAATTTAACTCCTTCTTATAATAAATTAATTATTTCATTCGATTTACGTAAAAAAAGTTTTCAAAATATTAAAAAATTAGTTGAAAATTTAGATATTATTAATGACGATAAATTAAAGAGTAATAAAATAGACATACCAGTTTGTTGCGATGAAAACTTTTCTCTAGATATAAATAGATTGGTGGAAAAGTTAAAAATTAGCTCTGAACAAATCTATGAAAAATTTTTTGGTAAGGAATTTTTTTGCTATATGACTGGTTTTATAGCCGGTATGCCATTCTTGGGTGATTTAGAAAAAGAACTTAGAGTAAAACGCCTAGGGACACCCAGAATTAAAGTACCCAAAGGCTCAGTTGGATTAACAGAACAATTTGCAAATATTTATACATTTGAAAGTCCAGGAGGATGGAATATCATTGGAAATTCACCAAGTATCATTTTTGATAGTTCTAATGAAAATAACCCGAATTTAGTTAATCCTGGTGACATTGTCACTTTTAAACAGATTACAAAAGATCAATATGATAATTACAATGAACAAAAATTATTTAGAGATTAAACGAGCTGGAATAAATACGACATTTCAAGATCAAGGAAGGAGCAACCTTTATCATTTTGGTATTCCATTCAGTGGAGCGATGGATAACAGAAATTTTCAAATTTCAAATAAACTTGTAGGTAATGAACTAGATTCTCCTGTATTAGAATTTGCTTACCAAGGCCCGTTATTAAAATATTTTGGTAACGATATTAATTTTGCGATAACTGGTGATGTAAAATTTACAATAATAAAAGATGATAGAATTATTGAGGGAAAATGCTATCAATCTTTCATACTTCAAAATGGAGATAAGCTAGATATTATTTCAACAAATAAATCTGTTTACGGATATTTAGCATTTAATGGAGAATTCAATTTAGAATATCAATGGTCTAGCTGCTCAACAAATACTAAAGCAAACATAGGAGCAAACAAAGGTAAAAAGATAGAAGATTTACAAAAATTATATGTTTCTAAAATCAATAAAAATTTAATTGATAAAAAGCTAAATTACGTTAACACAAAAATTGAAAACATAAGAGTCATCAAAGGTACAAATTTTGATTATTTTTCAAAAAAAGGAAAAGATATTTTTTTTAAAAAGGAATTTGTTGTCTCTAAATTGTCAGATCGTATGGGCATGAGATTAAGTGGACCAAAAATCGATAATATAATAGACACCAATATTAAATCAGAGGGTTTAATTAAAGGAGTAATTCAAGTTCCAGCTGACGGCAATCCAATTATTATGCTGTCTGATCACGGGACCATTGGTGGATATCCCAAGATTGGAGTTGTCATAAGTGCTGATTATGACAAATTAGTGCAGTTGCCACCAGGCTCTAAAATCAAATTCAAGGAAGTTGATTTAGCTAATGCAG
>CACPGB010000023.1 GCA_902633515.1 uncultured Pelagibacteraceae bacterium | reverse complement strand
AAAACCAAGTCAATTTCATCTAAGTGTTCTTTAATTACTTCAACTTTGGTTTCAGGATTTAAAGATACTCCAACTTTTTTTTTTAATTGTTTTATCTTTGAGATAGATGTGCTTAGATCGTTTGTAGCTTCTGGATGAATAGTAATGATATCTGCACCTGCATCGGCATATGCTTCTATATATTTGTGCACTGGGGTAATCATTAAATGTACATCAAAAATTATTGATGAATGTTTTTTTAATGCCTTTATAACTGGGGGTCCAATAGTTAGGTTTGGCACAAAATGCCCATCCATTACATCAACATGAATCATATCAGCACCTGCATCTTCTAATCGTTTAATTTCATTACCTAGTTGACTGAAATCAGCAGATAAAATTGAGGGTGATATTTGTATTTTTTTCATTGATAACTAAATAACTAGTATCAATTTTTAAAATTTAAGTTAATTAAAAAATTGATAAATTTGTCTCGAAATTTCACTTTCCAAAGGAAAAGATAACATTCCCATGACAGAATATCCCAAAATCCATGGCATTAAATAAAATCTTATCATAAAAAAAAACCAAGCTACATAAAGTGGAACCAATGGTTGAATGACAAAAGTTGGAGTAAGAGGTTTGAAAATTCGAAGTAGTGGATTAGTGAATTTAACAAATACTCTCATGAAAAAAAATTGAGAGTCTTCTTTTTGAAAGATGTTCATTGCCACTCTGCCGATTAATGTCCACATAATTACACCTAATATATAATCGATTATGTACACCAAAGGGTGAAAATTAGCTGACATTATTAAATTTATATTGGAAAAAAACTTGAATTTAAAGGGGCGAAATTAATCGCCCCTTTAAAGAATTATTTAGTGTTGTTTGCCAAGGATCGATTTACCCGAAGGTATACGAACCTCGTCAACCATTTTTTGCGTTGCAGCGTTTGGCGCTGAAGTCATTAGACTTACAACAACCATAGATACTAAGCTGACAGCCGAACCAAAGATACCAAATGTTAATTGTGTGATACCTAAGAATCCGCTTCCACCTGATCTTACCCAAACTAGATAAGCAGCACCGGAAACTAATCCTAAGAACATACCAGCTACAGCACCTTCTTTGTTAGCTCTCTTCCACCATACACCAAGTACAAGTGGGAAGAATAATCCTGACATCGCAAAGTCAAAAGCCCAGATGACTGAACCTAAGATACCTTGAATCTCAAGAGCCGCAATAGTTGCTCCAGCAAAACCAATTACTACAAGAAGTACCCTTGCAACAACTAGTCTCTTAGCAGTCTCAGCTTTTGGATCGATGATTTTATAATAAACATCGTGTGAGATTGCGTTTGCAATTGCTAGAATCAAACCATCAGCCGTTGACATGGCAGCAGCCATACCTCCGGCAGCAACTAGACCTGAAATTACGTATGGTAATCCAGCTATTTCTGGAGTTGCTAACACAACGGCTTTACCTCCCATGAAAAACTCATTTAATTCAAGAGTTCCATTTCCGTTAAAGTCGCTGATAAACATCAAGTTCGCGCTGTTCCAATTTTGATACCAATCTATCGCCTGAACCTCTGTAATTGATTTACCAATAATACCAGTTGATAATGTTGGGTCCATCAATGACAATTTAGATAGTGTCGCTAACATTGGTGCAGAAGAATAAAGTAAGAAGATAAAGAATAAAGACCAACCTACTGATTTTCTAGCTGCTTTTACACTCGGAGTAGTAAAATATCTCATCATCACGTGAGGCAATGAAGCTGTTCCCATCATCATCGCTAGTGCTAATGAAATGAACGCCCAAGGCGTTGCATTCACCGCTGAGTGAGCTTTAGTTATTCCAGCCAAACCTTTTGGCACCTCTTTTAGATTTTCAGCAGAGTTTTTAACAAAACCAAACTGAGCCTCTAATTCAGCTATTCTTGATACCTCATCAGCTAACATGAAGTGAGGAAAGAAACCTGCACCTATTTTGTTACTGATCCAGAATACCGGAAGTAAGTAAGCTATGATTAGTACAATATATTGAGCTACCTGTGTCCAAGTTACTCCTCTCATACCACCTAACATAGAACATAATAAGATACTTATTAGTCCAACATAAACAGCGTATTGGAATGGAATATCAAGTGCAACAGATGCAATTGTACCTGTAGCGTTAATTTGTGCAGTCACATAAGTAAATGAAGCAACAGTTAATACTACCACTGCCATGAATCTACTTAAATTACCGCCATATCTTGTACCGATAAAATCTGGAACTGTGTAACAGCCAAATTTTCTTAAGTATGGTGCTAATAAAGATGCGACTAATACATATCCACCAGTCCAACCTACAAGTAATGCCATATATCCGTAACCTTTGAAGTAAATACCTCCTGCCATTGCAACGAATGATGCACCAGACATCCAGTCTGCTGCAGTCGCCATTCCGTTGAACACAGTTGGCACTTGTCTTCCAGCTACGTAATAAGCATCAGCTTGAGCTGTACGTGATAGATAACCAATTATAGCATAGATGGCTACTGTAAAAGCAACGAAACAAATTCCAATTGCTTTTGATGTCATACCCATCTGCTCTCCAATCGACATAATGATTATGAAAGCTAAAAAACCACCTGTATAGATTCCATAAACCTTAGGTAAATTGTCTATAAAATTACCTTTTATCATTTAGTCATCCCCTCTTTCCGAAAAGCCAAACTCCTCATCAATTTTTTCTTGTCTATTCGCAAACCAAAAAATTAGGATTACAAATATTCCAAGAGAACCCTGACAAGTGAACCAATAAGTTAACGGATAACCAAACGGCCCCGTTACTTCATTCATTTCAGCTCCAAATAAGAAGATGCCAATTGAGAATACAAACCAGATTGCTAGTGTCATGAATAGCAAACCTCTGGATTTTTCCCAGTGTTGTTCTTGTTTTGACATTTATACCTCTCTCTTTTTAGTTATAACAGGCAAAAACCATAACCATTATCAAAGAGATTTAAAGTGTTAAAATTGTTCAAATTTGACCGATTTTTGGGTTATAACTATCAAAAATAGCTTATTTTATGGGAAAATATAAACTTACTTGGAGAGATCTCACCCTTAGAGACTTTAAAATCTACCTATTTGCTCTTTTTAAGGCATTTGTGCCTAAGAAAAAAATAAGTTCATTAGATGAATTAGAGGATTTTATTCAAACAAAGTCAGCATGGGTATCACAAGTCACTTTGTATGGATATTTGAAGACCAGAATGGGAACAAGGTATGTACTTCATTTTGAAAATGATGAATTTATGAAGTCAGTCAATTTAGCTAAGTGGAATATCTATGCTGTAGCCTTACAAGATCTTACTTTTTTTACTTTCTCATATTTAAAAACAATTACAAACTATGAAGACACCAATAAGGCAAAAGAAATTTTTTTTAAAATATTAGATGATGAAATTTCAAACAAAATGCCTTTAGATATTATTGAGAACACCAAAAAGAATTTTGATGAAAGATTTGAAAAAATAAATTGGGATACTTATTATAGTGATCTCCCTTTTAATTTAAGCGCTTTATCTTTGTATAAGTGGGCTCCAATTGCGGAAGAGTTAAAAACTTTAGATCGTAAAATAGTTCTTAACTCTGTAATTTTAAAATGGGATGTTGTCAAAAAAGAATTCAAAGAAAGATTAGGTTTCTAAGTATTTTTTCTATTATCAACTAAACTATCAACAACACTAGGGTCAGCCAAAGTTGTGGTATCACCTAATTGACCATGCTCATTTGCTGCAATTTTTCTAAGAATTCTTCTCATTATTTTTCCAGATCTTGTTTTTGGAAGCCCTGGGGTAAAGTGAATCAAGTCAGGAGTTGCTAATGGACCTATTTGTTTTCTAACCCACAATTTAAGTTCTCTTTCAAGATCACCTGTTTCATTTTCACCTGCATTAAGAGTAACATAGCAATATAATCCATTACCTTTTATGTCGTGTGGATAACCAACCACAGCAGCTTCAGCAACCTTAGGATGAGCAACAAAAGCACTTTCTATTTCAGCAGTACCAAGATTGTGTCCTGATACAATTATTACATCATCAACTCTACCGGTGATCCAGTAATACCCATCTTTGTCTCGTCTACATCCATCTCCAGTAAAATATTTTCCGTCAAACTGTGAAAAGTATGTATCTATAAATCTTTGATGATCTCCATAAACAGTCCGCATTTGGCCCGGCCAAGACTGAGCAATACAAAGCCTTCCCTCACCAGCACCTTTAATTTCTTTTCCATCTTTATCTAAAAGAGCAGGTTTAATTCCATAAAAAGGTTTCGTTGCCGATCCAGGTTTTAACGGAATTGCTCCTGTTTGAGGTGCAATTAAAATCCCACCTGTCTCAGTTTGCCACCAAGTATCTACTATTGGACACTTTGAGTTCCCAACAGTCTTATAGTACCACATCCAAGCTTCTGGATTGATAGGCTCTCCAACTGTACCTAAAAGTTTTAGGGATTTGCGAGAAGTTTTATTTACTGGATCATCGCCCTCTCTCATAAGAGCTCTGATAGCTGTTGGAGCCGTATAAAAAGTATTTACCTTAAATTTATCAACAATCTGCCACCATCTTGAGCTGTCAGGATAATTAGGGACTCCTTCAAACATTATTGTTGTGGCTCCATTAGATAAAGGTCCATAAATAATATAACTATGACCCGTTACCCAACCTATATCTGCGGTGCACCAATAAATATCTTTGGGTTTATAATTAAATATATATTGGTGGGTCATTGATGCATAAACCATGTATCCACCTGTGGTATGAAGTACTCCTTTTGGTTTACCGGTAGAACCAGATGTATAAAGAATAAATAATGGATCTTCCGCGCTCATTTCCTCAGGCTCACAATTATTTGGAACATCTTTAATTAAATCATGATACCAAACATCTCTGTCATCATCCCAGTAAACATAATTTCCTGTTCTTTTTACAACAATACATTTTTTAACATCCGGACAACTAGTTAACGCTTCATCTGTTGTTGCTTTTAATGGAATTGTTTTACCACCTCTAACACCCTCATCAGCTGTGATAATGTATTCTGATTTACAATCATTTACTCTTCCGGAAATAGATTCAGCTGAAAATCCACCAAATATTATTGAATGAATTGCCCCTATCCTTGCACAAGCTAACATCAAGACAGCTAGTTCCGGTATCATTGTTAAGTATATTGTTACTCTATCTCCTTTTTGTATGCCTAGTTTTTTTAGACCATTTGCTGCTTTTGAAACTTTTTGATGTAGTTGTTTATACGAAATCTTTTGAGTATCCTTAGGATCATCTCCTACCCAAATTATGGCAGTTTTATCTTTCTTATCTTTTAAATGTCTATCAATGCAATTTGCAGAGGCATTTAAAGTTCCATCTTCAAACCATTTTATTTTAACTTCATCTTTACTATACTTTACATCTTTGATTTTTTTATACGGTTTCATCCATGTAATTCTTTTTCCTTCTTTTTTCCAAAAAGCATTATTGTTTTTAATTGAGTCATTATATTTGTTTTGATATTGCGATTTATTAATTAAACCACTTTTTACCCATTCTGGCTTTGTCTTAAAAATAACCTCTTGGCCTGAATTTTCCTTACTGACTTTAATTTTTTTATCTTTACTTCTAATATTTTTTTTTCTTTTTTTAACCTTCTTTTTTTTTGAAGCTTTTTTTCTAAATTTAGATTTTTTCTTTTTTTTGGGCATAAATATTATTCTTAAATCTTACCCATGTTATTTAAAATTTTCCAGCTTTTAGAGTCTATTGGCATTACTGATAGTCTGCTTTGTTTAATTAGTGATAAATGGCTTAATTGCTTGTTTTTTTTAATATCTTCGAGACTTACTGACTTACTTAGTTTTTTTAGGAACCTCACAGTTACAGCAACAAATCGCCCAGATTTATCTGTCTTATCCAAATATGCTTCCTTAATAACCTCAACAATTCCGACAATTTCTTTTCCAATGTTTGAATGATAGAAAAAACACTGATCTTTTTTTTTCATAGATTTTAAATTTTTGGCAGCTTGATAATTTCTAACTCCATCCCAAGGAGCACCTTTAGTGCCAGCTTTTTTTTGTTGATCAATTGACCAGACATCAGGTTCTGATTTAAGTAGCCAATATTGCATTAAAGTTTAACTCCAGCTCCTTTTAAAAATAATGCATTTTCATCTAAGGGCCACCTGGGTTTTGCTGGATGATCTAATTCATTAAATTGTTTTAATTTGTACTTTTCTAAACCAACCATTGCTATCATTGCTGCATTATCCCCACATATTTCTATCGGTGGAAAAATATTTTTATAATTATTTTTTTTACACAAGTCTATTAACATAGATCTTAACTTTTTATTTGCAGCTACACCTCCCGCCACAACAAAAATCTTATCTTGTAAACTATTTTGTTTTTCGAATTCATTAAAAGCAATTTTTGTTTTTTTTTTCAAAATTTCTTCAATTGTTTTCTGAAAAGAAGCCGCCAAATTAAATTTTTCTTGCTCTGTTTTAATTGTTTTACTTATTTTAAGAATTGCAGTTTTGAGACCCGCAAATGATAAATTACAACCACCCTTATTTATAATAGGTTTTGGTAATTCATAAGAATTTGGATTACCTTTTTCTGCCCAAAGTTCAATTTGTGGTCCTCCAGGAAATTCTATTCCTAAAAGCTTTGCCGTTTTATCGAAGGCTTCACCTAGTGCATCATCGATAGTCGTTCCTAGTCTTTTATATTTTCCAAGACCTTGAACATTTAAATATTGTGAATGACCTCCTGAAATTAATAACAGAAGATATGGATAATTTAATTTCGAAATTAATTTTGGACTTAATGCATGTCCCTCTAAATGATTTACAGCTATAAAAGGTTTGTTTATTGAAGAGGCAAAAGCTTTTCCAAAGCTTAAACCTACTGATAAACAAACGATTAGGCCAGGTCCTGCAGTTGAAGCAACTGCATCAATCTCTTCAATTTTTCTTTTACTATCATTTAAAGCTTTTCGTACAATTAAATCTATTTTTTCAATATGTGACCTGGCAGCTAGCTCTGGAACTACGCCCCCGAATTCTTTATGGACATCAGTTTGGCTAGAGATAATGTTTGATAAAATTATTGGATTTCCTTGCTCATTTTCAGTTATTACAGAGGCAGCTGTTTCATCACAACTAGTTTCAATTCCAAGAATTAAGGGTTTTTTAATCATACAAATAGTTTTTAATAATTGTACATTTCCAATACAAGAAAGAAATAAATTTATTTATGGCCAAAAAAATTATCATAGGTTCAAGAGGTAGTAAATTGGCACTGCTGTATGCTCAAAAAGCCAAAGATCAAATTATTCAAAAAACTACTTTAGGTATAAATGATATTGAAATTAAATCTATTACAACAAAAGGTGATCAGGTTACGAATACAAGATTATCTGATATAGGAGGTAAAGGCTTATTTTCTACTGAAATTGAAAAAGAATTAAAAAACAAAACTATTGATATTGCAGTTCATGCATTAAAAGATATGCCTGCAATTGAAACAAGTGGTCTTAAAACGGAGACGTTTTTAGAGAGAAATGATCCTAGAGAGATTTTAATTACAAACAATAAGAAAAAATTAAATGATCTTAGTCTGAAGTCAATTGTAGGGACCTCTTCATTCAGAAGGGAATTTCAAATTAAAAAATTAAGATCTGATTTGATATGTAAAGTGATTAGAGGCAACGTGGATACTAGAATTAAAAAATTAAAAGATGGAGATTATGATGCAATAATTTTGTCTTATGCAGGGATCAAAAATTTAAGTCTTGAAAGTGAAATAACTGAAATTTTTTCAGTACAAAAAATCATACCAAGCGCTGGTCAAGGAATAATTGCACTCCAATGTCGGGAAATCGATAGAGAGACAATTTCAATTTTAAAAAAAGTAAATCATGAAGAAACTTATAAAAGAGCACATGCTGAGAGAAATGTTCTTAAAGTTTTAGAAGGAAATTGTGAAACAGCAATAGGTGTTTACTCTGAAATAGAGGGTGAATTTATTTTAGTTGAAGCAGAACTTTTTTCAATAGATGGTTCTCAAAGATTTTATGAAAAAAAACTTACCAAGATTGATGAATTTAAAGAAATAGGTAAAAAAGTGGGGCAAACTTTAAAGACGAAATCAAATAATTCTTATAAAAAGTGATATGCATATCTTATTAACAAGACCATTAGAGGATTGTTCAGAAATGATTTTAAGATTTAAATCTTTAGGCCATCAGGTTTCTCATATTCCACTAATAAGTATTGAAAAGGTTAATTACGAGGAAATTGAATTTGCTGATTATGGAGGAATTATTTTTACCAGTGCAAATGCAGTAAGATTTCTAAATTTAAATAATTTAGATAGAAATATAAAATGTTTTTGTGTTGGGAATTCAACTGAAAAAACAGCTAGATCTTTAGGATTTCAGAATACAATTGCAGCAGAGGGAAATGTCTCTAATTTAAAAGAGTTAATTTTACAAACTTATGAACTAAAAGATAAAAATTTACTCTATATTAGTGGTGAAATTATCTCTTTTGATTTGGATCTAGAACTCATAAAGGAGGGCTATGGTATTAAAAGATTAATTAATTATAGAGTGAAACATAATCAAAAATTTAGTGAAAATTTTGTTAAAGACTTAAAAATAAACGTACCTGATATGGTTTATGTTTATTCTCAGAATAGTGCTCAAAGTTTTTTGAGTTTTATCAAAAACTATCAATTTGAAAACTTATGGATGAATACAAATTTGTTGTGTATTGGTGAGAAAACCTCATCTATATTGAATGAAATTAAATGGAAAAAAATATTTCTTTTTAGTCCTGGAGAAGAAGAATTTTTGTTATATAAAATTTAATTATGGAATTATTTAATAATTTTTCTGAAATATTTTTATCTGTGTGGAACAAAGGTATTCTGGGTGTTGATATTTTTCAAATACTTATTGGTTTAGGGATTTTTCTTATTTTTTTAATTTTTAGAGGTTTAATTAGCAAACTAGTTATAAGAAAATTAGAAATTATTTCAAAAAAAACAACAAATAAATTAGATGATACTTTTGTGAAATCTCTAGTAGGTCCTGCACGATTTTTACCCATTGTTCTGGGTTTTTTTATAGCAAGCTATTATATGACATTTTCTATGGAAGGAAGAGAGATTGTTGATACCATCAATAGAACTTTAATCACTATATTAATTTTTTGGATTATTCATCAAATTATTGAACCGGTCTCTTATATTTTAAGTGGACTTGATAAGATATTAACAAGAGAATTAATTGGATGGATAATTAAGTCTTTAAAGATTTTGATATTCATATTAGGTCTTGCAGCGGTTTTAGAACTATGGGGAATAAAGATAGGACCAATTATAGCTGGTCTAGGTTTGTTTGGAGTAGCAGTTGCTTTGGGCGCACAAGACTTATTTAAAAATTTAATATCCGGAATCTTGGTCTTGGTTGAGAAGAGATTTAAAATTGGTGATTGGATTTCAGTTGACGGAATTATAGAGGGAATTGTTGAAAAAATTGGTTTTCGTTCAACAACAATTAGAAAATTTGATAAATCATTAGCAATAATTCCAAATTTTCAGTTTGCAGAAAATGCAGTAGTAAATGTTAGTGAAAAATCAAA
>CACPGB010000022.1 GCA_902633515.1 uncultured Pelagibacteraceae bacterium | reverse complement strand
ATTCATCTAAAATATACTCAATACCTGGTTTACCATTAATAGGTAAAAGTTCTTTTGGAAATACACTAGTTAATGGAAGTAAACGTGTACCCAAACCAGCTAAAGGAATAATTGCTTGTTTAATCATTCAAATGTTTTACTTATTAAAAAGTTTTATACAAATGAAAATTTTATATAATAAAAATGATTTAAATGAGGCATTAGAAAACGTGTCTAATCTAGGTTTTGTACCTACCATGGGAGGTCTTCACAAAGGCCATTTGTCTCTAATAAAACAATCCAAAAAAAAATGTAATAAAACTATTGTAAGTATATTTGTAAATCCAAAACAATTTAATAATAAAAATGATTTTAAGAAATATCCAAGAAATAGAAAGAAAGATTTATCAGTTTTAAAAAGACTAAAGGTTAATTATGTTTATTTACCAAGTGTAAAGGAAATCTATAAGGTAAAGAGGTTCTCCAAGATTAAAATTTCAAAAAATGACAAGATTTTATGCGCTAAGTACAGAAAAGGACATTTTGAGGGTGTAATTGATGTAATGGAACGTCTAATTGAAAAAATTAAACCTCAAAAAATTTTTATGGGAGAGAAAGATTTTCAACAATTATATCTATTAAAAAAATATTTAAGAAAACACTCCTCAAAAATAATAGAATGTAAAACAATTAGAGAAAGAAATAAATTAGCATTATCTACCAGAAATTCATTATTACAAAAAAGTGAAAGAAATTTAGCTGCAAAAGTCATTACCAATATTATGAAACTTAGAAATAAGTTTAATGAGCAATCAAATATTAAAAAAGCACTTAACAAAACTTCTAATGAAATAGATAAGTTACAAAATGTTAAAATTGAATATCTCGAATTTAGAAATATTAAAAACCTTAAAATTTCTAATAAATTAAAAAATTCAAAAATTTTTGTATGCTTTTATATTAATAATGTAAGATTGATTGATAATTTTTAAACTTTTATAAAAAATAAGCTGCAACACCTAAAAAAGAAACAAAACCTATTACATCGGTGATTGTTGTTACAAAAACACTTGAAGCAATTGCTGGGTCAATTTTCATTTTTTTTAATGTAACTGGAACAAGTATTCCAAATAAACCAGCAACTACCATCGTCAAAATCATCGAGATCGATATTATTAAAGACAATTGATAATCCTGAAACCAAACTTGAACAATAAAAGAAGTTATAACAGCAAAAATTATTCCATTTAAAATACCTATATTAAATTCTTTAATAATGTTTTGATTAAAGTTATTTTTTGTTAAATCATTTGTTGCTAAAGTTCTAACGGTAACTGCTAAAGTTTGCATACCTGCATTACCACCCATCGATGCAACTATTGGCATTAAAAATGCTAAGACAACCATTTGTTCAATTGTTGCACCAAATAAACTAATACAATAAGTAGCCAGAAATGCTGTAAATAAGTTTAATAGTAACCAATTAAATCGTCTTTTGGTTTTTGTGATAACACCATCTGTAATTTCTTCGTCACCAACACCAGCTAATCTTAAAGCGTCTTCCTCAGCCTCTTCTTTTAAAACTGTTAATACATCATCGGAAGTTATCATTCCTACAAGTTTATTATTTTTATCTATAACACAAGCTGAGTTTAAACCATAATTTTCAAATGAGTTACCAACTTCTTCTCTATCCATGTCCACTGGAACTAAAAAAATTGAATCGTCCATAATTGAAGACATTTTTGTTTCTCTAGATGTTCTTAATACTTTTGAAGATGGTACAGCACCAATAGGTTTAAAATTTTCATCAACAATGTAGATTTCTAAAAATTCTTCCGGAAGGTCTTTATTTTCTCTTAAATAATCGATAGTTTGTCCTACCGACCAATTACTTGGAATAGCTGTAAATTCTCTTTGCATTATTCTTGCAGCACTATCCTCTGGATAACTGAGACCTTCTAATAGAGCAAATCGATCTTTTGGTGGTAACAAACTTAATATTGAATTTTTATCTTTCTCTTCAACATTTTCTAAAATTGCTATTGCGTCATCAGATTCTAAATTTTTTAAGATCCTTACAATTGCATCTGATGAAAGATATTTAATAATTTCTGATTGAACAGACTCATTTAGTTCAGCAAATACTTCTGGATCAATCTTAAAGTTATTTAATTTTATTAAACTCTCTCTGTCGTTCTGACTTAAATGCTCAATAATATCAGCAGCATCAGCAGGATGCATTTCCTCAAAAGATCTAGTTATAAAAGATGCATCATTTGAGGTAATTTTATCTGTTACAACTTTTATATATTCTTTATTAAATTCAAAATTGACTTTTTTATCTTTAATTTTTTTTATTAAAGTCATAAATACACCTATTATTTAGACGGATCTTTTAATACAAAATAAAAAGAATACAATTTTTAAATGACTATAGAAATTAAAAAGTCCCAAAATCCAGTAAAATATGAGGACGCAATATCATTTATGGAAAATCGACTTAAAGATATCGATCTAAAAAAAGTAAATGATTTGATTTGGGTTTTAGAACACGATCATATCTATACATCGGGAAAAAACTATAATGAAAATGAGGTAATAGATAAATCTATAAATATTATAAAAACAAATAGAGGTGGTAAAATAACTTATCATGGACCAGGGCAACTAATTTGTTATTTTGTAATTGATTTAAAAAAAGGTAAAAAAGATATTAGAAAATTCATATCTATAATTGAAAGAACGATTATTGAAACCCTTAAACTCTATGACATTGAAACATTTGCTGATAAAGAAAATATTGGTATTTGGTACAATGATAATTTAAATATTAAAAAAGTTGCTGCAATTGGGGTTAGGGTAAGTAAATGGATAGCTTATCATGGTTTTGCTATTAATATTAATAATGATTTAAAAAAATATGATGCGATTATTCCTTGTGGGATTAAAGATAGGGGTATTACTAATCTCAAACAAATTAAAAATCAGAATTATGACAAATTAAAAAATAAGTTAGTAGAAATATTTAAAACTAATTTAAAAAATTTAATCTTTTAGTCTTTAACAATTTTTTAAAATAATCTGGTAATAAGGCTTTGTAAGTATATTTTTTTTCATTAATCATAAATCTAATTTGATAGGAGTGAAGCATTAGAACTTTATTTATACCTTTCGAGGAAACAGATGAATTATATTTTTTATCACCAAAAATTGAATGTCCAATGTTAAATAATTGTTTTCGTAATTGATGTTTTCTTCCTGTGATTGGTCTCATCTCTACTAAACTAGCATTGGTATTTTTGTCTATCACTTTAAAAATCGTTTTGGCTTTTTCTATAATCTTTTTTCCATTGTCGTACCTTATCAAATCATCATTCCATTCACCTAAGTCTTTTTGAATTTCTCCATTACATATTGCCAAATAAGTTTTGTGTACTTTTCTTAATCTAAAAAGAGATGTCAATAGTTGAGCTGTTTGTCTATTTTTCGCAATAATAAAAACACCCGAGGTATCTTTATCTAATCTATGAACAGAGAATGGTTTTGTTCCTTGGAATATTTCACTTTTTGCAAATATATCTACTAGATTTTTTTTTGACTTAGTTCCCCCTTGAACAGATATTCCTGCACTTTTATTTAGAACTATAAAATTTTCAGAATTATCTATTATCAGATCTTCGTTAGATTTTACTACCTCAGTTGATGGATTAAATTGTTTTTTTTTATGTTTAATTTTTTCTTTAAAATCAAAATTGAAAAGTTCTATTTTATCATTTGTTTTAATTTTAAAAGAGCTTTTTATTTTTTTTTTATTTATTTTAATTTTGCCTAACCTTAAACTCTTTTCAACAAGACTTTGTGGCAATTTTCCTAATTTGTTTCTTAACCATCTATCAATACGCATGTTATTATACGTTGACTCAACGATAAAACTTTTAATCATGAATATTTAAGGCTTTTATTTAGACTGTGGCAGCTTTCTTATCTTCCTTTTTTTCAACTTTTTTTGCTGGATCTTTTTTTTTTTTATCAACTTTTTTGGCTTGAGTGTCCCTATCAACAAATTCAATTATAGCCATAGGCGCATTATCTCCATATCTAAAACCTGCTTTGATAATTCTTGTATAACCACCAGCTCTTTTTTCGTATCTTTTAGATAAAGTTTTTTTAACTTTATTGGCTGACTTGATATCCTGCAATTGAGAAATCAAAATTTTAGTATTATGTAAACTATCTTTTTTACCTAATGTGATTATTTTATCAGCCTGAGGCTTTAAAAATTTTGCTTTTGGTAAAGTTGTTTTAATTTGTTCATACTTAATTAAGGAATTGAGCATGTTTTTAAGTAGCGCTTTTCGGTGTTCAGAAGTTCTGTTTAACTTCTTATTAGCCATTCCATGTCTCATTAAATGCTTTCCTCTAATTTTTTAGACATTTCTGCAATATTATCTGGAGGCCAATTTGGAATTTCCATACCTAAATAAAGAGACATACCAGTTAAAACTTCTTTAATTTCATTTAATGATTTTCTTCCAAAATTTGGTGTTCTCAACATTTCACCCTCAGATTTTTGAACTAAATCACCAATATAAATTATATTATCATTTTTAAGACAATTCATTGACCTAACGGATAATTCAAGTTCGTCTACTTTTCTTAATAAATTTTTATTAAATTCAGGTTCTGTTGAAACTTCTTTAACTGGGGCTTCTACAGGTTCATCAAAATTGATGAACATTTTTAATTGATCTTGAAAAATTCTAGCAGAATAAGCAACGGCATCCTCTGCTGATATTGATCCATTTGTTTCAACTTCCATTGTTAATTTATCGTAATCTAAAGCTTTACCTTCTCTTGCTGTACTTACTGAGTAAGAAACTTTTTTAACAGGACTATATAACGAATCTATAGGTATTAAACCAAGAGGTGGTTCCTCTGGCTTGTTAAGATCAGCTGGAACGTAACCCTTTCCAGTATTAACATTCATTTCCATATGAAAATTTGTATTTTCATCTAAATTACAAATTACTAGGTCGGGATTTAAAATTTCAATATCAGTAACAGCTGCAATATCAGAAGCTTTAATTTCACCTGGTCCTTTAGCATCTAATACTAATTTTTTTGTACCTTCAGCATCACATTTTAATGCTAATGATTTAACATTTAAAACAATATCAGTTACATCCTCTCTTACACCTTTAATTGATGTAAATTCATGGAGTACACCATCAATTTGTATAGAAGTTACGGCAGCACCTCTTATTGAAGATAATAAAATTCTTCTTAAAGAATTACCAAGTGTTAAACCATAACCTTTCTCGAGAGGCTCGGCAACAATCGTTGCATGACTCAAATCATCACTTATTTTTACATCAAGTTTTCCTGGTTTAATAAGTGATTTCCAATTTTTTATATTCACATTTTCTACATCCATTAAACTCTCCTTTTTTTTGGCGGTCTAGTACCATTATGTGGCATAGGTGTTGTATCTTTAATTGATAAAATTCTAAATCCTCTTGCTTGTAAAGCTCTTAATGCTGTTTCTCTTCCTGAACCGGGACCCTTAACCTCAACAGATAAAGTTTTCATTCCAAACTCTAAGGCTTTTGAGGCAGCAGCATCAGCAGCTATTTGAGCAGCATATGGAGTTGATTTTCTCGAACCCTTAAAACCTTTTTGTCCAGCGGAGGCCCATGATATTACATTTCCATTAGTATCTGCTATCGAAATAATAGTATTATTAAAGGTAGACTGAACATAAGCAATGCCATTTAAAATATTTTTTTTAATTTTTTTCTTTTTTGAGTAAGAACTTTTGATATTTTTTTTAGATGGTTTCTCTTGAATCTGATCTTTAATATCTTTTTTCTCTATTTTAGCCATATTTATTTTTTAAGTGGAGTTAATTTTTTACCAGCAATTGCAATTGCTTTTCCTTTTCGTGTTCTTGCATTACATCTAGTTCTTTGCCCTCTCACAGGTAACTTTTTTCTATGTCTTGAACCTCTGTAACAAGCTAAATCTATTAACCTTTTTATGCTTAGAGAATAATCTCGTCTAAGATCACCTTCAACTTTGAAATTTTGATCAATGTATTCTCTTATTTTTAAAATTTCATCATCAGTAAGTTGATTGACTCTTTTTTTTTTTGGTATTTCTAATGATGAACAAATTTGTTTTGAAAATTTATCACCAATACCATAAATATAAGTTAGTCCGATTTGAACTAATTTATTCTGTGGGATATTTATTCCTGCAATACGAGCCATAAATCTTGAGATAAATTTAGCCTTTTATATAATAAGTTTTTTTAAAGTCAACGTCTTAAACATTGAGAAAAACATCTATTTTAGCGCTTATTTCATGAATTTTAAGCGCACCATCTATTTCATAAAAATTTGAATTTTTTGAATAAAAATTCAAAACAGGACGTGTCATATCCATATAGGTATCATATCTTTTAAGAATAGTGTTTGGGTCATCGTCAGATCTTTCCTCTAAAGTTTTTCTTTTTTCCACTCTTTCAATTATTAATTCTTTTTCAACATTTAGAAAAAAAATGTAATCTATTTTTTGATTAGAGTTTTTTAATATAATATCTAAATTTTTGGCTTGTTTTAACGATCTAGGATATCCATCAAAAATAAGTTTATTCTTATATTTATCATTAAATATTACATTTTTAATTAACTCATTAACAATTTCATCGTTCACAAATTTACCATCGTTCATATCATCAATGATTTTTTTTCCAATCTCAGAATTTTTTTTAATCTCGTCTCTGAGCATATCACCAGTTGAAACTTGAAAACCATTAATTTTTTTCACTAAATATTTAGCTTGTGTTCCTTTTCCTGCTCCAGGGGGTCCAAATAGGATTATATTCACGAACTATCTTCCAAATTTTGTTTTTTTAATCAATTGTTCGTATTGTGAACTCATTAATCTTGTTTGTATTTGTGTTACAGTGTCTATTGCAACAACAACTACAATTAAAATTGATGTACCTCCTAAATAAAAAGGAATTGGATAGTTTGCAATTAAAAACTCAGGCATTAAACAAACTGCAGTCAAATATAGAGCACCTATCGTTGTTAATTTTGTTAAAATATTATCTATATAAACTGCTGTGCTTTCTCCAGGTCTTATTCCTGGAACAAATCCACCATATTTTCTTAGATTGTCTGCAGTCTCTGTTGGATTAAAGGTTATTGATGTGTAAAAAAAAGTGAAAAAAATTATTCCTGATGCATACAATAACATGTATAATGGTTGTCCTTGGGTAAAATATGAGCTTAGATTTAAAAAAGTTTCATTATCAGAAAAATTAAAATTTGAAAAGGTTACAGGTAAAAGTAATAATGCTGATGCAAAAATTGCAGGTATTACTCCAGCTTGATTGATCTTTAATGGTAAATGAGATGATTCTCCACCATACATTTTGTTACCTACTTGTCTTTTAGGATAATTTATTAAAATTTTTCTTAAAGCTCTTTCCATAAAAACAATAAATAAAATTGTTAATATTAATAAAATAAATAAAGCTAATATCATTAATGTAGAAACAGCACCAGTTCTACCCAATTCAAATGTGGTAACCAATGCTCTTGGAATTTCTGCTACGATGCCAGCAAATATAATAAGTGATATACCATTTCCTATTCCTCTTTGTGTAATTTGCTCACCTAACCACATTAAAAAAATAGTACCTGACACAATAGTCGTAACTGTAGATATTCTAAAAAAGATACCAGGTTCAATAACCAATCCGGCTGAAGACTCTAGACCTACCGCTAATCCATAGCCTTGAACAGTTGCAAGCAAAACTGTTCCATAACGAGTTATTTGGGTTATTTTTGCTCTACCAGTTTCTCCTTGCGACTTTAAATTTTTGAAATAATCAGATACACCGGTTAAAAGTTGAACAATAATTGATGATGAAATATAGGGCATGATTCCTAACGCAAATATAGCCATCCTGCTTACTGCGCCGCCGGCAAAAACATTAAACATACCTAATAGTCCCTTTTGATTTCCTTCCATCATTATTTTGAGTTGCTCAGGATCTATTCCGGGTAAGGGTACAAAAGTACCAAATCTATAAACTATTAAGATAGCAAGTGTAAATATAATTCTATTTCTTAAATCTGTGCTTGATGATGATGCGCTCATTAAATAAAACTATTTTTTTAATTGTATAGAACCACCGATTTTTTCAAGTTTCTCTACAGCAGATTTTGATGCGAGATCAGCCTCTATATTGATTTTATCTTTTATGTTTCCAGAACCTAAGATCTTTAATTTTATAGAATTTTGATCGATTAGTTTGAGTTTTTTTAATAGATTTGAGTTTAGGATATCAGAAGTTTTAATACTCTTTTTATCAATATAAGATTGAATCTTATCTAAATTTAATATAGCAATTATTCTTTTATTAATTGGGTTAAATCCTCTTTTAGGTAATCTTCTGTAAAGTGGCATTTGACCACCTTCAAAACTTTTTATAGCTACACCTGATCTAGATTTTTGACCTTTTACACCTCTTCCAGAAGTTTTACCTTTACCAGATCCAATACCCCTACCAACTCTAAGTTTGCTTTTATTTATTTTATTTCTATTATTTAGTTTTATCATTGACCTCTTTTTTCTATTATATCAGAAATTTTTTTATTTCTTATTGACGATATTTGTTTTGGTGAATTTTGTTTTAATAGAGCTTTCATTGTAGCCCTGATTACATTATGTGCATTTGATGTACCCATTGATTTTGCAACAATATCTTTTACACCTAAAACTTCACAGACGGCTCGAACAGGACCTCCTGCTATAATACCCGTTCCTTTTGAGGCTGATCTTAAAACAATTCTTCCAGATCCATCTTTTGCTTTAACATCATGATGAATAGTTCTGCCTTCTCGAAGAGGTATCTGAATGAGTTTTCTTCTTGCCATTTCATTTGCTTTTTTTATAGCATCAGGTACTTGTTTAGCTTTAGCGTGTGCTATACCAATCTTACCAGACTGATTTCCAACAACAACTAAAGCTGAAAAACCAAATCTACGTCCACCTTTTACTACTTTTGTTATACGATTTATATGAACTAATTTTTCTAAAATATCGTCAGTTTTTTTATCCTTGTTATATTCCATATTAAAATTCCATTCCATTTTTACGTAAAGTTTCAGCAAAAACCTTTACTCTTCCATGATATTTATAAACACCTCTATCAAAATAAATTTTGGTTATTTTTTTTTCTTGTGCTTTTTTGGCTAATTTCTCAGCTACAATTTTTGATAGTTCAGTTTTGTTTACTTTACCGCTTGAATTAATATCTTTCTCAAATGATGATGCTGCAAGTAAAGTTATATTTTTAACATCATCAATTATTTGTGCTGAAATATTTCTTGAGGATCTAGAAATACTAAGTCTATATCTATCAACTGAAGCAACATCTTTAACTTTGTTGCTAACTCTAAATCTTTTTCTTTTGCTGGTATCCAATTTCATTATTTCTTTTTTCCTTCTTTTTTTAATATATATTGACCTTTTTCTCTTACACCTTTACCTTTATATGGTTCGATTTTTCTTAAAGTTTTTAGTTTAGATGCAATTTCGCCCACTTGTTGTTTATCAGCACCGCTTATCTTTAAAGTTGTCTGCTTTTCAACATTAATTTTGATACCCTCTGGAATATCAAAATTGATATCATGACTAAAACCTAATTGAAGATTTAGTTGATTGCCTTTTAAAGCAGCTCTATATCCAACCCCAATCAATTCAAGAATTTTTTCGTAGCCAGAATTTGTGCCAATAACAGCATTATTTATTAAACTTCTGTTCATTCCCCATAACCGTTTAGTTTCCTGATTGATCTTTTTTGGATTGATTGATATTTCTTTTCCATCTTTAATATCAAGATTAAAAATGTTCAAGTCAATATTAATTGATTTTTTTCCAGAAGGTCCCTCTATGTTCAATATATTACCAGCTAATGCCACTTTGACTTTTTCTGGAATAGAAATGTTAATTTTACCAATTTTTGACATTAAAATACCTTACAAATTATTTCTCCACCCACTTTTTGTTTTCTTGCATCAATATCTGTCATGACACCTTTGGGGGTTGATACTATTGCTATACCTAAACCATTATTTATTTTTGGTAAACTTTCCGCACTAGAAAATATTCTTCTGCCTGGTCTCGAAATTCTTTCAAAAGTACTTATAACTGGATTTCCTGAATGATACTTGAGCTCTAGAGATAAGAAGGATTTATCATTTTCTTTATTTACTTTGAAATCTTTTATAAACCCTTCGTTCTTAAGAATATCAGCAATTTTAGTTTTGAAATTTGAAGAAGGTAAGTCAACTTTTTTATGATTTCTATTTTGAGCATTTTTAATTCTTGCTATCATATCTCCAATTGGATCACTTAAACTCATAATTTCCTTTCTACCAACTTGATTTAATTAAACCCGGTATCTTTCCTTGCAGTCCTAGTTGTCTTAATGCAATTCTAGATATCTTTAATTTTCTATAAACTCCATGAGGCCTTCCTGTAATCTGACATCTGTTCATTACTCTTACCTTTGCAGAATTTCTTGGTAATTTTGATAATTTTTGTTGAGCTTTAAATCTCTCTTCTAAAGAAATTTTTTTATTCATAACAATTTTTT
>CACPGB010000021.1 GCA_902633515.1 uncultured Pelagibacteraceae bacterium | reverse complement strand
CTCTCCTCCTTTTAAATAATGTGGAGGATTCATATTTTCTCCAACACCTGGTGGTGTTCCAGTACAGCAAATATCTCCTGGGAGTAAACTCATGCAAGAGCTCATATATGAAACTAATGTTTTTACGTCAAATATCATATGCTCAGTATTTCCTGTTTGCATTCTTTTTCCATCTACATCTAAAAACATATTTAGTTTTTGAAAATCAGTTGCTTCATCTTTTGTAATTATGTAAGGGCCAATTGGACCAAAAGTGTCAAAACCTTTACCTTTATCCCAAGTCAGACCTCTATTCTTTTGAAAATCTCTCTCACTTACATCGTTTACTAAAAAAAAACCAAGAACGTGATCCATTGCATTTTCAACACTAACATTTATAGCTTTTTTTCCAATGACAAACCCTAGTTCAACTTCCCAATCAGTATGATTAGAGCCTTTTGGGACAATAATAGGATCATTAGGTCCTGTAATACAACTTGTAAATTTTGAAAAAATTATAGGTTCTTTTGGTATTGGTAAATTTTGTTCTTCGGCATGATCTTTAAAATTTAATCCTATGCCAACAAACTTTGATGGATTAGATACGCATGCACCAATTCTAGAATTTGATTCAAGCTTTGGCAAACTTGAAACATCTGTTTTCTTTATTTTTTCGACTGTATCAAAATTCAATGTATCGGGATTTAAATCATTAATTATTGATGATAAATCTCGATAATTATTTTCTCCATCTATAATCGCAGGCTTTTCTTTACCACTACTGCCTATTCTACATAATTTCATTTTTTCTCCTTTTTAATACGTTGCCCTTCCACCACTTAAATCAAATACTGCTGCTGTGCTGAATGAATTTTCTTCACTAGCTAACCAGCATACCAAGGACGATAATTCATTTACTTTTGCAAACCGATTTCTTGGTATCTTAGATAACATATAATTTATATGTTCTTCTGTCATCTGGTCAAAAATTCTTGTTTTTGCTGCTGCTGGTGTGACACAATTAACTGCAATATTTTTATCAGCAAGCTCTTTACCTAAAGATTTGGTAAGGCCAATCACACCTGCTTTGGAAGTGCTATATGCGCTTGCATTTGGATTTCCCTCTTTGCCAGCGATAGAAGCTATATTTATTATTCTGCCATAATTATTTTTGATCATGTGAGGGACTATTACTTTACAACAATAAAAAGTAGCGTTTAAATTCAATTCAATTACTTTTTTCCAGTCATCTAAAGGATATTCCCAAACTTTAGCATTCATTCCTGTCATACCTGCATTATTAACAAAAATATCTATATTACCAAATTTTGACTCAAGATCTTTAATTGAATTTTCAACATTTTCAAAATTTGTGACATCAACCTCTTGAGAATGAAAATTTTTTGAGTTGATTTCTTTTTGTGCTTTATCAATTTCAGACTTATCAATATCCCAGATAATTACTTTTCCACCAGACTCAATAATTCTTTTTGCTATTGCAAAACCAAATCCCTGAGCCCCGCCTGTTATGACTGCATTTCTATTTTCAAAATTATATTTATTCATTTTTTTTTCTTTCTTAATAGTGGAAAAGCAAGAGCAATTAAAGATAAAATAAAAAAAGTAACTACAATAGGTCGAGTTAAAAAAAGTAACCAATTTCCCTCAAAGATAACTAAAGATTGTCTTAATGTTCCTTCAACTAATTCTCCTAATATTAACCCTATTATAACTGGAACAACGGAAAAACCATATCTTCTCATAAAGAACCCGATTACTCCAAAAAATAACATTATCCATACATCTAACATTGATTGACTTAAAGAGTAAGTTCCACAAACGGACACAGCAAATATCATTGGCCATAATAATTTATTAGGGACTAAAGTTATTCTTGCAAAAATTTTAGCTCCAAAAAAACCAAATATAAAAAATAAGATATTTGCAATTAACATTGATCCAAAAATTCCGTATAAAAATTCCGGTTGTTCTCTAAATAAATCAGGTCCAGGCCTAACACCATGAATTATCAACCCAGTTAATATTACAGCTGTAGTTGCACTTCCAGGGATTCCTAATGCCAAAGTTGGAACCATGGCACCTCCAGTAGCAGCGTTATTGGCTGCTTCAGCGCCAGCAATTCCCTCAACAGAACCTTTTCCAAATTCCTCAGGACTCTTGGACCATCTTTTTGCCTCCGAATATCCAATCAAAGATGCAACAGTACCCCCTTCTGCGGGTAAAACACCTATAAAAGATCCTATACCTGATGATCTTAGAATTGTTTTCCAAGTCTTTTTATAATCTAACAAAGTCGGAAGTTTCACTGCTTTTAAAGCCACCCTCTTAAACACTTGGTTCAATAAAGTTGATTGTGTTAACATTTCACTTATCGCAAAAAGCCCAACAACTACTGGGATAAATCCTATACCTTCAGATAACTCATTAATTCCAAATGTAAATCTCTCAATTGAGGTCATAAAATCTTTACCTATAGTGGATATTAATATTCCAAATGCTCCAGCAATCAAATTTTTTATCGGGCTCCCTTCTCCAATAGAAGCAAGCATCGTTAAACCAAATATTGCTAAAGCAAAATATTCTGGCTGTCCAAATTCATATGCTAGTTGAGCAAGTAATGGTGCAAAAAATACCAAAACAATTACACTAAAAATGCCTCCAATAGTGCTTGATACTGTTGCCATTCCTAGAGCTCTTCCCGCTTCGCCCTTTTGTGCAAGTGGATAACCATCTAGACAAGTTGCTGCTGCGGCAGGAGTTCCAGGGGTATTTATCAATACAGCAGTTATTGCACCACCATAAGTGGCTGAACAATAAATAGCTGTTAATAAAACAATTGCTGATAAGGGGTCTAAGGTCATTGTAAATGGTAAAATTAATGCACCCCCTGTTGTAGGACCAAGACCAGGTAAAACACCAAGTATCAATCCAAATAACGTTCCAAAAATTAAAACAATCATCAATTTCGAACTTAATAAAGGCGCAAACATTAAAGACAAATTTTCCATTTATACCTGATAGTAAATATTCGTAATTATCCCTGGAGGAAATCTTAATCCTAAAATCGTTTCGAAAAATATAAACACAATAATAGGAAAAATAATGCTTACTAATATCAAATAAATAATTCTTCTTTCGCCCCAACAATATGAGACAAAAACAGATAATAAAGATATAGCTAAAAAAAAGTCTAACGTTTTTGAAATTACAATAAATACAATAAAACTCATCAATGTAAGGAAGAAAGATTGGGGTAATCTCTTCTGAATTTTCCATGGTTTATTTAAAGATAAGTAATAAACAATAGAAGTTAAAAAAATTATTAAGACTAATAATCCTTTTGGAAAAGTAGCTGGTTGTATACCCCTATTTAAAATTGGTGGAACTATATCAAATGTAAAAGTGGTGATTAATAAAATTATTGAGATGAAAATTATTATAAATGAGACCTTAAATTCATCCTTAAAAAAAAAGGGCAAACTTTTGTTTGCCCTTTTTTGTTTTTGTACATTATTCATAATTAAATGTACTTTAATTTATATTACTTTATGTAACCTAAAGCTTTTAGCTGTGCAGTCATTTCTGTAAGCATTTCTTCCATTTGCTTACCCCATTCGTCAGCACCAACCACACTTGTCTCATCAAGACCAATTTCAGTTAAGAAATTTTTGTAATAGTTGTGACTCATTGCTTTCATCATTCCCGCTTCTAATTGTTTAACTCTTTCAGCCGGAGCTCCTTTTTTAGTTACAAAACCTCTAACAGTAGACAAAGAAACCGGTATTCCTAATTCTTTAGCTGTTGGAGAGTCTTTGATTTTAGCCATTCTGTCATTTGCTAGAACAACTGAAACACATAATGTCCCATCGTTTATTTCTGTTAATGCTTCACCTAAGTTTAAAACACCTACATCAATATCTCCTTTGACTAAGTTTGTTTTAATTGGTGCTACACCCTTATAAGCAACAATTGTTGGGTCTTTCAATCCTCCTTTTTTAGTAAATGCAATAGCACTCACATCATCAATTCCACCTACATGTGTTGTCCCATATTTAAGTGATTTTGACTTTTGAACACTGACAAATTTTTTAGCATCTTTGATATCAGACTTACAATTTACAACAAATAATTGTGGATCATCAGTACCTCTAGCTAAAGGCTGCATATCGCTAATTTTAACTTTAGTTTTTCCTAAAGCCATAGATACGGCATGTCCTGTAGTCCATGTAAGTGTATGTTGACCATCAGCAGGTAAACTCATCATATAATCCATAGATACAGCTCCACCACCACCTTTTTTATTTACTAACTGCATGTCTTGTTTAAGAACTCTTCTAGCTCTTAAAAGCATCATTCTAGTAGTTACATCAGTACCACCGCCAAATCCAGCGTGAGTAATTGCTTGTATAGCACCATCTGCTCTAGCAGATGTCGTCATTAAAGGTATTGCTACAACAAAAAATTCTGTCACTAGGAAGGCAGCAGCTAAGAAAAGTTTAAAACTTTTTTTCATTTTTTCCCTCATTAGTTAATTTATAATTAATTATTTAAGCATAATCTGTTACAAACTTTAAGTATAAAATGAGTAAAAATAAAATTAAAATCGCCATGTTATTAGGTGATCCATCGGGTATTGGGCCTGAATTGATATCAAAGTTACTATGTGAAGAAATTACAAATAAAGCAAATGTAGTTTTAATTGGTGAAAAAAAAATTTTAGAAGACGGAAACAAAATTTCTGGAAAATCACATGATTTAAAATATGTTGAAAAATTTGAACATATTAATTTTGAAGAAGGAAACAAATTTTTTTTAGATATTTCAAAAGGTAAAAATCATAAATATATTGTTGCAGAATGTTCTAAGGAATCAGGAGAAAGTGTATTAGAGTCTCTCAATTTAGCTCTGGATCTTGCAAATCAAAATAAAATAGATGCTATTAACTTTGGTCCTTTTAATAAAACAAGTATGAAAATGGGTGGTAATACCCACTCAGATGAACTTCATTTAATGGCTGAAAAATTAAATGTAAAAAAATTTTTTTGTGAGTTCAACGTTGTTGATAATTTTTGGACTGCAAGAGTAACTTCTCATATTCCGATAAGAGAAGTCTCTAATCATGTTAAAAAAGAAAATATTATCAAGCCAATAAAACTTATAAATGAAGCAATGAAACTTAATGGAATTAAGAACCCACGAGTAGCAGTTCAAGCTTTAAACCCTCATGCTGAATTTGGAGATGAGGAAAAAAATGAAATAATACCTGCTATAAATGAAGCGAAGAAACAAGGTATAAACGCAGATGGTCCTTTGCCTTGTGATACTTCATTTATTACTGCATTTAAAAATAAAAATCATGATTGTATTGTTGGTATGTATCATGATGCTCTACAATCTGGTCTCAAAGCTTTTGGTTTTGACAGAGGTGTTACTGTTCAAGGTGGTTTACCATTACCTATTACGACACCGGCTCATGGTACTGCTTTTGATATTGCAGGTAAAAATAAAGCAAACTTAGAACCCACCCTACAATCGTTTAAAATAGCATTAACGATGGCAGAAAATAAATTTAACAATGACAAAAATTAAGGATATTAAAACTTCCATTTATAAATGGACAGGTGAAATAGTTCCACCTGCTCAAAATTTTTGTACAAACCCGACTGATGCTCTTAGAGAGTCAGGTGATAAAATGAAATCTTTTAGATTTCATCAATGGATGGTTTGCGAAGTAATAGCTGATGACGGAACTGTTGGTTTAGGCAATGCAGCGCTTGCACCAGAGGTAACAAAGAAAGCTATAGATTGTTATCTAAAAAATTTAATAATTGGTGAAGACCCTTTCGATTATGATTACCTATGGGATAAAATGTATAGAAGTACAATGGCGTGGGGAAGAAAAGGAATTGGAATGATTGGAATTTCAGCAATCGATCTAGGAATTTGGGACTTAATGGGTAAGTTAAAAAATAAACCAGTATTTGAATTACTAGGTGGGAGAACTAAAGATAAAATACCAGTGTATGCTTCTAAATTGTACAGCCAACCTATAAAAGATTTACAAATTGAAGCTGATAAATATTTAAAAGAAGGATTTAAAATGTTCAAGATGAGATTTGGTTGGGGACCTAAAGACGGTGTTGATGGTATAAAAAAAAATATTGAATTAGTAAATGCTGTAAGAGAAGTGGTAGGATATGAAACTGATCTTATGCTTGAGGCTTATATGGGTTGGGATTTAGAATATTCAAAAAAAATAATACCTGAACTAATAAAATTTAAGCCAAAATGGCTTGAAGAGCCAGTGATACCTGATGATATTCAAGGTTATGCAGAGTTAAATGCAATGGGAGATGTTCCTATTGCAGGAGGTGAACACGAGTTTAGTTATTTGGGATTTAAGCATCTATTAGAACTGAAAGCGGTTAGTTTTATTCAATATGATGCAAATAGAGTTGGAGGTATAACTCCTGGTCATAAAATAAACACTTTAGCAGAAAAATACAAAGTCCCTGTAATCCCACACGCAGGACAAATGCATAACTATCATTTAACTATGGCACATAAAAATTGTCCTTTCTCAGAATTTTTTCCTGTGCATCAAGTTGAAATAGGCAATGAATTATTTTATTATTTATTTAAAGGTGAACCAGAGCCAAAAAATGGTTTTATTGACTTAAATGATAATATTCCAGGATTAGGAATATCAATTAATGAGAAATATAAATCAGACTTTAAAATATTAAATTAATTTAAAAATTTGTAGTTCTTGCTAAACGAGCTGCACCCCTAACACCGCTTGCATCACCAAATTTAGGTTTTAAAAAAGTTCCCTCAAATTCACCCCCTGCTACAAATTTTTTCATTTTTTGTTTAATTTCATCTAAAAAATTTATTTCGTTAGATACCCCACCCCCAAAAACAAACACATCTGGGTCAATAATATTAACAACAGTGGCTAAAGACATAGCGAGTTGATCTTTATATTTATCAATTAATTTTTCTGCATCTAAATCAAGTTTTCTATGCATCTCAAATATCTTTTGGGCAGATAAATCCTTTTTAAACTCGTTTTTGAACGCTTTAGAAATACCTATACCCGCAACAAAGTTTTCTATTTCCCCAGCTCTTAAATTGGTTTTTTTTATTTGAACACCCTCAATACAAGCGCTCGGTATTTGATTATGCCCCCATTCTCCAGTAATCCCATTAGGTCCATTGACAATTCGTTTATCTATAACTAAACCACCTCCAACACCAGATCCAAGAATTACCCCAAAAACTATTTTATAATGTTTTCCAGAACCATCTATTGCTTCTGATAAAGCAAAACAGTTTGCATCATTTTCACAATAAATTTCTTTGCCAATCTCACTCCGTAAATCTCTTTGTAAAGGTTTGCCATTTATCCAAAAAGAATTAGGCGCATTTTTAACTAGTCCTGTTTGAATAGAATGTATCCCAGGATGACATACACCCACTGGTAATTCTTTACCAGCTTTACGCTCAAGTTTGATAACTATTTTTTTAATTATAGACAACGTATCTTTATAATTTTTTGGAACTTCGGTTCTTTCTCTATGATGCTCATTACCAACATCATCTAATAACACATGCTCTATTTTACTAGCTCCAAGATCAATACCAATCTGCATATTTTATCTCATTAATTCATTTATTTCTTTATTAATAAAAAGTTTTGGAATTTTACATGTTGTACTAAGTCTAATTGGTTTATTTGTTTTAGCGGATTGCATAGTTGATTGTATCAAGTCAAGAACATGCAAAGATACTTCTCCATTGCATCTATGTATCTTTTTTTTATCAATACAATAAGCCATTTCTGCAAGACCAACTCCTCTGTAATTAGCGTTGGTAGGTGACTCATTTGCTCTAGAACTTTGCGATCTAATATTAATTTTTCCTAGCGGCATTTGATTTGTTTTAAATTCTTTCCATGGACTCCCTAATTTTTTGCATACATAAACTGAACCACCAAACATATTAGGATCTGGTACAATCATTGAACCTTTGGTTCCATAAAGTTCAATATGATTTCTTTGATGAGCTATAACATCAAAAGATAAAGTGAGTCTGATTATGCTTCCATTTTCAAATATGATTGTTGTAAAATATGTCGTTGGACAATCTACCTTAATTCTTTTTCCTTTTTTAGGACCAATACCAATTGTTCTAAATCGTGAACCTTTCATCAAACTTGCTGCTTTTACCTCTTTTGCTGGACCCAATAAGTTTACTAATGCTGTGAGATAATAAGGTCCCATATCAATTACTGGGCCACCTTCTTTTTTTGCAAACCATGGTTCAGGGTCTGGATGATAAGATTGAACCCCTGGAAAAGCAAAAATCGCATTACCTAAATTTACTTTGCCTATACTTTTACTTTCTAATAATTCTTTCGATTTTTGATTGCCTCCTCCTAAAAAAGTATCTGGAGCATTTCCTAAGTATAATTTCTTTTTTTTTGAGAGATTTAGTAATTTCTTTCCGTCTTTCAAATTAATTGCTAATGGTTTTTCTGAATATACATGTTTTCCATTTAACAAAGACTTTTTTGCAATTTGATAATGAACTTTTGGAGGGGTTAGATTTAATATTATTTCAACCTGTTTATCTTTAAGTAAATTACTTACCGAAACTGCTTTAATTTTATAAATTTTAGCACATTTTTTAGCCGCTTTTTCTTTAACATCTGCACATTTAATAATTTTAAAATTTTTGAAATATTTGTGAGCTCTGAAATATGTTTCTGCGATATGACCACAACCAATTAAGCCAACTTTAAATACTTTGCTCATTAGGGTTATACTCCCTGTCTTTGTTTTGCTTTACCTTCTTTGTGTGATTTTAGAGCTTTTTCGTTTTCTTTGGTTTTGGGAATTTCTAAAGTTGGACTTTCCCAATAAGCTGATCCTTCAAGCCATTGATACGAATGAGTTTTGATTGAAATAACGTAAGTCACTTTTGATTTCTTCGCTCTTTTGAAAGCTTCCTCTAATTCACTGATAGAACTTACCTCTTCAGACTTTGCCCCCATACTTTCTGCATGTTTTGCAAAATTTACTTTTACTAAATTTGAAACATTTGAACTTTCAAACAAACAATTAAATTCTTTTCCACCTTTAAATAATTGAAGTCTATTAATAACAGCGTGACCACCATTATCACAGACAATTACAATTAGTTTATTATTAGTTATTACAGATGAATATATATCTGAATTATAAAGTAAATATGATCCATCACCTACAAAGGTGATAACTTCTTTGTTTGGATTGGCCATTTTAATTCCTAAAGCTCCAGAAATTTCATAACTCATACAACTAAAACCCCACTCTGTTTCATGAGTATTAAGTTCTCTTGGTCTCCAAATTTGAACAACTTCACCAACTAAACCTCCAGCTGCAGTGACAGCGATATCACTTGGATCAGAATTTCTATAAATTGCACCAACTGCATGAGCATAACTTGGGAGTTTTTGATTAGTTGGTCCACTTTCTTTATCAACATATTCATTCCAAGATTTAAGTTCATCTCTGGATTTTTTATGCCATTCCTCGGGTGCTTTCCAATCACCTAAAGCTTGTGATAGTTCATTTAAAGAAACTTTTGCATCTCCAATAATTGATTTTGCCATATGCTTACTAGCATCAAATCTTGCAACATTAATTGATACTAGTGAAAAATTTGGATTTTCAAAATTGGACCATGACCCAGTTGTGAAATCCCCTAACTTAGTTCCAATAGCAATCGCTAAATCAGTTTTTTTTGCAAAGTTGTTTGCTGCTTTTCCTCCTAAACCTCCAATAGGTCCTAAAAAATGAGAATGATCTCTTTTCATAGAAGAATAACCCATTACAGTTTGTGTTACAGGTATATTGTGTTTAACTGCAAAAGTAGAAAGTTCTTCCATTGCATCTGAGTAAAAAACACCTCCACCAGAAATTATGATTGGATTTTTTGATTTTTTAATTTTTTCAGCTGCCTCTTTAATTTGAAAATCATCAGGTCTTGGTCTTCGTATATTATGGATTTTTTCTTTAAAAAAATCCTCAGGATAATCAAAAATTTCTCCTTGTATATCCTGACATAAAGATATGCATACTGGACCACAATCAGCTGGGTCTAATAAAACTTGTACAGCTTGGGGAAATGTTTGTAAAATTTGTTCTGGTCTGGTTATTCTATCAAAATATTTTGCAACTGGTTTAAAAGCATCATTTTGAGTAATTCCTGGATTATTAAAATGTTCTACTTGTTGTAAAACTGGATCAGGCATCCTGTTTGCGTAAGTATCACCCGGAAGAAATAAAATTGGCAGTCTATTACTCATCGCAACTGCTGCAGCTGTTACCATATTTGTAGAACCAGGACCTACAGAACTTGTAGCTACAAATACTTGTTTTCTTCTTTTTGCTCTAGCGTAAGCAATTCCTGTTAAGGCCATATTTTGCTCATGATGACCTCTATAAGTTGGAAGTTTATCTTTATTTTCCTCTAAAGCTTGTCCTAAACAAGCTACATTACCATGACCAAATATTCCAAAAGCACCAGCGAATAAAGGTTCTTTTTTACCATCGATAAGAATTTTTTGAGAAGTCAGGAACTTTACAATTGCATGAGCACATGTAAGCTTTATTTTTTTCATAATTGTAGATATATTCTCTTAAAATTTCACTTAATTAACCATAAAATAAAAATTATGTATAGTAAATTTGGGCAGTTCATTGATGGTAAGTGGCAACAAGAGGAAAAAAAAGAAACTTACGATGTTATAAATCCTGCTACGGAAGAAATTATTGGCCAAGCATCTAAAGCGTCTTCAGCAGATGTTCAAAAAGCTCTTAAATCTGCAGAGAAAGGTTTGGAAGTTTGGAAAAACACTTTACCTTGGCAGAGATCATATATTATTAGAAAAATTGCTGATCTTTTAAGAAAAAAACAAGATGTTTTAGCAAAATGGTTAACAATTGAAGTTGGAAAACCTTTAGCAGAGGGAATTGGCGAAACTGGTGGAGCAGCTGATATTTTTGAGTGGAATGCTGAAGAAACAAAAAGAATTTATGGACAAACAGTCGAAAGTCGATTTCCAGATACGAGAGTTCATGTTTATTATCAGCCAGTTGGAGTTGTAGCAGCTTTAGTGCCATGGAATTTTCCTTTAATTCTAGCAGCAAGAAAAATTTCAACAGCATTAGCTGCCGGATGTTCAGTAATTTGTAAGCCTGATGTAATTACTCCAGGAACAGTAATGGAGTTAGTAGAT
>CACPGB010000020.1 GCA_902633515.1 uncultured Pelagibacteraceae bacterium | reverse complement strand
TTAAAAAAAAACGCGATCATGGAAACCTTTTATTTTTAGATTTAAGAGATAATTATGGCATTACACAATGTATTGTAGACAAAGAAAATAAAAATTTTAAAGATTTGGAAAAAATACAACTTGAAACAGTTATAAAAGTAGAGGGCAATGTAGTTGATAGATCAACTGATACAATAAATAAAGAAATAGCAACTGGTGAGATTGAGGTGACTATTGAAAATTTTATGATTTTAGGTAAGTGCAAAGAATTACCTATGCCTATTTTTAGTGACCAAGAATATTCTGAGGAAATAAGACTAAAATATAGATATCTAGATTTAAGAAGAAAAAAAATTCATGAAAATATTATTTTGAGATCAAGAGTTATTACTTTTATTAGAAATGAAATGAACAAACTTGGTTTTTTGGAATTTCAAACACCAATATTAACTTCATCAAGTCCCGAAGGGGCAAGAGATTTTCTTGTGCCCAGTAGATTAAATCCAGGTAAATTTTATGCTTTGCCACAAGCGCCACAACAATTTAAGCAGCTTATAATGGTTTCAGGTTTTGATAAATATTTTCAGATTGCACCATGTTTTAGAGACGAAGATGCTCGTGCTGATCGAAGTCCAGGAGAATTTTACCAATTAGATTTAGAAATGTCTTTTGTCGAACAAGAAGATATTTTTAAGGTTGTAGAACAGCTTTTAGTAAATACTTTTAAAAAATTTTCAAAAAAAAAAATTATTACAGAAAAATTTCCAAGAATTCCATATCATGATGCACTTCTAAAATACGGAACTGATAAGCCTGATCTTAGAAATCCATTAGTTATTAAGGACATAACTGAAATTTTTTCAAGAAAAGATGTTTCGTTTGATATTTTTAAAAAACTTGTAAAGTCTGGTGCAAATGTAAGATGTATCGTGACTCAAAATACAAAAAATAAACCAAGGAGTTTTTTTGATAATATTGACAAATGGGCAAAAACTGAGGGTGCTTCTGGTCTAGCTTATTTCACAATAGAAAATGAAATTTCAGCAAAAGGTCCAGTGGGTAAATTTTTTTCAAAAGAATCTTTAGGCGAAATAATGAAAAAGACAGGTGCAAAAATTGGAGATAGTATTTTTATGGCTTGTAGCAAAAAAAAAGAGTTAGAGAGAATAACTAGCTTGGCGAGAAATAAAATTGCAAGAGATTTAAATTTAGTTGATGATAATGTTTTTGCGTTTTGTTGGGTAGTTGATTACCCAATATTTGAAAAAAACGATGAAACTGACAAAATTGAATTTAGTCATAATCCTTTTTCTATGCCCCAGGGAGGTATAAAAAACCTTAACTTTGAAAAACCTTTGGATATGTTAGCTTATCAGTACGACATTGTATGTAACGGAATTGAGCTTTCATCTGGTGCTATTAGAAATCATATTCCTGAGTTAATGTATAAATTATTTGATATTGCAGGTTATGATAAAGATCAAGTTAATGAAAAGTTTAGTGGTATGATTCATGCATTAAGTTATGGCGCACCACCTCATGGAGGAATAGCACCTGGAATTGACAGAATAATAATGCTTTTGGCAAATGAAAAAAATATAAGAGAAGTAACTATGTTTCCAATGAATCAAAATGCTCAAGATTTAATGATGAACTCACCTTCAATAGTGGATGAAAATCAGTTAAAAGAACTGAATTTAACATTGAAAATGAAAAAATAGGTTATTTTTTACCTTTAAGGTTTATTTTAACATCTGATAAATCTACTAAATTTTTTTTATAGTTGTTTCTCACAAAACCTTTACTTGTAATATCTTTTACTATTTTTAAAAGTTGATTTTGATCAACTGAATTATGTTCATCAATATTTGACATATCTGAATTACCTATTGCAGGTGTGTGAGCTAAGTCTTCTCTATTTTGATAAGAAATCGCCAATTCTCTAAAAATATAATCCAGAATTGAAGTAGCAGTTAAAATTCTATCGTTTCCGTGAACTTTTCCTGAAGGTTCAAATTTAGTATCAACAAAAGCACTTATAAATTCATCTAGTGGAACCCCATATTGCAAACCTAAAGATACTGCTATGGCAAAATTATTCATTAATGCTTTTACTAATTCACCCTCTTTACTTGTATCAATAAAAATTTCTCCAATTTTTCCATCTTCATATTCACCAGTGTGTAAATAAACCTTATGATCACCGATGGTAGCTTTTTGTATGTAGCCTTTTCTTCTATCTGGCATACTAAATCTTTTTCCAGACTTTTCTAAGTCATTTGTTTTTGATTTAATTATATTTTCTAAATTCTCTGGTGATGTTTGATTATCTTTTGATACCACATCAATTTTTTTATTTTCAATAATTTTTCTATTACTTGGATCTAAGCTTTTAGTTTTTCTGCTATCGAGTTTTACGTCTAAAACCTCAAATTTTCCATCATCACGTTTTTCTAAATTTCTTAGTTCAGTTTCATTTATATCGTCTAAAAAATGATTTACTTTAAAAGTACAAGTGTAATATGTTTCAACTATATATTTTGCCATTTAGCCTCAATTATTTAAATTTAATTTGAATAAAGAATTAATTAATTTATATACAAAAACAAATTTTAGTCTAATTTAATTTATACAATTTCAAATTGAAAATAATATTTTAATTATGTTGGCATTTATCAAAAAAATTTTCACTTGGTGGAATCGAGACACTTTTGGAACTAGGATGAAAACTATTCTATTTGGTAAATTTGTAGGAAAAGATTATTTAGGAAATAAATATTACGAGTCCAAAAGTGGAAAAAGATGGGTGATTTATGCTGCAGAAATTGATGCATCAAAAATACCAGTTGAATGGTATTCATGGATACATTTTACTCATAATAAAATAGAAAATAATCATGAGTTAAAAAAATATGATTGGCAAAAACCCCATCAAGAAAATCTAACAGGTACGAACTCTGCTTATTACCCGAATAAAAATAAAAATGCTATTCAAAAAAAATATAAGTCCTGGAAAGACTAAATTAAGTTTAATCATTTCTATATTTTTTATTGTTCCTTTCTTAGTGTACTCGGAGGAGAGTCTGGAAGGCACCCACACTAATATAAAAATTTTAGATAAAATTTCCTCTAAGAATACTCTGGTTAAACTAAAAAACAGAGAAGCAAAAAAGTATAAAGATCTTCTTATTAAAAGTATGAAGTGTAAAAATTCTGAATTTGATGATAATCCAGAAATTACAGCCTATATTCAAGTGAGTGATTTGATAAGCAAAGATAAAGATGATGTTTTTATTTTTAATGGCTGGATGTTTTCATCAAGCCCCTCAATTACTCCATTTGATCATCCTGTATATGATATTTGGCTAGTAAGCTGTTATTAAATTATCTTCTCATTATCAATCCAACTTACATTAAAATCAGACTCAATAAATTTTTTATGGTTTAAAAGTTTTTTATGTAAAGGAATTGTAGTTGTTATACCCTCAATAACAAATTCATCCAGTGATCTATTCATTCTTTGAATTGCTTCACCTCTATTTCTGCCATGACAAATTAATTTGCATATAAGGCTGTCATAATAAGGGGTTACCTTATAACCCTGAAATATTGCTCCATCTACTCTTGTCCTGAAACCAGATGGTTGATGGCACATTCCTATTGTACCAGGTGAGGGTTGAAAATTTTTTTCAGGATCTTCTGCATTTATTCGACATTCAATAGCATGACCTCTTGGATTTATATCTGATTGTTTAAGTGCTGTTTCTCCAGTAAAAGCAATCCATATTTGTTCTTTAATTATGTCTATTCCTGTAACCATTTCAGTGACAGGATGTTCAACTTGGACTCTTGTGTTCATTTCTAAAAAATAAAATTTTCCATCTTCGTATATAAACTCAACTGTACCAGCTCCTTGATAACCGATTTTTCTTACCATATTTACAGTCTTATCAAAAAGATCTTTTCTTGTTTTATCATTTAAAACTGGGCTTGGAGTTTCTTCAATTAGTTTTTGATGTCTCCTCTGAACAGAACAATCTCTTTCATGCAAGTGAATTGTCGCATTTTTACCAGCTAAAATTTGAACTTCTATATGTCTTGGATTTTGAAAAAATTTCTCAATGTAAACTTCATCATTACCAAAATATTTTTTTGCCTCTGATTTCGCTGTAGAAAAAAGTGTTTCAAAATCTTCCTCTTGTTTTACTATTTTCATGCCTTTTCCACCTCCTCCTCCAGAAGCTTTGATTAAAACAGGAAAACCAATTTTTTTACACAACTCTTTTGCTTCAGATACATCACGAACTCCACCTTCAGATCCTTCAATTACAGGTAATCCATTTTCTTTCGCAATTTTTTTTGCTTGAATTTTATCTCCCATCATTTCAATATGTTTTGCAGAAGCACCAATAAATTTAATGTTATTTTCTTCAAGTATTTTAGCAAAGTTAACATTTTCTGATAAAAATCCGTAACCAGGATGAACTGCTTCAGCTCCAGTTAAATCTATGGCTGATAATAGCGCGGGAATATTTAAATAACTATTAGCAGGTTGATGTGAACCTATACAAACACTTTCATCTGCAAGTTTTACATGCATACTTTCTCTATCTACATCTGAATGGACAGCAACAGTCGATATTCCCCATTCTTTACAAGCTCTGATTATTCTAACTGCAATTTCTCCACGATTTGAAATCAAAATTTTTTTAAACATTATTCTAAAATAATAAGGGTCTGTCCAAACTCAACAGGTTGACCATCTGATACAAGTATTTTTTTGACTACTCCGTCAGAACTTGAAGGCACATGATTCATAGTTTTCATAGCCTCTACAATCATTACAGTATCACCTTTTTTTATTTTTTTTCCAACTTCCACAAATTTTTGAGCTCCAGGTTCAGGGGCATGGTAAGCAGTACCTATAATAGGTGATGTAACTTCAATCCCAGATATATTATTTTGATTCTCTTTATCTTTGTTTGAATTAATTTCTTTAGATGGCGACTGATTTGTTAAATTACTAATTGAAATATTATTTTTCGAGACTTTTATTTTAGTATCTTTTTCAGTATATTCTAGTTCTGTAAGATTAAATTCATCCAAATAATCACTTAACTCTTTTATAATTTTTTTATCGATTTTCATTTTGAATCAGTATTTGCATTGAAATTATGGCTAAAATATAACCATTAGTATTCAGTCCAAATATTCCACCAGTTACTACGTCACTTATCAGAGATTTTTTTCTAAACTCTTCACGTTTATAGATATTAGAAATATGTACCTCAATAATAGGTTTTTTAAAAATTTCTAAAGCATCCCTTATTGCTATTGAGGTATGGGTGAATGCTGCAGCATTAATTATGATTCCATCAAATTTTTTCCTAGCATTTTGTATTATATTAACCAATTCTCCCTCTATATTTGATTGTACAAATTCTGTAGAAAGTCCCAATTCTTTTGATTTAGCTAAGCAATCCTCCTTTAGCTTGTCAAAAGTAATAGATCCATATTGTGATTGTTCTCTTTCAGCTAATAGATTAATATTTGGACCATTAATAATAATTATTTTATTATTCATTCAGCTTTTATATACGATGAAAAAAAAAATAAAAATAAAATTAAATGGTAAATTAAAAACTATTAATGATAATTCAACATTATTCTATATTATACAAAAAAACAAAATTCCTTTAGCGAAAGTAGCTATTGAATTAAATCAAGAAATAGTAGATAAAAAAAAAATAAAGAATATCAATCTTAATAATAATGACAAAATAGAAATAGTTCATTTTATTGGAGGTGGTTAAAATTGAAAAGAGATAGATTAATTATTTCTAAGAAAAATTTTA
Source organism: uncultured Pelagibacteraceae bacterium (assembly GCA_902633515.1). Classification (GTDB taxonomy): domain Bacteria; phylum Pseudomonadota; class Alphaproteobacteria; order Pelagibacterales; family Pelagibacteraceae; genus Pelagibacter. The sequence continues at coordinate 5,650 of CACPGB010000020.1, read as the reverse complement.
TTTCCAGGCTTATTGTTGGAACTGGCAAGTACAAAAGCATGAAGGAGTGTGCCCAAGCTATTAAATTATCTGGAGCTGAAATAGTCACAGTCGCTGTTAGAAGAGTAAACATTACTAATAAAAAAAAACCATTATTGATGGATTATATTGATCCAAAAAAAATTACTTATCTTCCAAATACCGCTGGTTGTTTTAATTCAAAAGAAGCATTAAGAACTTTAAGATTAGCAAGAGAGATTGGTGGATGGAAATTAGTGAAGCTTGAAGTTTTAGGTGATAAAAAAAACTTGTTTCCAGAAATGATTGAGACACTTAAATCAACTGAAATACTCACTAAAGAGGGATTTAAAGTAATGGTCTATTGTAATGATGACCCTTTAATGGCTAAAAGATTGGAAAATTCTGGAGCTTGTGCGATAATGCCTTTGGCAGCCCCAATTGGCTCAGGTTTAGGTATAATCAATGAAATAAATATTAAAATTATTAGAAAGCAAACAAAATTACCATTGATAATAGATGCCGGACTAGGGCAAGCTTCAGACGCAGCTATAGCTATGGAATTAGGGTGTGATGGAGTTTTAGTTAATACTGCAATTGCAAAAGCGAAAAAACCATTTCAAATGGCTTTAGCTTTTAAGAATGCAGTAATAGCTGGTCGCCAATCATACTTATCAGGTAGAATTAAAAAAACATTATACGGAAATCCATCTTCCCCTAAAACAGGAATTATTTAACTTTTTTATAAAATTTTTTTTTTCTAAAAGTTTTTTTTTTGAATTTTTTTTTGTCTTTTAATTCAATAATATTATTTACTTTTTGTTCCTCAAGATTTTTTAATTTTTCAAATTGTTCAATTAATTCTATGGTTTTTTTAGATTTATTTTTAATATCAATAATATACTCGGGAATTATTAGATTGTTATCAGATATTATATCAATCTTCATTTTATTCTTTTTTTCAAAATATGTAAGATCTTCAATAAAATTTTCTTTAAGAAAATCAGAAATTTTTTTACATACTTTTAAATCGACAAATTTTGCTTTATTTAAAACTGCTTTTAATTCTACTAATTTAAGTATTTTAAGTGCGAAAGATTCATCTGTAAGTTTAATATTCCATTTCACCGCACTTTCTCTCAACCTCTGTCTAGACATTTCTAAAAGTCCAAAATTTGATATTCTTCCGATCTGGATTCTGGCCCTATCAGATCTACATTTTTCTTTAAGTCTTCTCTCTACTAATCTTCGATTTCCATAACTAAGCATATCAATAAAATCTATGATAATTAATCCTGACAAATCTCTTATTTTAATTTGTCTTGCTATTTCATCTGCTGCTTCGAGATTTGTATCCAAAGCTGTGCCCTCAACATTTTTTTGTTTAATTGAACTTCCAGAATTAATATCAATTGAAACCAGCGCTTCTGTTGGATTGATTACTAAGTAACCACCTGAATTCAATTTAATTTCACTTTCAAAGATCTGATTTAATTTCTGCTCAATACCCTCATCAATAAATAAAGGTTTTTTCCCTCTATATTTTTTTATTTTTTTTACGTGTGTTGGCATCATCATTTTCATAAAATTTTGAGCTTTTTTATAACCTTCATTACCCTCAATAATTATATTTTTTGTATTTTCATCATACATGTCTCTTAAAGTTCTTTTAATTATTTCGCTTTCTTGATGAATCAATGAGGGTGCTATAGAACTTAGGGCGTTCTCTTTAATTTGATTCCAATTATTAATTAGTGTGTTTAAATCGTGGTTAATTTCATTTTTAGTTTTGTTACTTCCCGCTGTTCTGACAATAAGGCCCATTTCTTTTGGTATTTGAATTTCATTTAATATACTTCTAATTTTCTTTCTATCAGCAGGGTTAAAAATTTTTCTCGAGATACCACCCCCTTTGGGTGTGTTTGGCATCAAAACTATATATTTACCGGCTATTGAAATGAAAGTGCTTAGTGCAGCTCCTTTTTGTCCACGTTCATCTTTAATTACTTGCACCAAAATTACTTGGTTTGGTTTAATTACTTCTTGGATCTTATATCTCTTGAGCTTAAATTTACTTTCAAATTTCTTTTCTTTTTCATCTTCAAAATTTTCTTTTTCCTCAGAACCTCTTTTTTCTATCGGGTCTGTTTTTTCTAGTGGGTCTTCAATTTCCAATTTACCTTTAGCAAGACTTTCTTCCTCTTTGGCCTCTACTTTTTTTGATAATTCTTCTCGAGCTCTTTCTTCTTCTTGTTTAATCTTCTCTAAGTCGCTTTGTGGTATTTGATAATAATCGGATTGAATATCATTAAATGATAAAAAGCCGTGTCTCTCCCTTCCAAAATCAACAAAAGCTGCTTGTAAAGATGGTTCTATACGACTTACTTTACCAAGATAAATGTTATTTTTAATTAGATTATTTTTTATGCCTTCATACTCATAGTCTTCAATTTTATCACCTGACTTGAGTACAATTCTAATTTCATTTGGATGCGATGCATCAATGTATAAATTTTTATCCATAAAATGTTTACTGATTGATTCATAAATTATTAAAATTTTGTTTATATTCTTATGCCTTATCTTTAACAAATTCCCATATATAATGGAAACAAAATGAGCAAAATTTTCAAGAATTTATTGATTGGTTTTATTAGTTTTTCATTAGTTTCATCAATAATTGTTTTGGGTGTTTTATGGAATTTTTCAAATAATATACCTGATTACAAATTTTTAAAAAATTACAAACCTCCAGTTTCAAGTAAAGTTTATTCTGGCAATGGTGATTTAGTTGCAGATTTCTCAAAAGAAAAGAGAATATTTGTTCCTTATAGGTCAATTCCTCAAAACGTAATTAATGCATTCTTATCTGCTGAAGATAAAAACTTTTTTTCTCATCCAGGAGTTGATGCTAAAGGTGTTTTACGAGCAATTGTAAATAACGTTAAAAATATTCTTACATCTAAAAGACTAGAGGGCGCCTCAACAATTACTCAACAAGTAGCGAAAAATTTTCTTTTGACAAATGAAGTAAGTTTAAACAGGAAAATTAAAGAGGCTATTTTAGCATTTAGGATTGAAAGAGCTCTATCAAAAGAAAGAATACTTGAGTTATATTTAAATCAAATTTATCTTGGCAGCGGGGCTTATGGAGTCGCTGCTGCAAGTCTAGAGTATTTTGACAAATCAATAAAAGATCTAAATTATGAAGAAGCTGCTTTATTAGCCGCATTACCAAAGGCACCAAGTAAATATAATCCATATAGAAATATTGAATTAGCAAAATTTAGAAGAGATTTAGTTTTAAAAAATTTATTAGAAAATAATTTCATAACAGAGAAAAATTACCAAGACTTAAGAAAAAAAAATATTCAATTAAAAAAAACAAAAAGAGTTTATTTAGAAGATGCTCAATATTATATCGAGGATGTAAGAAAAAATATCATTGAAATCTTATCTTATGAAAAAGTTTACAATCAAGGTTTTAATATAAATACACCAATAAATTTAGAATTACAAAAAATAGCGACAAACACTTTAAGAAATGGATTGATAAAATATGATCGAAGGAAAGGTTGGCGAGGACCATTATTAAATAAACCTTATTCTAAAAATTGGTCTGTTGGTTTAGATGAATATAAATTAGAAAATTCTATTGATTGGAAAATTGCAATAATAAAAAAAATTTCTAAATTTTCTATAGTAATAGAGACAACAGATAAAATAAAAGGAATTATTGATTATAATGATCTTTCTTGGACTAAAAAAGAATTAAACGAACTCTTTAGAGTGGGGGATGTAGTCTATGTTAAAAATATTCGAAAAAACAAATTTAGTCTTAAACAATTACCAAAAATTAATGGTGGTATAGTTGTCATGGATCCATTTACTGGTAGGGTCGTTGCTTTAAGTGGAGGATTTAGTTTTAAAAATAGTGAATTTAATAGAGCATCACAAGCATCACGACAACCAGGTTCAGCATTCAAACCATTTGTTTATGCATTAGCTCTTGAAAACAACTATACACCTTCCTCATTAGTTTTAGATGCACCATTAGTATTAGATCAAGGATCCGATCTAAAAATGTGGAAGCCAGAAAATTACGGAAAAAAATTTTATGGACTATCAACTTTGAGAATTGGTTTGGAAAAGTCACGAAATTTAATGACAGTAAGAATTGCACAGAAATTAGGTGTAGATAAAGTTGCTGAATTCTCAAAAAATCTTGGCATTTATGAAAATCCTGATGAGCTTTTATCTATTTCTCTGGGTTCTGCTGAAACAACTTTGTTAAAACTTACTTCTGCATATTCAGCTTTTGTAAATGGAGGAAAATTAGTTTCACCTATTTTAATTGATCGTGTTCAGGATAGTGAGGGAAACACAATTTTAAATAATGAAAATAGATTATGCTTAAATTGTGATAAGCTTTCATATACTGGTAAAGACTTTCCTGATGTAGGTAATAATTTTCAACAAGTATTTTCCTCACAAACAGCATATCAAATTACTTCTTTATTAGAAGGTGTCGTAAAAAGAGGTACAGGAAAAAAATTAAGAGATCTAAATTTGAATCTCGCAGGTAAAACAGGCACAACTAATAAAAACACTGACGCATGGTTTATTGGTTTTACTTCAAATTATGTAATTGGAGTATATGTTGGAATGGATAATCCACAACCATTAGGTAAATTCGAAACTGGGTCAAAAACAGCATTACCAATTTTTAAGGAATTTATAGAATCAGCCATCAAAAAATCTGATGCTCGACCTTTTAAAGTTGCTGATGGGATTACGATGATGGTAGTTGACCCAACAACAGGTCAAAAAGCAAAATTTTCATCTAAAGATACAATTTTAGAGGCATATAAAAGCAAAAATGTTATCGATGGTAAGGTGTTATATTCAAATAATAATAGATTAGATACAAATAATATATTAAAGTTTTATTAATGGATCATAAATATACAGATTATAAAAAAGAGATAGAAAAAATAAATCAAAGAGTTAAGGAGTATCTTTGATAAAAATAAAATAGATTTAAAATTACAAAGTCATAATAAAACTATTCTTAATCCTGATTTTTGGAGGAACAAGTCTAACTCAAAAAAAATACTTAAAGAAAAAAAATTGTATGAAAATTTGATCAATTCTCACAAAAACTCTCTAAATCAATTAAAAGATTTAGGTGATTTGTATGAACTAGCTTTAGAGGAAAATAATACAAACATACAAAACGAAGTTTTAGAAAATATTAAGAATGTGAGAAAATTGGCAAAAAAAAATGAAATTAATTGTTTTTTATCAAATGAGACTGACTCTTTTGATTGTTATATAGAAATTCATGCTGGTGCCGGGGGCACAGAGAGTCAAGATTGGGCAGATATGTTGAGGAGAATGTATCTAAAATGGTCTGACAATAAAAATTATAAATCAACATTAATAAGTGAGCACAAAGGTGATGAGGCAGGCATAAAATCTTCAACAATTAAAATTGAAGGTGATTATGTGTTTGGTTTGTTAAAAAAAGAGTCCGGAATTCATAGATTGGTAAGAATTTCACCATTTGACTCCGGCGCAAGACGACATACTAGTTTCGCTAGTATTTGGGTTTATCCGGTAGTAGATGAGAATATTAATATTGAAATTCAAG
>CACPGB010000019.1 GCA_902633515.1 uncultured Pelagibacteraceae bacterium | reverse complement strand
TTATTTAGTTTTAGAGGATAATTTAAGAGTGCCATCTGGGGTTTCTTATATGCTTGAAAACAGAATGGTAATGAGAGATGTATTTCCTGAACTATTTACGAGATATAAAGTTGCATCAATACATCAATACACCAACAAACTTTTTAATTGTATGAATGAATGTATTCCTAAAAAAACTGCTCATCCACATATGGTAGTTTTGACACCAGGAATTTATAATTCTGCTTACTTTGAACATTCGTTTTTAGCAGAGCAAATGGGAATTGCATTGGTAGAGGGAAAAGATTTATTTGTTGAAAATGATAATGTTTATATGAAAACTGTAAAAGGTCCTTTGAAAGTTGATTGTATATACAGAAGATTAGACGATAATTTTTTAGATCCAAAAGCTTTTAACAAAGACTCTGTAATTGGTGTTCCTGGATTATTCAAATGCTGGTTAAAAAAGAATGTAGGTATAATAAATGCTATTGGTACAGGTGTCGCTGACGATAAGGTAGTTTATTCATATGTAAATAAGATGATAGTTTATTATTTAGGCGAACAACCTATTTTAAATCAAGTCGAGACTTATTTGTGTCATGACGAAAGTCAAAAAAAGTATGTTTTAGATAATTTATCTAAATTAGTTGTTAAACCAGCTAATGCATCAGGTGGTTATGGAATTATGATTGGTCCTAAAGCTTCAAATAAAGAGAGAGAAGAAGTAGCAGAAAAAATCAAAAAAAATCCAAGAGAATATATTGCTCAACCTCTAGAAACTTTATCTACTGCTCCAACAATTACTGATAAAGATATAGAACCAAGGCATTTAGATTTAAGACCATTTGTCCTAAGTGGCAAAACCAATTATGTTACAACTGGTGGACTGACTAGAGTTGCACTCAGGAAGGGAAGTACCATTGTGAATAGTTCCCAAGGTGGCGGTTCAAAAGATACTTTAATTGTTGAGTAGAAGTATTTTATTTAACTTTACATTTTTTACATAATCCAAAAAACTCAAGATTGTATTTACTGTATTTCATACCATCTTTGTCTTTGAAATTAGCTAAGTATTTAGAAAGACTATCATTGCTAATTTCTGTTACTTTTTCACAAATTTCACAGATTGAAAATGCAGTAGCTTTAGCCATCTGACAGCTCGAATTGTGACATGCAATAAAGGCATTTCGACTTTCAATTTTATGAATTTTTCCTATTTCAACTAGCTTATCTAATGCCCTGTAAACTTGTAATGGAGCTTTAATACCTTTTTTTTGAACATTAAAAAGGATTGAATAAGCTTTCATTGGTTCAGGAGATTTATCAATTAAATCAAAAATAATTTGCTGATTTTTTGTGAGAGTATGTTCTTTATGCATTGTTTTCATTTTACTGATTTCTCATTAATTTTTCAATTTAATAGATTGTTTTATTTTAAATAATGAAAGTATGAATAATAATAAAGCTGCTGTTATTATTGATGGACCCGAAGATGTATTAAACTCTAAAGATGTGAATAATCCTATAATTACAGATAACAATCCTCCTAAAATTGAATAGATAACCATACTTTGTGGACTTGATGACAAATTTCTAGCCATTGCAGCAGGGATAATTAGCATTCCAGTAATTAATAGTAATCCAACCATTTTAATTGAAATAGCGATGATTGCTGCCATTAAAATTGTAAATATAGCTTTAGCTCTATCCGGATTTAATCCTTCTGCCTCTGCTAGTTCATAATTTACTGTCGAAGCGAATAAAGGCTTCCAAATTAATTTTAGAACTAACAGGATTAATGCTCCTCCAATCCATATGATTAACAAATCATCAACAGAAACCGCTAAAATATCTCCAAATAATAATCCCATAATATCAAACCTGATAAATGTTAAAAAACCAATCACAACAAGTCCCACCGCAAGAGATGAATGAGCTAGAAGACCCAATAAAGCATCACCTGGTAAATTCGTTTTTTTTTGAAGTTGAATCAAAATTAAAGCTATCATTGAGGAAATAACAAATACTGAAATAGCAATATTAAATTCCATAGTAAAAGCTAATGTCACTCCCAATAGAGCAGAGTGAGCTAAGGTGTCACCAAAATAAGACAATCTTCTCCATATAACAAAGCAACCAAGAGGTCCTGTTACAAAAGCAACTCCTATTCCTGCAACCAAAGCTCTTATAAAAAAATCATCAAACATCTAATTTTTTTTAATTTCACCTTCATTTGTATGAATATGGTCGTGCTTATGCTCATATCTAGCCAATATTTGAGAAGCTTGTTCTCCAAATAAGGCTTTATACTCATTGTTTTTTACAACATCCATTGGAGATCCTGAGCAACAAACATGGCCGTTTAAACAAACAACAAAGTCTGTTGCACTCATAACTGTATGTAAGTCGTGTGAAATTAATAAGATCCCACAACTTAATTCATCAGAAATTTTCTTAATCAGTTCGTATAAAGCTATTTCACCAGTAAAATCTACTCCTTGTACTGGTTCATCAAGTACTAATAGATCAGGTTTTTTTGATATGGCTCTAGCAAGTAGTACTCTTTGAAATTCACCACCTGATAAATCTCCTAGATTCTTGTCTTTCAGATGAATGACGCCAGTTAAAGATAGAGCTTCATCTATTGTCTCTTTATTAAGACTTTCTGTTAATATCATGAAATCATTTACTCTTAGCGGTAACGTCCAATCAATTGAAATTTTCTGTGGAACATATCCAACTTTGTTGGTATATTTTTCAACTGAACCATCGATCTTTTTGTAAATACCTAAAGCAATTTTAGCTGTTGTGCTTTTTCCTGATCCATTTGGACCTATGAGAGTAACTATTTTTCCTTTTTCAACTTGTAGTGAAACACCTTTAACTAGCCATTTGTTATTCAACTGTAAACCAGCGTTATTTAATTTTACCAATATATTTTGATCAGTGCTCATTTTTTTTCTTGACTAATAAGTGTTATATTATTACATTTTGTTATATTATAACAATTTAATTGTACAACATATGAAAAACTTAAAAAAATTACCATTAATTCTATCACTATTATCATTCTTAACAATTTTTGCACCAGCTAACGCTGAGATTAAAGTAGTTGCAGCAATAAAACCAATCCATTCTCTTGCAAGTTATTTAATGGATGGTGTTGCTAAACCAGATTTAATTGTTGATGGTTATGCTTCCCCACATGGATTTGCACTTAAGCCATCACACGCAAAAATGATACAAAATGCTGATATTATATTTTGGGTAGGTGAGGATATCGAAACCTTTTTAGAGAAACCACTAAAAACAATTGCAAAAGATGCTGAAAAAATCGAATTAATGGAAATTAAAGGTTTAACTAAACTTAAATTTAGAGAAAGAAATATTTTTGAAGGTCATGATGATCATGGTCATAAGGAAGATGATCATGACGATCATGCTAAGAAAGAAGATGATCATGACGATCACGACCATGATAAAAAAGAGAAGGAACATGATCATGATGAACACGATCATGATAAAAAAGGTCATAAAAAAGATGATCACGATGACCATGGACACGAGGGACATGCTCACGGAGAGTTTGATCCACACATATGGCTTGATCCGATGAATGCAAAAATAATTTTAAGTGAAATGGCAGAACACTTAATTGAAAATGATCCAAAAAATGAGGCAAAATATAAAGCAAATTTAAAAAACGCTCATAAAGATTTAGATAAACTAACTAAGAAAGTTAAATCTGAATTAAACAAAGACTTCAAATCAATAGTTTTTCACGATGCCTATCAATACTTTGAAAAAAGATTTGGGATAAATATTCTTGGGGCATTTACAGTGAACACTGATGTTATGCCAGGTGCTGAACAATTAGCTGAAATTAGAGAAGTAATCGAGCATGATAAAGTAAGTTGCATATTTTCTGAACCTCAATTTAATCCTGATATAATCAAAGCTGTAGCAAAAGATACCAATGTTGCAACAGGTGTTATAGATCCATTGGGAGCTACACTTGATCCAGGAAAAAATTTATATTTTGATTTGATTGGCAACATGTCAAAATCATTTAAAGGTTGTTAAGCTAAAGTTATTTCTATAGGAGTGTGATCTGACGGCTTTTCTCGTCCTCTAGGGTCTTTATTAATATTGATACTTTTAATATTATCTATCAGAGAATTTGAAACTAAAAAATGGTCTATTCTCATTCCATTATTTTTTTGCCAAGCGCCTCTCATATAATCCCAAAAAGTATAACCTTCTTTGGTTTCATTAAAATATCTATAGACATCGTTAAATCCTAGATTAATCATTTCTCTCAATTTTTTTCTAATTTCTAACCTAAACAAGGCATCATCTTCAAAACTTTTTGGATTATATACATCTTCTGCTGATGGTATTATATTAAAATCCCCAGCCAGAATAATATTTTGATTTTTTTTACTTAAATTTTTTAATTGTTTAATTAAGTCACTGAGCCATTTTTTTTTATAATCATACTTTTCAGTATCGATTGGATTACCATTAGGGGTGTAAATATTGATTAATTGAATATTTTTTTTCTTATATTCAATTTCAGCAGAAATTATTCTTGATTGTTTTAATTTGTCTTTAATTAAGTCTTTCCTAATATTCTTTAATTTCCCTTTCGAAATAATTGCTACTCCATTATAACTTTTTTGACCAAATACATGGCTTTCATAACTCATAGATGAGAAATCATCATATGGAAAATTTAAGTCCTCTGTTTTGATTTCCTGCATCATCAAGATATCAGGCTTATATTTCAGTAGATAACTTTTTATATTTTCAATTCTAGCTCTAACAGAATTTACATTCCACGATGAGATTATCATTAAAGTGAAAAGGAGACACCACAACCACAAGATGATTTTGTTTGTGGATTATTTATCTTAAATTGTTCACCAATTAATTCTGAGACATAATCAACTTCTGATCCTTTAAGTAAATCTGCTGAAGTTTTATCAATCAAAATATTTTGATAATTTAAATCATCGTCATTTTTTTCTTTGTCAAAAGTAAATTCGTATTGAAAACCCGAGCATCCACCACCTTTAATAGCGATTCTAAAAAAAGATCCTTTATCTTTTTTAGACAGCAAAACATTGATCTGTTTTAATGCTTTATCAGTAAATTTAATTTCTTTAATCATAATTGATCACTGGTATTAGTAATATAATACTAAATATTTTATTTTAAAGGATGAAAAAATACTCAAAGATTGGTCAATTCAAAAGTAAAGGTAGGATATTTAAGGAATCTTTGTCAAAATATAGATCACCATATCAAAGAGATAGAGATCGAATTATTCATAGCGCTTCATTTAGAAGATTGAAACATAAAACACAGGTATTTGTTAATACTGAAGGGGATCATTATAGAACTCGAATTACTCATTCTATGGAGGTTGCTCAAATAGCAAGATCCATAGCTAGATATTTTAGTTTGAACGAGGACTTAGCAGAAACACTCAGTTTAGCGCACGATTTGGGCCACACTCCTTTCGGTCATGCAGGTGAAGATGCTTTAAATGAATGTATGAGCACTCACGGAGGGTTTGATCATAATTTACAAACATTAAGGATTGTTATGTTTTTAGAAAACAAATATTTGAAATTTAATGGTCTCAATCTAAGTATTGAAACATTAGAAGGATTATTAAAACACAATGGTCCAGTAGAGGATTTGTATTTAGTTGATGAGTTGATTGGTGTCAAAAACTTTAAGAACTTGATTGATTTTAAAACCTTTCCTTCATTAGAGGCTCAAATTTCATCAATATCTGATGATATTGCATATAATAACCATGATATTCAAGATGGTATTAAAGCAAATTTATTTAAATTAGAAGAGTTAGTTGAAATAGACTTTTTTAAAAATATTTACAAAAAATATAAAAAAAAAATTAATAAAAAAAATTATAATATTGCAACTTATCAAATTATAAGAGACTCAATTGACTTGATGATTAAAGATTTAATTAGCAATACCATCAAAAATCTTAATCAAAACAAAATCAAAAGTAGAAATGATTTGAATAAAACAAAATTTTTTATGGTTGATTTTTCTGAAAAAATTAGAAATTCTGACAAGGAAATAAGGTATTTTTTAAGGTCCAAAATGTACAATAATAAGAATGTACTAAATAAAAATAACAAAGGTAAATTAATAATTAAAAGACTATTTGGCAAAATATGCAAAAAACCAGAAAAATTTATTTCAAAAGAGCATTTATTTAAAAATAAATATCGAGCAGTTTCTGATTTTATTTCAGGTATGACTGATAGATATGCTATTAACCTCTATAAAGATATTAAATGAATATTTTTAATGATTATTTAGGTAGAATTAAAAAAATTATTTTAGATTTGTCGAAAAATGGTAAAATAATTTTGCCTGATACTTTAGATGGAATAAATACTGAAATTCCACCTGAGAAATTTAATTATGATATTTCCACAAACGTTGCAATGGTCTTATCAAGAATTAATAAAAAATCTCCTTTAGAATTAGCTAAAAGTTTAGCCGAAAGCTTTGAAAAAAATGACAAATTAATAAAAGAGGTATCAATCGTAAAACCTGGATTTATAAATATCAAATTTCATTCTGTTTTTTGGACAAATTTTTCAAAAGAAATTATAAAGAATTCCAAAACATTTGGAATAAATACAAATGAAGAAAAAAAAAATTATTTAGTAGAATTTGTTTCTGCAAATCCAACAGGGCCCTTACATGTGGGTCATTGCCGAGGAGCTATTTTAGGAGATGTAATTTCAAATGTTTTATCTTTTAATAATCACAAAGTTACTAAAGAATATTATGTAAATGACTATGGTAATCAAATTATGAATTTTACAAAATCAGTATATTTTAGAATAAGAGAAATTAAATTTAATGAAAAATTTCCAACAGATAATGAAGATCTTTATCCTGGTGAATATTTGATTGAATTTGCCAATAATATTATTTCTTCAAATCCAAACATAGATTTTACTAATTACGACGTTATATCTGAACAATTAACTAATTTGTCCATAGAAGAAGCAATAAAATTAATAAAAAAAAATCTTATTAGTCTTGGAATAATTCATGATAATTTTGTCAGTGAAAAAAAATTAGTTCTTAACAAAGAAGTTGAAAAAGTATTAGAAAACCTTCAAAAAAATAAATTTGTTTATAAAGGTAAAATTAAAGCTCCGGCTGGCGAGGGCGAAAATAATTGGGTTGAAAGGGAACAATTACTTTTCAAATCAACTGATTTTGGTGATGACAAAGACAGAGCATTGCAAAAATCTGATGGTGCCTGGACTTATTTTGCCAGCGATGTTGCTTATCATAAAAATAAATTGGATAGAAAGTTTGACTACATGATAAATATTTTAGGTGCAGATCATGCGGGTTATATTAGAAGAATTACATCCTCTGTCGATGCTTTATCAAACTCTAAAGGAAAACTTATTTGTAAAGTTAGTCAACTAGTTAAGCTCATTAAAGATAAAAAACCATTTAAAATGTCAAAACGTAAAGGTGATTATATAACTGTTGATGATTTAATTAATGAAGTTGGAAAAGATGCTACCCGATTTATTATGTTAAATAGAAGTAATGATGTCGAACTTGATTTTGATTTTGATAACGTAATTGAAAAATCAAAAGAAAATCATTTGTATTATGTACAATATTGTTATGCTCGAATTTCATCAGTTTTTAGACATCTGAAAATAGATTTAAAAAAAGATTTAAAGATTGACGAATATAATTTTAAATATTCTGACCATGAAATAAATATCTTAAAAAAAATATCTGAGTGGCCAAAGTGTATCGAAATATCAAGTAAAAAGTTGGAACCACATAGAATTCCCGTTTATCTTTATGAGTTATCTTCTCTCTTTCATTCTTACTGGAACTTAGGAAAAGAGAATCCAGAAAAAAGATTTATAAATGAGAATAAAAAGATATCCAATGATAAGTTAGTTTTATTAAAAGTTATTTCGAATGTTGTTAAATCTGGAATGAATATTATAGGTGTGTCTTCTCCTGAAAAAATGTAATGTTTAAAGAAATCAAATATATTGTTTTTGTTTTTATAATTGGTCTTTTTATATTTTTTACAGCAAAATACTATTTTTCGGATACTTACAAAAAAAAATCTTATAGATCACTCAATAATATTAATGAAAAGATAAATATTTATTCAGAAAGATTACCTATTTTAGATGATGATACAAAAAATATTATCGAATACGTTGAACAAACTGACAACAAAAAAAAGAAGAAATTTAATTTTTGGAAATTATTAGAAAATAATGAATAAACGTCGATCTTTTATTGTTGGTATCAAATCAACAAAACTTTCATTAAGAGAAAAGTCTTTTCTTAAAAAATATAAACCTTGGGGAGTTATCCTTTTTACAAGAAATATTAAAAACATTGAACAAACTTTCAAACTTACTTCATCTATCAGAAAAATTTTTAATGATAAGAAATATCCAATTATGATAGATCAAGAGGGAGGTAAAGTTAATCGTTTAAAAAATATCATATCTTTTGATAATTTTACTTCTGATTTTTTTGGTAAGAAATTTATCAAAAATGCAAATGAGTTTAATTTATTTTTTAAATTGTTTATTGATAAAACCTCATATCTTTTGAAAACCCTTGGCATTAATATAAACACTTTTCCTGTTTTAGATTTAAGGATTAAAGGAGCTTCAAATGTTATTGGCAACAGATCGTTTTCTAGCAATCCAAAAATTGTATCTAAAATAGGGAATTATGGTATCGATTATTTCCATCAAAATGGTATTGGGACTGTCATGAAACATATCCCCGGACATGGTTTAGCAAAAGTCGACAGTCATCATTTTACTCCTCTGGTGGATAAAAAATTGAATTATTTAATTAAGAAAGATTTTTTTCCATTTAAAAATAAAAAAACTTTTTTTGCGATGACCGCACACATTATTTTTACTCAAATTGACAAAGAAAATACTGTTACACACTCAAAAAAAATCATTAAATTGATTAGAAAAAAAATAGGTTTTAAAAATATTTTGATTTCTGATGATTTATCAATGAAAAGTCTTAAGGACGATTTAGGGAAAAATACAATTAAAACGTTTAATGCAGGTTGTAATATAGCATTACATTGTAATGGCAATATAAATGAGATGAAAATTGTGGGAAATAATTCACCATTGATAAATCATTTTCTTATAAAAAAAACATCACAATTTTACAGAATTTTAAGTTAATATTATTTAATGACCGAAATTGATTCTGATCTTTTTAAAGTAGATGTTGAAAATTATAATGGTCCGTTAGATGTCCTTTTGGATTTAGCAAAGGCTCAAAAAGTTAATCTGGAAGATATATCTATTACAAAATTAGCAGATCAATTTCATAATTTTATTACACAAGAAAAAAAATTAAATTTAGAAGTTGCTTCAGAATATTTGTTAATGGCAACATGGTTGGCTTATTTAAAATCAAAATTATTATTACCTGGAAATCCTGAAGAAGAATTTAAAGTTCAAGAAGTAGCTGAAAGATTAAAACTCCAACTAAAAAAACTTGAGTTAATAAGATTATTATCCGATCAAATGCTTAAAAGAAAAAGATTGGGTAGAGAAATTAGAACCAGAGGTATGAGAGCAGGCATTAAACCCATCTATAATAGTGAGTATAAATTAAATTTATTTGAATTGATGAAAACATATTCCACTATAATTATGACCAAAGACTTTCAAAGAATAAATATTCCCAAATTGCCAGTTTTTACAACTGAGGAAGGAATAAAAACGATTAAAGATTTTTTTGGCAAATTAATAAATTGGAAAAAATTAGATGATTTAATACCTAAAAATTTTAAAACTGAATCTAAATATAAAAGAACTGGTAAGGCGGGAATATTTGCTGGTTCCCTTGAGTTAGTTAAAGAGGGCAATTTAAGTATAAAGCAAGATAACCTTTACGATGATATTTATATTAAAGAAAAATAAATGATAAAAAAAAAAATTAAAAAAAAAGATAATATTATCAATTTTCCAACTAAATTATCTACAATTGAAAAAGAAATCGAGGGTATTGTCTTTGCTGCAGCAGAACCATTAGATATCGAAACAATTGAAAATAAAATTTCAAAAAAAACTGATGTCAAAAAAATTTTGTTAAAATTACAATCTGAATATTCAGATCGCGGTATTAATTTAGTTTGTATTTCAAAAAAATGGTCATTTAGAACTTCACCAAATCTTTCAAATTTAATGACACAAGAAAGAACTGTCGAAAAAAAACTATCAAAAGCTGCAATAGAAACACTTGCTATAATCGTTTATCATCAACCAGTGACAAGAGCAGAGATAGAAGAGATAAGAGGAGTAGCGTTTGGAACCAACACATTAGAAATTTTGATGGAATTAAATTGGGTAAAACCCGGGGGACGAAAAAATGTTCCAGGAAGACCTATTCAATATGTCACAACGGATGATTTTCTAAGTCATTTTAACTTACAGAAATTATCTGATTTACCAACAGTTGATGAACTTGGAGCAGCTGGTTTAATTGATAGCACAAATATTGACAATGCGATTTTTGGGACTGGAAAATTTTATAAAGAAAAGCAAGACGATAAGAAAGAGGACATTTATTCAAATATTGATGAAATGTTAAGTAGCACTCTCGACTCTGATGAGAAGAATTAAGCTTACAAATTAGACTTTTCAATTATTGATAAAAAGGTTATAAGATTTCAATGAGTATAGGAATTTGGCAAATAGCTATCGTTGTAATACTTGTGGTATTATTATTTGGCAGGGGAAAAATTTCCAGCCTTATGGGCGATGTAGCAAAAGGAATAAAAAGTTTTAAAAAGGGAATGGCATCAGATGTGACTGATGACAACGAACCTAAAAATATTTCTGACGATAATCAAGATTCGAACAAAAAAGAATAAATCACATGCCTACTATTGGTTGGTTTGAGATTTTAATTATAGTTGCAATAGCTATTGTGGTTTTGGGACCTAAAGATTTTCCAATAATGCTGAAAAAAGTTGGTTCATGGATCGGCTCTGCAAAAAAATATATCAATAGTATTCAAAATGAAGTTTCAAATATTGATCTTGAGGATAATAAAATAGAAAAAAAAGAAGAAAAAAAAGATGAATCATGATGAAAATGAAGGTGGCTTTGTTAGTCATTTAGCTGAGTTGAGAAAAAGACTAATTCATAGTTTTATTTTTCTTATAATTTTTTTTATAGGATGTTATTTTTTTGCTGAACATCTTTATGGTTTTTTAGTAGAGCCATATGCACAAGCAGTTAAGGATGATGGAACTGATAGACGATTAATTTTTACTGCTTTACAAGAAACCTTTCTAACCTATTTGAAAGTTTCTTTTTTCACAGCCTTTTTTGTTACTTGTCCATTTATTTTAATGCAAATATGGAAATTTATTGCCCCTGGTCTTTATAAACATGAAAAAATTGCAATCTTACCATATTTAGTGTTAACACCAATCTTATTCTTACTAGGTGGTATGTTGGTTTATTATTTAATAATGCCTCTAGCGATAAAATTCTTTTTATCTTTTGAAAGTTCTGGTCTTTCAACAAATTTACCAATTCAACTAGAAGCAAAAGTAAACGAATATCTTTCATTAGTAATGAAACTTATATTTGCGTTTGGCATAAGCTTTCAATTACCTGTTGTGTTGAGTTTATTAGCGAGAGTAGGGTTAGTTGATTCTGATTTTTTAAAGAAAAGAAGAAAATATGTAGTGGTTATTATTTTTGCTGCTGCAGCTTTACTCACACCACCTGATCCTATAACACAAATTGGATTAGCAATACCATTATTAATTTTATATGAATTATCCATATTTTCAGTAAAATTTATTGAGAATAAAAATTTAAAAAATTCTGATGCATAATATAAAAGAAATTAGAAATGATTTCGATGCTTTTGCACAAGCACTAAAAAAAAGATCTATTGATATAGATTTTAATAAACTTAAAAATTTAGATATACAGAATAGAGAATTAATCCAAAAAAAAGAAACATTGGAAAAAAAGAAGAAAGATATTTCAAAAACTAAAGATAAGTCATTATTTTCAAAGTCTAAAGAAATTTCACAATCTATAGTCATGATCAATGAACAACAATCAAAAATTAAATCTGATTTAGATAAAATTTTATCAAATATTCCTAACTTACCTCATGATGATGTACCCTTAGGATCTACTGAAAATGAGAACATTGAATTAACTAAATCTGGGAAGATACCTAATTTTGAATTTACACCAAAATCACATTACGAATTAGGTGAAAAACTTGGTATGCTGGATTTTGATCTTGCCACAAAAACTACAGGTTCAAGATTTGTCTTTGTTAAAAATAAATTAGCATTACTTGAAAGAGCTATTTCTAACTTTATGCTTGATATTCATACCTCAAAAAATGGATATGAAGAAATTTCACCACCTTTACTAGCCTCAGAGAACACTATGTTTGGAACGGGTCAACTACCTAAATTTGAAACTGATCAGTTTGAAGTAAAATTAGATGAGGGAAGTGGTAGAAAATTTTTAATTCCTACAGCTGAGGTTATTTTAACTAATATTGTAAAAGATAAAATTTTAGATTTTAAAACATTACCAATGAGATTTGTTGCTTCTACCCCGTGCTTTAGAAAAGAAGCAGGTAGTTATGGGAAAGATACAAAGGGCATGATTAGACAGCATCAATTTTATAAAGTGGAATTAGTCAGTATTGTCGAACAAAATAATTGCCTCGACGAATTAGAAAGAATGACAAATTGCGCAACAGGAATTTTAGATCTTTTAGAGTTACCATACAGAAAAGTGATTTTGTGTAGTGGAGATATGGGGTTTAGTGCAGAAAAAACTTATGACATAGAAGTTTGGTTACCCTCCGAGAAAAAATATAGAGAGATATCATCATGTTCGTCATGCTCGACCTTTCAAGCAATAAGGATGAAAGCCAGATATAAAAATTCTAATAAAGAAACATTATTTTGTGGAACATTAAATGGAAGCGGATTAGCGGTAGGTAGAACTCTTATAGCTATATTAGAAAATTTTCAGCTTAAGGATGGGTCGATAAGTATTCCAAAAGTACTAAGACCCTATATGAATAATCTAGAAAAAATCACCCTGAATTAAAGTTGTTTTAATCAAAGAGATAGTATAAAAATTCATTTTTAATTAAGGAGTTTTATGGATAGTGCAGGAATAGGTCAATTTATACCATTAATACTAATTTTTGTTATTTTTTATTTTTTCTTGATAAGACCTCAGCAAAAAAAAGTTAAGGAACACAAAGCTATGGTCGAGGGTTTAAAAAAAGGTGATAAGATTGTAACTTCAGGCGGTATCACCGGTACAATAACTAGAGTGATAGACAATGATAAAATTGAAGTTGAAGTTGCTGAAAATGTAACTGTTGAAGTTATAAGAGGTACAGGTGTACAAAGTTTGATGAATTCTCAAGAAGTAAAAAAGTAGTTTTGCTAAAATAAAGTGTTATATTTTTCAAAATTTAAGATAATTTCAATTATAATTGTATCTTCATTTTTTGTTTTAATTGCGTCATCAAATTTATTTAAGTTTGAAAATAATTTATTAAATAAGAAAATAAATCTTGGTTTGGATCTTCAGGGTGGTTCATACCTTTTATTGGAAATTGATAATAATCCTGTTATTGAGCAAAAAATACAAAATCTATCAATTACCATCAGAAATTATTTCAAAGATAAAAATATAAGAATTAAAAATTTGAAGATTATAGGACAAAAGATTTCTTTTTCTGTTAATGATAACTTTAAACAAAATGTGTTGGACACATTTAATGATGAAGAAAGTGAATTAAATCCTTATTATCCAAGATTCAAGTCACATCAATTAGATATCATTGAAGAAAATGATATTTTTTACGTAAATTATTCAACACAAGGAATTGTAAAACTAAAAACATCTTCTCAAGATCAAGCTTTAGAGATTGTTAGAAGAAGAATTGATGAAATAGGAACAAATGAACCCAATATCCTTAAAAGAGGAAACGAAAGAATTCTTGTAGAACTACCTGGACTGGATGATCCTATGAGAATTAAATCACTTCTTGGAAAAACCGCAAATCTTACTTTTAGATTTGTAACAAATACAGATCAGGATTCTTTTGGTGCAGAAAAACTATTTTATGAAGATGAATCTGAGGAAGCTTTAGTAAGTAAAAGAATTATCTTAAGTGGTGACAATCTTCTTGATGCCCAACCAAGAATGGATAGTGAAGCAAATGAAACTGTTGTTACATTTACACTTGATAGAGTAGGTGCCAAAAGATTTGGTAAAGCTACATCAACTGGTATTGGTAAGCAATTGGCAATAGTTTTAGATGGTAAAATTATAAGTGCTCCAGTTATAAGAGATACAATAGCTAGTGGATCAGGTCAAATAAGTGGTGGTTTTACCTTCCAATCAGCAACGGACTTAGCACTCTTGTTAAGATCTGGTGCGTTGCCCGCACCTCTAAAAATTATCGAGGAAAGAACAGTTGGTCCAGACTTAGGAAAAGATTCTATTAATGCTGGGATGATTGCATTAGTAATTGGTTTTGTATTAGTGATAATGTTTATTTTTATTAAATATAAAATATTTGGTTTAATTACTAATGTTACATTAATAATCAACCTGTTTTTATTAATTGGAATATTAACTATCTTCGAAGCGACCTTAACTCTTCCAGGAATAGCTGGAATAATTTTGACAGTAGGTATGGCAGTGGATGCAAATGTTTTAATTTTTGAGAGAATAAAAGAGGAATTAAAAAATGAAAAAAATAATTTATTAGCTTTTGATAGTGGTTATACAAAATCAAGAACTGCTATACTTGATGCAAATATTACAACTTTATTAGCAGCAATAATCTTATTTTTCATGGGCTCAG
>CACPGB010000018.1 GCA_902633515.1 uncultured Pelagibacteraceae bacterium | reverse complement strand
AAAATGATAAAATTTGTTTATCAAAACAAACCACTTGGTACTGGTGATGCTGTTTTAAAAACAAAAAAATTTATAAAAGATAATTTTTTTTTAATGTTGCTACCGGATGATCTTATTATTAAAAAAAATTGTTCTAAATCAATGATTAAAATTCATAAAAAATACAATGCGTCTGTTATGGCTAGTATGAATGTTAAAAAAAGCAATGTTTCGAGATGGGGAATTTATAAGTTAAAAAGTAAAATAAATAAGAATAACTATTTGATCTCAAATGTCGTTGAAAAACCGTCTGTTAAAAAAGCACCATCTAATAAAGCAGTAATCGGAAGATATATTTTACCTAAAGAAATTTTTTCAAAATTAATTAAACAAAAACCTGGCAAAGGAGGGGAAATACATATTACAGATGCTATCCAAAAATTAATTCAAAATAATAAAAAATTTATTGCTCATAATTTTTCAGGAAAATATATTGATTGTGGAAGCATGAGTGGTTATATCAAATCAACTTTACAGATAGCTAGATCATGAAATTGTGTATGATCGGTGCTGGTTATGTAGGTTTAGTAAGTGGAGTATGTTTTGCTGATCTAGGAAATGATGTTATCTGTGTAGATAATAATTTAGATAAAATAAATTTACTTAAAAAAGGTAAGATTCCAATTTATGAGCCTGGTTTATCAGAATTAGTAATAAAAAATTTAAAGAATAAAAAATTAACTTTTTCTACAAATTTAAAAAAATCAATTAAAGACTCAGACATAATTTTTATTTGTGTTGGTACACCAACTAAAAAAGGTGGTAATTCAGCTGATTTAAGTCAAATTTATAAAGTCTCTAAAGAAATAAGTTCTTCAATTAATAAATTCAAAATTGTAATAACAAAATCAACAGTTCCAGTGATGACAGGAGACGAAATCGAAAAAATATTATCTAAAAAAAATAGTAAAAAGAAATTTTCTGTTGTTTCAAATCCTGAATTCTTAAGAGAAGGAGAGGCAATAAGAGATTTTGTTTATCCTGATCGTATAGTTATAGGAACTAATGATAAAAAAGCAGCTAGAATTTTGAAAAATCTTTATAGCCCACTTATTTCTAAGGGTGCTTTCTATTTACAAACTTCTAGAAGAGCTGCTGAATTAATTAAATATGCTTCAAATGCTTTTTTAGCTACAAAGATTACTTTTATAAATGAAATAGCCAATTTATGTGAAAAAACCAAAATTAATGTTGAGGATATATCAATTGGTATGGGATTAGACAAAAGAATAGGAAGTCGATTTCTTAGAGCAGGACCTGCTTATGGTGGATCTTGTTTTCCTAAAGATACAAAAGCTATTATTACAACAGCAGACCAATTTAAAACAAATTTATCAGTAATAAAATCAGTGATTAAATCTAATGAAAATAGATCTAAAATTTTATTAGATAGAGTTAACAAAATTTTAAATAGTAAAATTAAAAATAAAATAATTACCTTTTTAGGAGTTACATTTAAAGCTAACACAGATGATATGAGAGATTCTGCAAGTTTAAAAATGATACCATGGTTATCAAATAAAGGAGCAATTATTAAATATTTTGATCCAACTGGGTATAAAACTGAATTTATTAAGTTTAAAAATGTAAGTAACAAGACTTCTCTTAAAGATGCTGTTCATGGGGCTGATCTTGTTATTATTCATACTGAATGGAATGATTTTAAATCAATTAATTTTAGAAGTTTGGTAAAAGGTAAGAAGTTCATAATTTTTGATATGAGGAATATATATTCTTCATCAAAAATTAAAAATCAAGGATTCAAATATTTTAGTGTTGGAAAGTAAAAATCTAATTTAACTCAAATATTGCATCTACTTCAACAGAAACACCCAGTGGTAAACTATTTGTGCTTACAGCAGCTCTTGTATGCATGCCCACATCTCCAAAAATTGAGGCTATTAAATCAGATGCACCATTTATTACTTTAGGTTGATCAATAAAGTCATCTGTTGAGTTTACAAATCCAGTTAGTTTTACACACGATTTAATTTTTGATAAATCATCGTCGCAGACTTTTTTAACTTGAGCAATAATACTTAATGCACATCTCTTAGCAGCATTATAACCAGCTTCGATATCTAATTCCTTGCCGACTTTTCCTTTGATTAACTGACCATTGTCATCAATAGAAATTTGTCCTGATATAAATAACATTTTTCCTGTAATTTTTGTTGCAACATAATTACCAACCGGTGCTTTTGCCTCAGGAAGTTTTATATTTAGTTCTCTAATTTTATCATTAAAGTTCATTATCAATTAATCCTTTTTGATTTTAGTTTTAACTTTATTTAAAATTTTCTTTGTACTTTCTTTAATTTGATTTGTTTTTTTTATAGATCCCTCTTTAACTTGATCTTTCTTTTTAACAGCACCCTCTTTAATATTTTTCGCTGTACAGGCCAAATATTCTTTCGAAAGTTTTTTCATTCCAGAGCATTTGTGTTCATCAGCAATTAAATTAATTATTGAAAATAGATAAAATATTGTAATTAAAAATATTTTTTTCATTTTTTTTTCTTACTTTTTGATTTTTTACTCTTATCGTATTCTTTTCTTTTCTCAATCAATATTAAAGCTTCTTCCATTGTTAATTCAGTAGGGTCTTTTTCCTCAGGAATAGTTGCATTGAGTGACTTATATTTAATATAAGGTCCATACTGACCTTTCATTACTCTAACAGGTTTTTTGTCCTCAGGATGTTCCCCCAAATCTTTTATTATTGAAGAGGACATCCGACCAGGTTTAGCCTCTGCTATTAATGTTATTGCTCTATTTAAACCTATGGAAAATATTTCTTCTACATTATCTATTCTTGCTGATTTATTCTCACATTTTAAGTAAGGACCAAATCTTCCGACATTTACTGTAATTTCTTTTTGATTATCTGGATTTATTCCCAAAGATTTAGGCAGCGAACATAAAAATTGAGCTTTTTCTAAATTAATACTCTCTAATTCTAATCCTTTTGGAATTGAAACATTTTTTAAAAGCTCATTAAAATCTGACTTCAATTTTTTAGTTTTTTTCTTTTTCTTACTAATCTTTTTAACTTCTATATCGGATGGAATTTGCTCGTACTGAAGGTAGGGACCAAATCTGCCATTTTTCAAATGTATATCATTTCCGTTTAAATGTTTTCCTATAAATTTTGGTTCAGCCAATTGTGCTTGAGCAGCAGCTTTTGCTTTGGATAAGGGCCGTGTAAATTTACATTCTGGATAATTTGAACACCCTATAAAAGCGCCACCTCTGAAACTATTCTTTAAACTAAGTGTTCCAGAACTACATAATTGGCATTTTCTTACAACATTACCCTCATTATCCTTATCAAAAATTAATTCACCCAGACTATCATTAAGTAAATCCAACACTTCTCTGGTTCTCTTTTCTTTCACCTCTGAAACATTATTATTGAAGTCTTTCCAAAAAAGTTCCAAAACTTTAATCCAGCTTTCTTTTCCAGCGGTGATTTCATCAAGTTGATCTTCTAATCCTGCTGTAAAGTTATAATCTACATATTTTGCGAATAATTTTTCTAAAAAGGCTGAAATTAATTTACCTCTATCTGTAGGAAAAAATCTTTTGTTAAATATCTCTGCATAACCTCGATTTGCAATAGTAGAAATGATACTTGCATACGTAGAAGGCCTCCCTATACCAAGCTCTTCTAGCTTTTTAACTAAACTAGCTTCAGAGTATCTTGGCGGCGGTTGTGTATAATGTTGTTCATCTATTAGTGCCTCAATATTGATAGGTCCTTTAGATACAGCTGGTAAGATATTTTCATCATCATCTTTGCCTTGATTATTATAAATCTTTAAGAAACCATCAAATTTTAGAACTGATCCACTAGCTTTACAAATCGTATCATTATTATCTGACGTTATAGTGATAGTGTTTCTCTCAAATTTAGCTGGCTCCATTTGAGAAGATAAAGCTTTATTCCAGATGAGATCATAAAGTTTATTTTGATCTGTGCTTAGATATTTTTTAACACTTTGAGGAGTTCTAATAATATCTGTAGGTCTGATTGCTTCGTGAGCTTCTTGGGCATTTTTAGCTTTTTTGCCAGAATAATTCAAAACATCTTTGGGTAAGTATTCATCACCAATTTCTTTTTGGATATAGTTTCTGAAATTTGCTATAGCTTCTTTAGATAAATTGGTTCCATCAGTTCTCATATAGGTAATTAAGCCAATTGTTTCACCTTCCATCTCTATACCTTGGTAAAGTTTTTGGGCAATTTGCATTGTTCTAGAAGCACCAAAACCTAGTCTGCTCGATGCGGTTTGTTGAAGGGTCGATGTCGTAAATGGTCCAGAGGGATTACGATTTACTATTTTACTAGAAATATCAGTTATACTAAATTTTTTCTTATTAATACTTGATATGGCTTCGTTTATCTCTTCTTTATTTCTAAATGAAAATTTTTGAATTTTATTGTTGTTGAGTTGACTTATACTAGCAATGAAATTTTGATTTGTATTATCAGCAAACTTAACACTTAAAGTCCAAAATTCTTCAGGTTTAAAAGACTCAATTGAATGTTCTCTTTCTGTAATTAACTTTAAAGCAACAGACTGAACTCTTCCTGCAGATTTTGAGCCTGGTAGTTTTGTCCAGAGTATTGGAGATATATTAAAACCAACTAAGTAGTCTAAAGCTCTTCTAGCCATATATGCTTCGACTAGTAGTGGCTCAATTTGTCTAGGATTTTCAATTCCTTGAATAACAGCTTTTTTGGTTATTTCATTAAATACAACTCGTTCAATTTCTTTATCTTTTAAAAGTTTTTTTTCATTCAAATATTCTTTAACATGCCAAGCAATAGCCTCACCTTCACGATCAGGGTCAGTAGCCAATATAATTTTAGATGAGTCTTTGGCTGCATCAATTATTTCTTTCAAATATTTTTTTGAAAAACTATCAACTTCCCATTCCATCTTAAAATCTTTATCTGGATTAACAGAACCATTTTTTGAGGGCAAATCTCTTATATGACCATAACTTGCTAAAACTTTATAATTATCACCTAAGTATTTATTAATAGTTTTTGCTTTAGCAGGACTTTCAACAATTACCAAATTCATAAACTACAAACTACCCAAAAGCCTTAGATAGTCAATTTAATAAATTTTTGTCTTACTTTCTTCTTTATTTATCAATCTTTTAATATTTTCCCTGTGAGTAAAAAAAATCAATGTAAACATGATTGTAAAAAAAATTGCCTGATTAAACTGAGTAGAAACTAATAAATAGATTGGTATAGATACCGAAGCTACTAAAGATGATAGAGATGAAAATTTAGAAATAAAAAAAGTTATAAACCAAAATATAGAGAATATAATTCCAAAATATAAATTTATAGCAAATAAAATACCAACATAAGTAGCAACACCTTTACCTCCTTTAAACTTAAGCCAAATTGGAAACACATGACCTAAAAAGACACATAAAGATGCAATATATAAAAAATCTTGGTAGAAAATTTTTACATAAACAACTGGAAAAATTGCTTTTAAAATGTCTAATACTAACGTAAAATAACCAATACTTTTATTACCAGTTCTCAAAGCATTGGTGGCTCCAATATTACCAGATCCAATTTCCCTTATATCTTTTTTTAAAAATATTTTTGTGAGTATATATCCAATAGGTATGGAACCCATGAAGTAGGAAATTATACCTATCAAAAAAATATCCATATTAAAGCTTAAATAATTCTTTTCCTTTTACAAATGTATTCGTGACCCTACCTTGGAGTTTTTTGTCTTCAATTGAGGTGTTTTTTGATTTTGAAACTAATTTTTCTTTTTTTACAATCCAAGGTTTACCTATATCCACAATACAAAAATCTGCATCATTACCAATGGAGAGGTTACCTTTATCTATTTTGAGAATTTTTGCAGGATTTGATGTAAGTGCTTTAATTAATGTTTCTAATTTTAAAGACCCATTATGATATAACTCTAAGCTTAAGGACAATAGAGTTTCTACACCTGATGCACCTGTTGCAGCTTGAGAAAATGTCAATCTTTTTGACTCTTCATCTTCTGGCTTGTGATCTGAAACAATCACATCTATTAAACCATCTTTTAATCCCTCAACTAGACTAATTCTATCTTCCTCACGCCTCAAAGGTGGAGATAATTTTAAAAATGTTCTAAAATCACCTATATCATTTTCATTTAAAGAAAGATTATTGATCGAAACTCCAGATGTGAATTTAACGATTTCTTTTCTATGTTTAATTACTTCAATAGATTTTTGTGAAGATAATTGAGATATATGATACCTACATTTAACTTTTTCAAGTAAAGTAAGATCTCTTTCAATCAAAATTCGTTCAGCAATCTCAGGAATACCTGATAATCCTAATTTAGATGCGATGATACCTGAATTTATCATACCATTTTTTGCAAGTTCATAATCTTCAGCATGTTGCATTATTAAACAACCAATATCTTTTGCAGAATTCATTATCCGTGACATTAATCTGGGATTTTGAATAGTTTTAATTCCATCTGTAAATGCTATTATGCCTTTACTTTGGAGAAGGCCAAATTCTGTCATATTGGTTCCCTCTATATTTTTTGTAAGTGATGCACACGGAAAAATATTTATTCGAGATTTATCTCTTCCTCTTCTCTTTAAAAAATCGACTATGGATACATTGTCTATTATCGGATCAGTATTTGGCATTGTTACCACAGAAGTTACACCACCAGCTAAAGCAGCATTACTTAGAGTTCTAAAGTTTTCTTTATATTCATAGCCTGGTTCACCTACAAATACTCTCATGTCAACTAAACCTGGAAATATATATTTACCCTTTAAGTCAATTGCTTTTTCTCTTGTAGGAAGATTATTAGTACTCACTTTTTTTCCTACTGCTTCTATTTTTCCTTCTTCAGAGATTATAAGTCCGCCAGTTTCATTAATTGAATTGTGAGGGTCAATTATATTAGCATTTATAAAAAATTGTTTTTTCATTTAAGTGCAAAAAATTTTTAAGCAGGCCATTCTTACCGCGACACCCAGTTCTACTTGTTCTTTAATTACGCTTTTATTAATATCATCAGCTAAAATAGTATCTATCTCGATACCTCTATTCATTGGACCCGGGTGCATGATTAATGCATCAGCTTTTGCATGTTCTAATTTATCCGGTGTAAGGCCATAATATTCATAATATTCTCTGTTAGATGAGAGATAAGAACTTGTCATTCTTTCATTTTGTAATCTCAACATCATTACAATATCACAATCTTTTAATCCTTTTTTCATATCGGTGAATGTATTAACACCTAATTTTTCAATTTCTTTTGGCATTAAATTTGTTGGAGCAATTATATTTACTTCTGCTCCTAACATATTGAGCAAATAAATATTTGATCTTGCAACTCTTGAATGCAGGATATCTCCACAGATAGCAATTTTTAAACCTTCAATTTTTTTTTTTCGATTAATAATTGTTAGAGCATCTAATAAAGCTTGGGTAGGGTGTTCTCTTCTTCCGTCTCCTGCATTTAAAACTGCACAATTAACTTTTTGAGAAAGAAGATTACATGCTCCAGAGTCTTGATGTCTTATAACGATAATATCTGGATGCATAGCATTTAGCGTCATTGCTGTATCGATAAGAGTTTCACCTTTTTTTATTGCAGAATTACTTATATTCATTGTCATCACGTCAGCACCAAGTCTTTTTCCTGCTAATTCAAATGAACTTTGTGTTCTTGTCGAAGGTTCAAAAAATAAATTTATCTGTGTTTTACCGCTTAGCGCATTAATTTTCTTATTTTTACTTTGGTTTATTCGTATAAAATCGTGAGCTTCATCAAGTATTAGATTAACATCATTAATGGATAAATCTTGGATACCTAACAGATGTTTTTGTGAGATTTTAATAGCTTTATTTGTTTTAATTGCCATTAAAACCAACTCTATAGCTATAAAGTTGTATATTAGCAAGTATTAATTGTTTAAAAAATCTATTGCTCCTTGCAATATAAAAGCAGCAGCATTTTCATCAATTTTTTTTTCTCGTTTACTCACATTAACATCTAATTGACTGGAAAGATTAAATGCACCAACAGTTGATAGTCTCTCATCCCATAAACAAACTGGAATATCAATGTTCTTTTCAATATACGTAGAAACATCTTTTACTGATTGAGAGGATTTGCCAGAAGAGCCATCCATATTTAAGGGGTTCCCTATTATGATTCCCTTTATGTTGTTTTCGACGATTATTGATTTAAGTTGATCTATAAGGTTTAGAGAGGATTTTTTTTCTATAGTTATAAATGGTGTGGCAATTAATTGTTTTTCGTCACAAATTGAAACTCCTATTCGTTTTGAACCAAGGTCTAAGCCAATCAATCTGCACTTATCTGAGTGATTTTTTTTAAATTCCTC
This sequence comes from uncultured Pelagibacteraceae bacterium, assembly GCA_902633515.1. Classification (GTDB taxonomy): domain Bacteria; phylum Pseudomonadota; class Alphaproteobacteria; order Pelagibacterales; family Pelagibacteraceae; genus Pelagibacter. The sequence continues at coordinate 7,146 of CACPGB010000018.1, read as the reverse complement.
TAACGTGATCATATTGTATAATTTTAACTTAAATGATAGTTTGCGTCATACCTAAATAGCATATGAGTATAGATCTTAAAACAATAAAACACATATCTAAATTATCAAGAATTTCTGTTGATGAAAAAAGGGCAGAAAAATTAGCTGATGATTTGAATTCAATTTTTGAATTTATTGAAAAGCTCAATGAATTAAAAACAGATGATGTAAAACCATTAACATCAATAGCCGAAACAACTTTAAAATTCAGATCTGATGAGATCAAAAGTAAAAATATTAGAGAACAAATAATTAAGAATTCTCCTGAAGATAGTGAGGATTATTTTGTTGTACCAAAGGTAATTGAATAATGTCAGACATTACAAAACAATCTTTAACAGAATTAGTAGAGAACATTAAAGATAAGAAACTTTCTTCGACAGATGTTACCAAAGCATTTATTCAAAGGTCTGAAAAGTCTAGTGAGTTAAATGCTTATATCACGGATGATTTTACATTGGCTTTAGATAAAGCAAAAAAGTTCGATCAGAAACCAAATTTAGATTTAAAATTACCTGGTATACCCATGGCAGTTAAAGATTTGTTCTGTACAAAAAATGTTAAAACAACTGCTGGTAGTAAAATTTTGAATAATTTTGTACCAACTTATGAGTCTACAGTGACTGAAAATATTTGGAATGAAGGTGCAATACTTCTAGGTAAATTAAATTGTGATGAGTTTGCAATGGGTTCATCTAATGAGACAAGTCATTTCGGAAACGTGCAAAATCCTATTGATAAGAATTTAGTCCCCGGTGGTTCATCGGGTGGTTCAGCATCAGCAGTTGCTGGACAATTAACTCCAATCACAATTGGTACTGATACTGGAGGATCTATTAGACAACCAGCTTCATTTACTGGAATTGTAGGTTTAAAACCAACATACGGAAGTTGCTCACGTTATGGGATAGTTGCTTTTGCTTCCTCATTAGATCAAGCTGGACCAATGGGCCAAAATGTAAAAGATTGTGCTTTATTGCAAGAAGTAATCAGCACATATGATCCAAAAGATTCTACTTCAGTTAATTTCAAAAGAAATCATTATAGCAAAGAACTTACAAAAAATATAAAAGGAAAAAAAATTGGAATACCAAAAGAATACAGAGTTGATGGTATGCCTAAAGAAATAGAGGATCTTTGGCAAAAAGGTATTCAATACGTAAAAGATTGTGGTGCTGAAACAATCGACATATCACTTCCACATACAAGTTATGCTTTACCAACGTATTATATTGTTGCTCCAGCAGAAGCATCTTCTAATTTAGCAAGATATGATGGCGTAAAGTATGGATACAGAGCCAAAGGTGAAAATTTAATTGATATGTATGAAAAAACTAGATCTGAAGGCTTTGGTGCAGAAGTTCAAAGAAGAATTATGATTGGAACTTATGTATTATCATCTGGTTATTATGATGCATACTATCTTAAAGCTCAAAAAGTGAGAAAACTAATTAAAAATGATTTTGATGAGGCATATAAGAAAGTTGATGCAATTTTAACACCATCAACACCTAGCTCAGCTTTTAAAATAGGTGAAAAAACAAATGATCCAGTTTCGATGTATTTAAATGATATATTTACAGTACCGGTTAATTTGGCAGGCCTGCCTGGTATATCAATTCCTGCAGGACATGATACTAAAGGTTATCCTCTTGGTTTACAAATAATCGGTAAAGCCTTTGATGAACAAAATATATTAAACATTGCTTTTGCTATGGAGGAGAAAATAAATTTTAAAAACAAAATTACTGATTGGTGGATTAAGTGAATAAGAAAAATACAGAATATCTGATTAATCGGAAAGATAATCAATATGAAGTTGTAATCGGATTAGAGGTGCATGCTCAAGTATTATCTGAGTCAAAACTATTTTCTTCTTCATCAACTAAATTTGGTGCTGAACCAAATACACAAGTAAGTTTAGTTGACGCTGCATTTCCAGGAATGCTACCTGTAATTAATGAATTCTGTATAAAACAAGCTATTAAAACTGGTATTGGTCTTAATGCAAAAATTAATAAACGCTCTGTATTTGATAGAAAAAATTATTTTTATGCTGATTTACCTCAAGGATATCAAATATCACAATTTAAAGATCCAATAGTAGGTGAGGGCAAAGTTATTTTGGATATGCCTAATGGTCAAAAAGAAGTAGGTATAGAAAGATTACATCTAGAACAAGATGCTGGAAAAAGTATTCATGATCTTGACCCAAAAAATACTTTTGTAGATTTAAATAGATCAGGGGTTGCTTTAATGGAAATAGTGAGCAAGCCTGATCTAAGATCCCCAGATGAGGTTAATGCTTATATTAAAAAATTACGATCTATAATGAGGTACCTAGGAACTTGTGACGGAAATATGCAAGAAGGCTCTTTAAGAGCGGATGTGAATGTTTCTGTAAGACCAAAAGGCTCAAGAGAATTTGGCACTCGATGTGAAATTAAAAATGTTAATTCAATTAAGTTTATGCAAATGGCAATAGAATATGAGGCTAATCGGCAAGTTGATTTAATAGAAGAGGGCAAAACTATTGATCAAGAAACAAGACTTTTTGATACGAAGAAAAATGAGACAAGATCAATGAGATCAAAAGAAGATGCTCATGATTACAGATATTTTCCTGACCCTGATTTATTACCTTTGGAGGTATCAGCAAAATTTATTGAAGAACTTAAAAATGATATTCCAGAGCTTCCAGATGATAAAAAGAAAAGATTTATTAAAGAGTTTAAATTGTCTTCTTATGAAGCCAATATTTTAGTGTCTGATATTGATACTGCAAAATACTTTGAAGAAGTTGTAGCTAAAATGGGCAAGAACAAAGATATTAAGTTAGCAGTCAATTGGATTACAGGAGAATTATTTGCTGTTTTAAATAGCAAAGGTTTAGAAATTTCTCAAAGTCCAGTGAGTGCTAAGAATTTCGCCATATTGATAAATCTAATTAAGAATGGAACCATTTCTGGAAAAATAGCAAAAACTGTTTTTGAATTAATGATTGATGGAGATAAAGATCCACAAAAAATTGTTGTTGAAAAAGGATTAAAACAACAAAGTGATCCAAAGGCTTTAGAGGCTTTAATTGATAAAATAATTAATGATAACAGAGAAAAAGCTATTGAATATAAACAAGGTAAAGAAAAATTATTTGGTTTTTTTGTTGGTCAAGCAATGAAGGCATCTGGTGGAAAAGCTAATCCTCAATTAATCAATGAGATCCTGAAGAAAAAATTATAAGGTTATGGGTTCAGACCTTAATATCACGAAACATTTACAAGATTACATACTAAAGAATGGTCTGAAATTACATCCAATTCAAAAAGAAATAATAGACTATAACTTATCACTTGGTGATATTAAAAGAATGCAAATATCTATTTCTCAATGTCAATTTCTACATTTGATTATTAAAATTTCCAAAATTACAAGAGTCTTAGAGATAGGAACTTTTACAGGTTTAAGCACGCTGTCTATGGCCTTAGCATTACCAGATGAGGGTAGTATAATTGCTTTAGATAAAAATGAAGAAACAAATAAAATCGCTCAAAATTTTTTTAAGAAAGCTTACCAAGATCACAAAATTAAAACAATAATTAAACCAGCTTTAGAAAGTTTGATGAGTATTAGAAATGAAAAATTTGATTTAGTTTTTATTGATGCTGATAAAATGAATTACCAAAAATATTATGAAATTTCACTAGATCTATTGAATAAAGAGGGTTTAGTAATTATTGATAAGGATAATGAGGGTAATGTTGTAAGAAAATGCCAATTATGTAGTTCTGGAACACTTAGTTTAAAGAATAGTTTCAGAGGTGGCGCTTTTATAGGGTGTTCAAATTATCCAGAATGTAAATTTACACGGCCCTTATCCAAAGCAAAAGCTGCTGCTCAAGCACAATTGGCTGAACCAAAATTTATAGGAAAACATTTAAACGGAAATGATATACATTTGAAAAATGGCAGATTTGGTCCCTACCTTCAGTACGAGCAAATTCCATCCGATATAGAAGTTAAAAAGATTAGTAAGAAAAAGAAAAAAACTAAAAAATTGAAGTCAGATTTTAATGAGCTTTTAAAAAATGTTTCAATTCCAAAAGGATTAGAATTAGAGAGTATTAATTTAGAAAAAGCTCAATTTTTATGTTCGCTGCCTAAATCTTTGGGAATAAATCCAGATAATCAAAAAGAAATTACAGTAAATGTCGGAAGATTTGGTCCTTACTTAAAATGTGAGAATAAATCAGCAAGAATAGATAATGTAGAAGAAATATTTTCCATAGGTTTAAATAGAGCAATAACATTAATAGCAGAGGCTAAACCTGGTCGGATGTCCTCTTCAATAATAAAAGATTTGGGGGAACATCCTGAGGACAAAAAACCTGTTAGAGTAATGAAAGGTCAGTATGGACCTTATATTAAATATAAGTCACTCAATGCAACTATTCCTGAGGAAAAAGACCCTACTGAATTAACAATGGAAGAAGCTTTAATATTGATTGAGAAAAGAAAAGAATACGATAAGAGTAAAAAATCAAAAAGTAAGAAAAAAAAATGAAAAAAATATTTTTAATTACAATATTTTATCTATTTTCAATAATTAATTTAATTGCTGATGAACACAAATGCTCTGGAATGAAAAAACTTTCGAAAGAATATTTGGCCTGTACAGCGAAAAATATTAAAGAGGGTGCTGTTAAAAAGAAAGATCAAGTTAAAGAGGGATCTATAAAAAAAACAAATCAAATTAAAGAAAGTACAAAGAAAATTTTAAATAAAGTTAAAACTAAAATCAAAAAGGATTAATTGATAATGAACTTTAATGATAAAATTAGAGAACTAAATATAAAACTTCCTGAGGCAAAAGCACCGGTTGGTAATTATGTTGCAACAAAAATTACAGGAAAAATGTTATTTATATCAGGACAAATTTCTATTGATGACAATGGTCAGTTAATCAAAGGAAAAGTCGGCAAGGAATTAGATATCGAAGCTGGTTATAATGCTGCTAAGAGATGTGCATTAAGTATTATTGCTCAAGTTAAAAAAGTCTGCGACGATGATTTATCAAAAATTAAATCGTGTGTAAAACTAACTGGATTTGTAAACTCAACAGATGACTTTATTGATCAACCTAAAGTAATAAATGGTGCATCTGATTTAATAGCCTCAATTTTTGGAGATGTGGGCATGCATACAAGAGCTGCTGTAAGCACAAATAGTTTACCACTGGGTGTTTCTGTTGAAGTAGATGCAATATTTGAGTTAAATTAGATTTTTACTTTCCAACACTAAAATATTTGAATCCTTGATTTTTAATTTTTGATGAAGAATATATATTCCTCATATCAAAAATTATGAACTTCTTACCTTTTACCAAACTTCTAAAATTAATTGATTTAAAATCATTCCATTCAGTATGAATAATAACAAGATCAGCCCCATGAACAGCATCTTTAAGAGAAGTCTTGTTACTTACATTTTTAAACTTAATAAATTCAGTTTTATACCCAGTTGGATCAAAATATTTAATAATTGCTCCTTTATTTGATAACCATGGTATCATTTTTAAACTTGCAGAATCTCTCATATCATCTGTGTTAGCTTTAAATGTAACTCCTAAAAAGGTAATTATTTTATTTTTAATTTTACTATTTAAAATTTTGTTAACTCTATCTAATAAAATTTTAGATCTATTTTCATTAGATTTAATCACTGATTTTATTACTGATAAATTTGTTTTAAATTGGTCTGCTGTTGTAATAATAGCTTTTGTATCTTTAGGAAAACAAGATCCACCATAAGCAGGTCCTGCTCTAAGAAATCGACTTCCTATTCTTTTGTCTAATCCCATACCAATTGATATATCCTCAACATTAATTTTGGTTTTTTCACATAAATTGGCTATTTCATTTATAAAAGTAATCTTTGTAGCTAAAAAAGCATTTGAAGCATATTTAATTAATTCAGCAGCTCTTCTAGAAGTTTGTAAATAGAAAGCACCCTTAGAAATAAGTGGGCTATAAAGATTTTTCAAAATTCTAGCTGCTTTTTTATCATTAGTTCCTATAACTATACGATCAGGATAAACAAAATCTCTTATTGCCTCTCCTTCTCTTAAGAATTCAGGATTTGAAACAACAGAAAATTTCTTTTTACTATTTTTTTTAGATAATATTTTTTCGATTTCGTCTCCTGTCATCACTGGAACTGTTGATTTTGTTATTACAATTTTGAATTTATTAATTGAAGAACTTATTTCTTTAGAGACTTTATAAATTTGACTTAAATCAGCTGAATTACCACCTTTTTTAGTTGGTGTACCAACACAAATAAAAATTATGTCTGAGTCTTTAATTGATTTTTTTAAATTTGTAGAAAAAGTTAATTTTTTATTCTTTAAATTTTTTATTACTAATTCTGATAAACCAGGCTCATAAATTGGAATCTTACCTTTTTTAAGTAAATTTATTTTATCTAAATTATTATCTACACAGATAACATCATTTCCTAGATCAGCAAAACATACTCCACTTACTAAACCTACATAACCAGCACCGATCATACACAATTTCATGATCTAGCTATCTGTAAAGTTGATTTGATATAACCACTCATGCTTCCACAATCAATATATTTTCCTGAAAAATTATGAGCAATAAATTTTTTATTATTTTGAATTAATTTTTGGATAGCATCTGTAATATGTATTTCCCCTCCTTTGCCAGGTTTTTGTTTAATTAATTTTGAAAAAATTTCTTTAGGTAAAATATATCTTCCGATTACTGCTTTATTAGATGGTGCTTTTTTAACAGACGGTTTTTCAACGACATTTGAGATCAAATAGTTATTCTTATTTATTTTACTTTTTAACTTATAAATTCCCCATCTCGAAACATTGCTTTTTTTAACATTCATACTAGCCATAACAGACGCATTGTATTTTTTATGAATTTTAATCATTGATTTAGAACAATTTTTTTTAATAATAAGATCATCCGGTAGCAACATTAAAAAAAAATTATCTTTTATAAATTTTTTTGTTTTTAAAACAGCATCACCAGTACCAAGTGGTTTGTTTTGATAAACAAATTTTATCATTTT
>CACPGB010000017.1 GCA_902633515.1 uncultured Pelagibacteraceae bacterium | reverse complement strand
CTACCTCAGACATCGCTCCAAGAAATACATTATCCTCTATGATTGTTGGTAAAGCTTGCGCGGGCTCTAAAACCCCACCAACACCCGAACCTGCAGAGATATGGCAATTTTTACCTATCTGAGAACAACTGCCAGCTCTTGCAAAAGTATCTATCATTGTTCCTTCGTCAATATATGATCCAATGTTCACGTAACATGGCATTAGAACCGCATTTTTTCCTACAAATGAACCTTTTCTTACTGGTGAGTTAGGAACCATTCTAAAACCTGCTTTTTCGTGATCAGCTTTGGTCCATCCTGCAGTTTTACCTTTTAATAAATGCGATTTATCATACCAACTACTATAAGGACCATTTAAATTTTCCATTGGGTAAATTCTAAAACTTAACATTATAGCTTTCTTAAGGTGCTGATGAGTTACCCATTCTCCATTTATTTTCTCGGCAACTCTCGATTTACCACTATCTAAATCAGCGATAACTTGGTTAATAGCATCTTTTAAATTTTGATCAGAATTTTGGTTTACCTGATCTTTATTTTCCCAAGCATCATTGATTATTTTTTCTAAAGACATAATTAATTACTTTTTAATAGCCTTATTTCTTTTAGAAATAAAGACAGATTTTCAATTTTGTGTGAAATAAAATCTTTGTCTGCATCCATTTTTCCAAAATGCTCATCATTAATTAACCAAACAGTTGTACAACCTCGTTTGTGACCTATACTTAAATTTTTAGCTATATCTTCAATGTAAATAGTCTCTTTTGGATTTATACCAAATTTTTTTACCATTGAGTCGAAGGTTTCTGCTTCTGGTTTAGGTACATAACCAGCATCTTTAATATCAAAAACCTTATCTCTTCCAAATAAATCATACACACCCAGGTGAGTTAAAATATTAGCAGCATGTTCAGCACTACCATTAGTGAAGATAAATTTTTCCATATCTAATTTTCTAAGCTCATTTCTCATAATTTTATCTTCTTTCATAAACGATAAATCAATTTCATGAACGTAGGATAAAAATTCATCTGGTGATATTCCATCATGGACCATTAATCCTCTTAATGATGTATTGTATTTATAAAAATAATTGGTTTGTAATTCTTTAGCTTTATCTTTATTAATTTTAAGTTTTTCAGATATAAATTGTGTCATCCTCTTTGAAACTTGACCAAATACGCGCTCTAATGAATAATTATTGTGCTTACCATAACAAACACCATCTAGATCAAGTAGCAGATATTTTTTTTCTTTAAGGTTCATTTTCTTATTAATGTACCCGATCCCTTGTCTGAAAAAATTTCCCATAAACAAGAATGTTGTTTTGTACCATTAATTATACCTGCTGCTGTTACCCCATTATTAACAGCATCTAGACAAGCATTTATTTTAGGTATCATGCCTTCAGTAATTGTCTCATCTTTTATCATCTCTAATATTTCAGATGAGGATATTTCATCTATAAGTTTTTTTTCTTTATTTAAAACACCGTCAACATTTGTCATCAATAACAATCTTCTTGATTTGACAGATTTGGCTACAGCCATTGCCGCAGTATCACCATTAATATTATTTGTTTGATTATTTTTATCCAAGCCTAATGGTGACACAATGGGTATTTTATTTTGTTGAATGATATCCAACAAAATATCTTTATTAATCTTATTTGGTAGACCAACAAAACCCAGTTCTTTTGACTCTGGTACGACCTCAATGATATTGTCTTTTTTAGTATGAATGGAGACTGCTTCTGTATTTTTTTTGTCTAAAGAGCTAACTATATCATTATTAAAATCTATTAAGACTGACTCAACAATATTTATAATTTTTTCATCAGTTACTCTTAGTCCTCTTATAAATTTTGATTGAATATTAGATTTATCTAACTCTCTTTTGATTCTCGGACCTCCACCATGAACCACAATAACAGAAATACCTAATTTATTTAAGATACTTAAATCAGTAATAAAATTATCAAAGATATTTCTGTCAATTAAAACATTTCCACCATATTTAATAACTATCAAGTCATTTTTATATTTGTCTATATATTTATTAACTTCATCAATTGGAGGCCCATTTTTGGGAAGTATTTTTTTTAAGTCCATGGATTTATAATTTAATTAAAAAATTTAGGTTGCAGTTTTAACTGTTGTTCTTCTCATTATGAAGACTTGTTGAGCCATCGTCAAAATATTGTTTATAGTCCAGTAAATTACCAATCCACTTGGAAAAGGGGCAAGTATCACTGTCAAAAAAAGTGGAAAAAAAGCAAAAATTTTAGCCTGCATCGGATCAGTAGGCGCAGGATTTAATTTTTGTTGCACCCACATGGAAACTCCCATTGCAACTGGCCAAGCTCCAATAACCAGAAAACTTGGAACATCATAAGGTAATAAACCAAAAATATTAAATATACTTGTAGGGTCCCTTTCACTCAAATCATGTATCCAACCATAGAATGGCATCTGTCTCATTTCAATAGTTACAAATAAAACTTTATATAATGCAAAAAAAACTGGTATTTGAACAAGAATTGGCAAACAACCAGACATAGGGTTTACTTTTTCTTTTTTATATAAGGCCATCATTTCTTGTTGTAGTTTCATTTTATCATTTTTATGAAGCTCTTTGAGGCGCACCATTTCAGGTTGAAGCACCTTCATTTTTGCCATGCTTTTGAATGAAAAGTTGGCTAATGGAAAAAAAACTAATCGAATACAAATTGTTATAGCTATTATTGCTAAACCATAGTTACCAAGGAGATTAAAGAAATAATCGATTCCATAAAATAGAGGTTTTGTTATGAAATATAAGAATCCCCAATCAATAACTAAATCAAATTTATCTATCTTTAGTTTATCTGCATACCCATCAATCACATCCACTCTTTTTGCTGCAACAATAATCTGGAATTCTTCTTCGATGGAGCTTTTTTCATTTAATGTTAAAGGATCTGTAGATACAAAATTTGCTCTGAATTTATTTTTATAATCAAATGTTGTTTTAAATTTCTTGTTTTTTGGAGGTATTAAAGAAGTTATCCAGTATTTATCACTTATTCCTAACCACCCTTTATTTGCTACTTTGGTAAATTTTTTTTCTTGAATGTCATCATAGTCCTCCTCTATTAATTCATCATCTAAAGTTGCTATGAGGCCTTCATGAAGAATTATAAAATCAATTATTTCTGGAATTTCATTTCTTATTATTTGACCATACGAATAAAAGTCATATTTATTATTACTTTCGTTAATTATCTTCTGTTTAATTGTAAAAAGATATTTATCATCCAATGATATTATTTTTTCAAATTTTAAACCTTGTTCATTAGCCCATGATAGTTTTATCGGAGACATCTCGGTGAGTTTAATATTACCTTCTATTGACCAAATTGTATCTGAATTTGGCAAATCAATGTTTTTATCAGATGTAACAAAACCACTATCTATTAAATATCCTTCTTTGATATTTCTAGGTCCTAATAAAGTTACTTTTTCTTCATCATTAAGACTTACTTTATAATTTTTAAAAGTTAAGTCGTCTATTGATGCACCTTTTAAAGATATAGAGCCTATAATATTATTATTTTCAAATTCAATCCTATCACTTTGCTTAATCGCATCATCCCGAGATATTGTAATTTGAGATTCTTTTTGTTCTAAACTTGGCGTATCACTATTTTGTTCAATTTTTTTTTCCTCAATTAAACCTTGTTTCGTAGCTTTTTGTTCTGGTATAAAAAATAAAGAATACAAAACAATTACTGCTGAAGATAAGGCAATAGCAGCAATGACATTTTTTTGGTCCATTATTTTTTAAATTTTATCTCTTTTTTTACAGGATCAATTCCACCCCTATTAAAAGGGTGACAAGAAAGAATTCTTTTTACACTCAAATATCCACCTTTAAGAAAACCATAAGTTTTTAATGCTTCAATGCTATAATCTGAACAGGTTGGAAAATATCTACATGAGTTACCAAACAAAGGGCTTATAAAGTATTGGTATCCTTGAATTAATTTTATAAATATAATTGTAAAAATATTCATCATTTAATTTTACTAAAATCTTTAAATAAGGTTTCTTTTATAATTTTAAATTCATTATTTAACATAGTTGACTTAGCAATAACAAGATATGAATAATCATATTTTAGAGGTATTTTTTTTACAACATCATTCATAATATTTTTTAGCCTTCTTTTAATTTTGTTTCTCTTTACAGCATTTCCTATCTTTTTCTTTGTTACAAATGAAATATTAAGTTTTTGATTATTCTTTTTAATAATATTGCCAAAAAAAATTGTTACATATTTATTTGATACTTTTTTCTTTTTGAGTAAAGATTTAAAATCATCATTTTTTGAAAGAGCAACAATTTTGCTTTTCATCGATATATATTTATTTTCTTTTTCTTTTAACAGTAGAAGATACTGTTAAATTTTTTCTTCCTCTAGCTCTTCTTCTCTTTAAAAGTTTCCTACCTGCCTTAGTTTTCATTTTTGACCTAAAACCATGAGTACGGCTTCTTTTTTTCCTAGATGGTTGATATGTTCTTTTCATAAAAGCCTTTAAATTAATATAAAATTTCGCCCTTTATAATAATTAAATATATAAATAGCAAATAGAAGATTTATAAATACCATGAACCATGATGGAAAAAGCTAAGAAAACTAAAATAATAATAGGTTTATCATACTTACTCTTGTTAACTATATTTCTGTTTTTGTTTTTTTCAAAATTTAGTATTCAAGAAATAACCTCCTATGATTTTGTTAAAGAAAATAGATTGTATTTTTTTAAATTAAAAAATTCTAATTTATTTTTAATATCAATAATTTTTTTGATTTTTACAATATTATGGGTGTTTCCATTTTTAGGTTTTGGTTCTCCAATCGCTTTAATAGGTGGATTTATTTTTGGAAAATGGTTAGGTACATTAATCGTGGTTATTGGCATGAGTGTAGGTGCAACATTTCTATATATTTTTGGAAACTATTTTCTAAAAGATTTAATTAGAGATAAATTTTTAAACAGATACCAAAATCTTGAAAAAAAATTTAAACAATCTGAATTTTATTATCTTTTATTATACAGATTTATTGGAGGAATACCTTGGCAACTTAGTTGTATTTTGCCTACAATTTTTGATGTGAGGGTAAAAAATTTTTTTTTCGCATCATTAATAGGAATAGTGCCTCAGATCTTTTTAGCTGTTTCTATAGGTAGTGGATTAGAAAAAATAATAAAACAAAATTCAGAAGTACCAAAAATTACTGACATAATTTTTTCACCAGAAATATATATACCAATTTTTGCTTTTTTAAGTTTAGTTTTGATAACAATTTTTCTTAGAAGGTCATTTTACAAAAATTAGCGGTGCTCCCATCAAGAATCGAACTTGAAATTTATCCTTACCATGGACACGTTATACCATTTAACTATAGGAGCGTTAACATCAAATCTGTTTTTATTGATAATAAAGCATTTTTTTCAAATTATTGCCTTAATTTTTTGATTAATATGATTTATATCTTACCAAGGAAATTTTATGGGTATTCATTACGATTATAAGTCAACAAAAAGTGCTAAGCTTATGGAAAAACAAGCTAAACGTGAGAGAAAACTTGCTGAAAAAAAAGCAAAAAAATTAGCCAAAGAAGGTCTTAATAAAGATGAAAATAAAGAGAAAGTTTTAGATACGTCTAAACCAATAACTTTAGATTTCCTTACGAATCCAAATAAAGAATGAGTTCAAAAAGTAAAAATGAGCGTCTTAGTTTAGCGCTCAGAAAAAATTTAAAAAAAAGGAAAATTTTCCAAAAAAAAAATAAGAAAAAAAATGATACTAAACGATAAGCAAATAAAAAAATTAGCTGAGGAGCAAGAAATGATTAGTCCATTTGTTGGTGAGAGCGTTTCTAAGGGTATAAGTCATGGGCTAAATTCATTTGGATACGATCTTCGTTGTGGGTCTGAATTTAAAATATTTACTAACATAAAAGGGGCTACTGCTGATCCAAAAAATTTTAGTGAGGATAATTTTATTACCATAAAAGACGAAAAATCTATCTTAATACCGCCAAATTCATTTGCACTTGCCTCTAGTCTTGAATATTTCAAAATGCCAAGAAATGTTACAGGCCTCGTTACAGCGAAATCAACATACGCACGATGTGGGTTAGGTGTTCCCCCAACTGTTCTTGAAGGAGGTTGGAATGGTGTGTTAGTTCTAGAATTTTCCAATCATACAAGTAATTCAATAAAGTTGTATGCTAATAGCGGAGCAGCACAAATTCTTTTTTTTCAAGGAGAGCAACCACAGGTTTCCTACGCAGACAGAAACGGAAAATATCAAAATCAAATTGGTATTACTTTAGCAAAATCAAAATAAGTTAAATGGATAAATTTTTGATTAATGGTCCTTGTAAAATCAAGGGAAAAGTTTTAGTTTCAGGCTCAAAAAACGCATCACTCCCAATTCTTGCAGCAACCTTGTTGTTTGACAAGCAAGTAATAATTAAAAATCTACCTAAAGTAAGAGATATAAATACTATGTTTAATTTATTGAAATCTCTTGGATCAAAAATAATTTTATCTAAAGACAGAAAAACTGCAAAAATAATTAATAAAAAAAAAATGAAAACTTTTGCAAGTTATTCGCTCGTGAAAACAATGAGAGGCTCAATACTAGTTTTAGGACCATTAATTTCAAAATTTCACAAAGCTAAAATATCTTTACCAGGAGGATGTCTTATTGGTGCAAGACCTGTGAATTACCATTTAGCTGCATTAAAAAAATTAGGTATGGAATATAAAATTAAGGATGGATATATTTTAGCAAAATCAAATGGGGGGCTCAGAGGAGCAATAATAAAATTTCCTAAAATAAGTGTTGGTGCAACAGAAAATTCTATAATCGCAGCATGTTTAGCAAAAGGAAAAAAGACTAAACTTATAAATTGTGCGTGTGAACCTGAAATTAAAGATTTAACAAAATTTTTAAATAAAGCCGGTGCAAATATAAGATGGTCTGGAAGAACTTGCACAATTTTAGGAGTAAATTCTCTAGCTAAAACTAATTACACTGTGATGTCTGATAGAATAGAAGCAGGTACTTTTTGTGTAGCAGCAACACTTGCCAAAGGTAATCTAGAAATAAAAAATTTAGAGCCTAAAATAATTAACACTGAGTTAAAATTGTTAAAAAAAGTTGGAGCAAAAATTAAGATAATTAATAACAAAATCTTTATAAAGGGACCTGATAAAATCAAATCTATTAAAAATATAAAAACTAAAGAATTTCCAGGTATTCCCACAGATCTTCAAGCTCAATTAATGGTATTGATGTGTAAGAGCACTGGGAAAAGTTCAATTACTGAAAGTATTTTTGAGAATAGATTTATGCATGTTGCGGAGTTACAAAGATTAGGTGCAAAAATAAATATAAAAAAAAATATAGCCTTTATTGAGGGAAATACTAAATTTATTGGTGCTGAAATAATGTCAAGCGACTTGAGAGCCAGTGTTGCTCTAGTATTGGCCGCAATGGTTGCTTATGGCAAAAGTATTGTTGGACGGGTCTATCATTTAGAAAGGGGATACGAAAATATTGAAAATAAATTACAAAAAATTGGAGTTAAAATTAAAAGATTAAAATAATGAGTAAATATTTACCAAAAATAATCGCAAGTGACCAAGAGGGACTACAGATGATATCTGCCTGTAGTTCAGGTGCAAAAGTAAAAGTTGATGATATTAAGTACCTTTCGTCAAATAAGGTTTTTTTATTATCAATCGAGAGAACTAAAATCGAAACTGATCAAGAGGGCAAGAAAATCAATAGTATTTGTCGTTTTGATTTTGTTGATAAAGTTAGATCAAAAAATATCAATCAATCAAACAAAAATTTAGTTTTAGAATTAATAGGAATTGATTATTTGAAAAATAATAATGATTATGAAATAAATCTTATTTTTAATGATAATGCTTACATTGCCTTAACAACAGAGACGATTGAAGCACGACTTGAGGATCAAAATGAAATTAAATAATTATGAGAGTATTAAATAGTAAAAGTAAAAGTTTCGATAAGACTTTAGATTATCTTCTTTTTAAAAGGAGAAAAAATATAAAATCTGACAAAGTTTCAGTGACCAGTATAATTAATGATGTAAAAAAGAATGGTGACAAAGCATTGATTAAATATGAAAAAAAATTTAATCAAAATACCACGATCATTCCTAGTCCTAAAAAAATAATAAAATTAATAAAGTCTTTAAATCCTGCGGTTAAGAAAGCAATCGACACGGCTTATAAACGGATTTATAAGTTCCATTCTTTGCAAAAATTTAAAAATATTTCTTACACAGATAAATTTAAAAATAAACTTGAGTATAAATACTTAGCATTAGAATCCGTCGCAATTTATGTTCCAGGATCACTAGTATCTTATCCATCAAGTGTGCTAATGAATGCTATACCAGCAATTGTTGCGGGGGTTAAAAGAATTGTTATGATTAATCCAGGTTTTAAAGGAAATCAAAATCCTGCTGTTTTATATGCAGCACGAAAGTGTAAAATTAAAGAAATTTATTCTATTGGTGGTCCATCTGCTATTGCGGCAGTCTCTTATGGAACTAAAAAAATAAAAAAAGTTGACAAAATAGTTGGACCTGGAAATTCATATGTGGCAGCTGCAAAAAAAGAGGTTTTTGGAGAAGTTGGGATTGAAGGTATGACTGCTGGACCTTCTGAAATAACTATTGTTTGTGATAAATTTTCAAATCCTGAGTGGGTTGCTAGTGATCTAATTGGTCAAGCAGAACATGATCCTCAAGCACAATGTATATTAATTTCGAAAGATAAAAACTTAATTAGTAAAGTTCAAATGGAAATTTTAAAACAATTAAAAAATATTCCAAGAGAATCCGTGGCTAAAAAAAGTTTAAAGATAAATGGAATTTTAATGTATGTTGATAAAGAGAGTAAAATAATTGATATTGTAAATAAGATTGCTCCTGAACATTTGGAGTTAAATGTTAAAAACTATAAATCCTTTGTACCAAAAATTAAAAACTCTGGTTCAGTTTGTTTAGGTAAATATGCTGTAATGGCAATGACAGATTATAATGTGGGATCAAATCATATATTACCAACCAATGGCTCTGCGAAATACTCAAGCGGAATAAGCGTCAATGAATTCCACAAAAGAATTTCTTACATAAACTTATCAAAAAAGGGTATTGAAAGTCTTGGGCCATCAGTTATAACTCTTGCAAACTATGAAGGGTTAGCAGGACATGCTCAATCTGTTACAAAAAGAATAAGGAGAAAATAAATTTGTCAAAACAAGATTTACTTGAATTCAAAGGCAAGGTGACTGATTTACTTCCAAATGCCATGTTTAGAGTTCAGCTTGAAAATGGTCATGTTGTAACAGCACATACAGCGGGCAAATTGAGAAAAAACAGAATTAGAGTATTACAAGGTGATAATGTGACAGTCGAAATGACTCCGTATGACCTCACAAAAGGCAGAATAATTTTTAGGGGTTGACCTTTTGCCTCGGTAGCTCAGGAGTAGAGCAGAGCCCTGAAAAGGCTTGTGTCGGAGGTGCGAATCCTTCCCGAGGCACCATCAAAACATCTTGAAATTAATTTAAAAGAACCTAACTTTGTATAATAATAAATAACAAAAGGAATAGTAAATAAGATGAGCACAATACAAGGAAAAGTAAAATGGTTTAACGGTAAAAAAGGTTACGGCTTTATTGAAAGAGACGATAAAGAAAAAGATACATTTGTGCATGCAAGTGCAGTAAAAGATGCGGGCATGAGATATCTTAATGAGGGCGATAAAGTTGAATTCACCCTTGAAGATGGCCCAAAAGGTCCTTCGGCAGTAAATTTAAAAAAATTAGACTAATTTTCTAAAATCATTAAAAGGGCGATATATCTATTATTGGATATATGTCCCATTACTTTTAGGGGTTGCATAATCATTTTTTTTGTCTAAAAAGCACCCAATGAATAAAATTAGTTTGAATAAATTAGTAATAAAAAGTACTTTAAGAAAAATTCTTGAAGGAACTACTAGAGTTGCGCACGCTCTTTTCCATGCTGGCTAAAGCTAGCGAATAATCATTTATATTATAATTTTAAATCCACACAAAATAAGATAAAAACAAAGAGGATAAGCCCGGGTGGTGTAATGGTTAGCACGGAAGTTTGTGGAACTTTAAGTTTGAGTTCGACTCTCAGCCCGGGTACCAAAAAATGAATAAAGAAAACAAATTAATTCCTGGATTACCCTCAGGTTTTGAAGATAGATGGAATAAAACATTAATTCTCAAAAAAAGACTCTTAAAAGTCATTGAGAATAATTTTATTAAATATGGTTTCGATCCTTTAGAGACGCCATCATTTGAAATTGCAGAAAATATTGGATCCTTTCTTGCAGAGGATGATAGTAATCCTATGTCTGATGTTTTTTCTTTTAACGATGGTGAAAAGAATATTACTCTCCGATACGATCTTTCCAGTCCTTTAGCAAGATTTGTTGCTCAAAATAATCAAGAACTTCCATCAATTTATAAAAGGTACGCTATTCAAAATGTATTTAGAAATGAAAAGTTTGGTAATGCACGTTTTAGAGAATTTACTCAAGCTGATTGTGATATTGTAGGCAACGTAAATCAAGCACAAGCAAATGCTGAATTATGTAATCTCGTTGCAAGCACTCTAATTGAATGTGGTTTAAAAAAAGATCAATTTACAATTAATGTAAGTAATA
This sequence comes from uncultured Pelagibacteraceae bacterium, assembly GCA_902633515.1. Taxonomy (GTDB): domain Bacteria; phylum Pseudomonadota; class Alphaproteobacteria; order Pelagibacterales; family Pelagibacteraceae; genus Pelagibacter. The sequence goes on along the minus strand of CACPGB010000017.1, from coordinate 5,814 downwards.
GAAAGATTATTCAAGGTTTAATTCAAGATCTGAAAATTCCTGTAAATAAAGAAATCAAGGTGATGAGAGCAATTGATAAATTAGACAAACCAGATTTTGGAATAAAAGGAGTTCAAGATCTACTACAAAAAGAGAGAAAAGATAAAAGTGGTGCGATAACCAAAGGAGCTGATTTAAATGATGAGCAAGTTTCAAAAATTTTAGACTTTTTAAGAAACAAAGATTTAAAAAAACTCAAACAAGATTTTAAAAATCCTACTACCCAAGAAGGGATTAAAGAGCTCGAGGATTTATTTGAGGTGCTAGATTTTGGAAATTATTCTGAGTTAGTCAAAATAAATTTCACAATAGTTAGAGGATTGGCGTATTATGATGGCTTTTGTATTGAGACCAATCTAAATTTTAAAACAACAAATAATAAAGGTAAAGAAATTGATATTGGTAGCGTATGCTCTGGTGGACAATACAATAAGTTAATTTCAAGATTTAAAGGTGTCGATATACCCGGAACAGGCGTCAGTATTGGTGTGGATAGACTTTTGTTTGCTATGTCTCAAATAAATCAAGTCCAATTAAATGATCAAAAACCAGTCATTGTTTGCGTAATGGATGAAAAATATTTAAAAAATTATTACGAAATTTTAGATATCTTGAGAAAAAATAATATTAATTCAGAAATTTTTTTAGATAGTAAGAAAAATCTTGGGAAACAATTGACATATGCAAATAAAAGAAGGTGTCCGATTGCAGTTATTTGTGGAGAAAATGAATTTAAAGATAATAAAATTACACTTAAGAACCTACTAGGTATTAAGGGAGAAGATAACCAAATCACCTTTTCAAAAGAAAATTTAGTAAATGAAATCAAAAAATTTATCTGACAGCATACTTAGAACTGTTAAATCAAATGGTTTTAAATATATTGAATTACCCTCAGTAGTTGAAGCTAACCATATTGTACAAAGATCTGGTGAAAGTTTTCGAAAATTTATTTTCTCATTTACTGACCAAGGAGGAAATGAACTATGTTTAAGGCCAGATCTGACAATTGTATCTTGTCTTAGATACTTAGAAAATAATCTAAAGGGTAAGGAGAAGATATTTTATAATGGTCAAGCATATCGTAAATCTGAAAACAAAAAGGACTCAATTGTAAGAAATCAAATTGGTTTTGAAATCATAGGGTCACGAAACGAGAAAAATGATGATAAGGAAATAATAAATACATCATTAAAATCTTTAAAAAATTTTAATTATTCATCAGGCGAGATCACAATTGGGAATGTAGAAATATTCAATCTTCTTATATCTAAATTAGATATCCCTAAAAGGTGGAAATTAAGACTTTTAAGACATTTTTGGAGAGAAGATTATTTTAATGATCTTCTCAAAAGATTAGAGACTAATTCAGATGTTGATCCGACAATAGTTGAGATCGATAAAAAAAGATATTTTAGAATGTTAAAAGATAATCAATCAACCATTATAGCAAATAGAACAATTAACGAAATTTTAAGTAGATTTGGTAAAAAGATTAAAGATCCAAGGATACCTAGTAAAGGAAAAAATATTTCAAAAATTATTAAGGAGTTTTTGAAAATTAAATGTCCGATAAATAATGCAGCCAAGGTATTAAATAAGTTTTTCAAGAAATATAAAATTAATTTATTGGTAGATCAGAGATATTTTCCAATCTCTAAAAATAAAATTAATAAATTAAATGTGACTTTTTCAGCTGCTTTTGGCAGACAGCTTGAATATTACACGGGTATGGTTTTTAAAATAGATATTAAATCCAAATCAAAAATTATTAATTGTTGCAATGGCGGTCGATATGACAAATTGATATCCGACCTTGGTTCAAAAAAACAAACTCCAGCGGTTGGTGCTGCTTTAAATTTAGTTTATTAAAATGGATAATTTAATCAATATAGGTATTCCAAGTAAAGGTCGACTTAGAGCAGATGTTTTAAAAATCTTTAAGAAAAAAAAATTGAAAATTATATCTGAAAGGGGAGAAAGAGATTTAATTGGATCAATTAAAAATAAATCAAATGTTAAGATTTTATATCTGCACGCTAGAGAAATAATTGAAAGACTAGGAGATAGCTCTTTAGATATTGGTTTTTCTGGTTTTGATTTATTGAAAGAAAGCGGAGTAAATGTCCAAAATAAAATAAATGTGGTCAAAAAACTTAATTTTGGAAGAGCAAATTTAGTGGTAGCAATTCCAGATCCTTGGATTGATGTTCAGACTATTGCTGATCTTGAGGAAATAGCTTTTGAATTTAGAGATATTAAAAAAAAAAGAATTAGTGTTGCAACTAAATATCCAAATTTAACACAAGATTTTTTGTTTTCAAAAGGTGTTACACAATTTAGGTTAGTTGAAAGTCTAGGAGCTACTGAGTCCTACCCTTTTACTGGATCTGCTGAGTTGATTACTGATATTACATCCACAGGTGAAACTCTCAAAGCAAACAATTTACGTATTTTGAAGGATGGCGAAATTTTAAAATCTGAAGCTTGCCTTTTAACTTCAAAAAAAAATGTAAAGAAAAAGCGATTAAACAATTTAATTAAATTACTTTCCAAGTAATTTGTCTTTAAAATAAATCAAAATAATTTTGATTATATCTAAGTTTCGTATTATAGCGTATATCGCAATAAGAAGGCTTAAACTGATTAAAATTTTTAGTGTAAATAAAATTTCCATTAAAGCTAATTTAATTTATCTTTATCTTCCTCTGGATCAGAAACATCAGTAATGTTTGCTTGCTCTGGTGGTATTTCTGGGATTTGTTTACCAGGTATTACACCATGTTCATCCTCAAGTTTCTTAATTTGCTTTTCTAATCCTTGGGTACCCCATGATTTTGTAACAATAGTTTGTAATTTATTTCCGTGAGTTCTATAAGATTCTAGAGCTTGTTTAATTGCTGTTTTAACATCTGAATATTTGTCAAAGATCTTGCTTGCAGAAGTAATGATCTTAGTGATATTTTCAATTTGTTTTTTCTCGCTTTTTATTTGTTCAAAAACAGCAATTAAATTATTTAAATTGTTTGGAGATGAAAAAATGAAGCCTTTTTTGAATGCATCATTTTGAAGAGATACGTCTCCTTTTAAAGTTATTGTATATAATTCATCTGCTGGAAAAAATACAATAACATGCTTCAAAGAATTTATCCCATAAAGTTTATTGTAATTCTTTTTATCTAAGCCTCTAGGACCAAAAAGATGCTTCCTTACAGAGTCAATATGATCTTTAAGATATTTATCTGCAATTTTTTTATCTTCCTCTGTATTTGATTTTAATGCCTCAACATATTTAGTCCAGTCAGCCAAAGAAACTTTTGCATCTATAATATAATTTCTTTCTGGAAACTTTAGGAGTATGTCGGGTATAACATCTTTATCTTGATTACCATCAATATCGTAGGTAGTTTGTTTCTTTTGAGCAAAAAAATCTCTATTTCTTACTAGGTTTGCTCCCTCTAGTAAATTCTCTAAGATTTGTTGATTAAATTTTCCTTGATAAGTTACATTTGTTGTAAGCTTTTCAAACCAATTTTTAACTTTTGTTCCAAATACATCGTGTTTAATAAGAGCCTTTTCTGATATTGATTTATATTCACCTACACCTTCAACAATACCATCAACTTTTTTGTAAAGATTGGTTACCTCTTTTTTTTTATCATCAAGTTGTTGGTTCAACTCTTTTTTTACATCTTCTGCTGCTTTAAGTTCTGCATCTCTCGTAGCTAAATGAATTTGAGCATTTTTTAATTCCTCGTCTTTAATTTTCAATTCATCATTAGATGCTTGATTATTTTTTGGTTTTAATAAGAAAAACCAAATGATACCAAATGCTACAAAACCTACTATTGTTCCAAAAATTGCTTCCATAATTTAATTTAACCTTTTATCATAATTAGTAGATAATTATTAAACTTAATAGTACAAAGTATCAGCTGATTCATCATGAAATGGAATAAAAAATATGATTACCCAACATCTTCAAGAGCAACTGTAGATGGAATTAGAAGATATTTACTAGGTGAAAAAAAATTACCTAGTGTTACTTCAATTCTTGATGTAACTAAATCTGAGGAAGATAAAGCGGCTCTTGCTAATTGGCGTGAAAGAACAGGTCAAAAAGAAGCTGAAGCAATAACAAAAGCGGCAAGTAGCAGGGGTTCCCAAATGCATAATTATTTAGAGTCTTTTCTTTTGGGTAGAGAAAACTTAAGTTTTTTTGAGGATAATGAACAATATAAAAAGATGGCTAAAGAGATAATTGATAAAGGATTAACTAATAGGTTGGAAGAAATATGGGGTTGTGAATGTACTCTGTATTATCCTGAGAAGTATGCTGGAACAGCGGATTGTATAGGAGTTTATGAGGGTAAAGAGACAATAATTGATTTTAAACAAAGTAATAAACCAAAAAAAATTGAGTATATAGATTCCTGGTTGTTACAGACAGCTGCATATTCTCTTGCACATAATATAGTGTACAACTCACACATTGATGCTTGCGTAATTTTAGTTTGCACTGTAGATAATTTATTTCAAGAATTTAAAATTAAAGGTCCTGAATTAATAACTTATCAAAACTTATTTTTAGGAAGACTAAAAAAATTTCATAAGCTTTCAAATTTAAATTAGGTACTTATATCAGGGAATAATGGATAAAATTGTAATATACGATACTGAAACTACAAATTCAACAATATGGGGATCCATAATAGAAGTTGGGGCTGTTGTAGTTGATAAAAATCTTAAAGAGATTGGGAAATTGAACATTAGGGGTAGAATGCCAGAAGGAGAGGTGCCTAGCGCAAAGGCCTTACTTGTTAATTCAACTAGCATTGATTTACTTACTAAAGGCAATTATTCACATTATGATTTTTTAGGTGCGATTGAAAATTTTTTCACAAAGTGTGCTCCAGCAGTATTTATGGGTTGGTCAAATCTAAATTTCGACCGAAGAATGTTTCATTTCAATTTTTTTAAGGGCAATCGGTATCCTTATGCTACACATTCATCGCCAAATAGTGAACATGATGGTTTGCACATAGCTAGAGCAGCCCAAACATTAAACTCTGAGACATTAAAAACAGAATTAACCGAAGCAGGTAACCCAAGTCTTGCATTAGAGTCTTTATCTAGAATGCAGGGTTTTGATACGTCAGCTAGCCATACTGCCTATGTTGATGCGCAGAATTCATTAAAGGTTTTAAGAATTATAAAAGATAAACATAAAGAAAATTGGGATACGTTTTTAAAAACTTCAACAAAGACAAGTGTTGAAACATCTTTAAAAAATGAAGGCATATATTCTATTTTTGAAAATGTGAGAGGTAGAAATATGATGTATCTTACAAGCACACTGCATCCAAATCATTGTTTTCATCCATCTTATGCGTCTTGGGGATATGTTTGGGACTTAAGAAGAGATCCAGAACCATTGTTAAATTTACCAGTAACACAATTGCGAGACGTATTAAAAAAATATAGTCCTAAGGCTCTAAGAGTTTTAAAAACTAACAAAGCACCAGTAATTTTAGATAAACAATTTGCTTTTAAACAAAAACCTTACTCAGATTTAGATTTAGCAACAATTCAAAAAAGAGCTAAACTCGTAAGAGAAAATGAAAATTTTTGTAAAAATATTCAAGTTATAAATAGAGAAGCTGCAGAGGAAAAGGAACAAACAAAAACTCAAGAAGATTTACTACCAGAGGAAACTCTTTATGAGAAATTTATTCCGAATAAAGATACTGCATTATTTAAAACTTGGCATAGCTC
>CACPGB010000016.1 GCA_902633515.1 uncultured Pelagibacteraceae bacterium | reverse complement strand
ATACCAATTTTTTTACCTTCCTCATACGACCTACCATTATAGGTAATTGGTACTTCAAAAAATTTATAATTTTTTTTTGCCAACTTAATGGTGACCTCAGGTTCAAATGAAAAACTTTTCTCTTTAAGATCAATACTTTTTAAAGCTGAAGTTCTAAAAACTTTATATCCAGTTTCCATATCAGTTAAATTAAGATTGATAAATAGATTACATATAAAAGTTAAAATCTTGTTTGCCAAATAATGCCAAAAAAAATGAATTCTTACATATTTTCCACCACCAAGAAATCTTGAACCATAAACAATGTCTGCATTGGTCTCAAAAAATGGAACTAACAATTTATCATAATCAAATGGATCATATTCTAAATCTGCGTCTTGGATTATAGTTATATCTCCGGTTGCATGTTTAAGAGCCGTATGAATTGCAGCACCTTTTCCTAAATTATTGTCATGGTAAAAAATTTGTATTTTCTCATTATTGTTAAAATTTTTCAATACATCTTTTGTTCCATCATTTGAAAAATCGTCAACAATTAAAATTTCAAATTTTAAAAGTTCATAGCTTTTTAAGCTTTGATTTATTCTTTTTAAAATTTCTTCAATTGTATCTTTTTCATTATAACAAGGAATAATAATGGAAAGTTTAAATATTTTTCTATCAATCATAGTCAATTAATTAATTTATAAATAATTAAATATCCATTTTTTTTTCTAATATCCAGTCTGTTATAAGAACAAATAAATGGAATATTCCAACAAAGTCTCCCCTGCCAACCATTTACTGAATTTTTTGTGATATCAGGTTGATAAATTTTTTTTATTCCGTTGGTCTTTTTATCGTTAGATATATATTGATTATCTATTTTAATAATTCCAATAAAGACATTTTCGACTTTAGTTAATCTTATAATATTTTTTGAAAAACTAAAAAAAACAAAAGTAATTATAAAAATTAAAAAAATTTTTTTTGAAAATTTTTTTGATTTTAAATTACTAATCAATAAAACAAAAATTAATGTTAAAAATAGATGTATTGCAAACCTATATACTGGAGAAAAATTAAGCCAAAATAATAAGCCTAAAATCAAAAAAAGATATAGTCCAAACTTGTCATTTAAAACAAATTTATTATCAATTTTTTCTTTTTGGAAAAATAGAAATAACAAAACAGGCAATGTCATAGTTAAAACATGTTCTACAATTTCAATGAAATTTCTTTTAAACCAAAAACTAAACCAATTGAAATTTTTTAAGAATTCCTCTGGTGTAAGGATATCTTTTGCTAAAACAAAATAACTTTTATTTATTAACTCAAGTTGATTAGATAAACTAATATTTTCCTCACTAAACCAACTTACATTTAAACATGTTAGATTTGATGGAAAAAATAAACAACCCGTATAAATAAATTGCTGAATAAAAAAAACAGTAAACAGAATATAAATAAATAAAAACTTAAAGCTAAAAATATTAGTCTTTAAATCCTTAAAATATTTCAGATATAAAAATATTGGCAACAAAATTAAAGGTATTGTGCTTAATTTAATCAAAATTGAAAATATTGAAAAAATTAAAGTTAAGAAGAAAAAACCTTTCCTCTCATTTATTAAATCAATTTCAGAAAATTTCAAAAAATAATAAATTGTCAATATAGAGAAAATTGCTGCTGGCAAATCAACCCCAAATTCTGAAATTCTGGTGAATTTAAGAGTGAAATAAAATAGTGATACTAATAGAAAGTAATCACTTATAGATTTTTTATCTTGTGAAACTATTTGATGCAAAGAGAATAATATAAAGGTTAGAAATAATAAAAAACTCGGTAAGGTCAAAAAATTAAAATTTTGATCACTTAAAAAAAAAATTGAGTAAAGATTTAACCAGATAGAATTATAAACATAGGATTTATCAATGTTCGCAAATCCAAAAATTATTTTTTCCTCAAGAAGACCTATGGCGTATGGAAGATGATAATATCCAAAGTCCTCATGATACTTTTGTGTTAAAAAAATTGGTACAAGTAAAAGTACTATTATAAAATAATAAATGTTGTCAATTTTTAATAATTTAAATGAGCTAATATTTTTTTTATAGAAAAATAATAATATACCAAAAACAAAAATTAAAATGCTTATGTTAAGATTTATCCTAAAAAAAAAATGAATAATAGTTATAACGAAAGTTATAAATATAAAACCTAGAAATATATCGAGAAAAAAATTTTTTTTGATATCTAAATTGGTTAATCTGCCATATCCAGATATTGATAATGATATTAGAACAATACTTACAATAAACATAAGTATTTGAGCAAAAATCATGGTTAATTATTTATCAGAGTTTTTAAAATCCTCAATAATTTCGTCTAGTGCTTTTGAAAAATTCATTTTGGATTTCCATCCATACTTATTTGCTAAAGTAAGATTTAATTTTTTTCTCATGACACCATCTAATTTTTTATCATTGTCAAATTTTATCAAAACATCAGGGTCAATTTTTTTCTTAATCAAATTAGCATAATTTTTAATACTCATTTCTATCGGAGAACCAATATTTATTAAAGATTTTTTAATTTTTTTACGTAGGAAAAATTCACAAGCATTTGCAACTTCGTCAACATGCAATACTTCTCTCAATGGCTTTCCTGTTCCCCATAATTTTACTATTTTATTTTTTTTTTTCTTACTTGCAAAATATATTTTTTTTATAAAAGCCGGAAGAAAATGTGAATTATTTGTATCGTAATTATCATTGGGACCAAATAAATTACATGGCATTAAACAAATATATTTTTTTTTGTATTGTTTATTTAATGCCTCTATCATTTTAATTCCAGCTATCTTTGCAATTGAATAACTATCATTAGTCTCCTCCAATGGACCGGTCATCATCTGATTTTCCTTTATTGGTTTTTTTAGGTTTCTTGGGTAAATACAACTTGATCCAAACAGAATTAACTTTTTAACTTTATAATTATAACTTTCTGAAATTAAATTTATTTGTATCTGTAAATTATCATAGATAAAGTCTGCTGGATAGTTCATATTAGCTTTAATACCTCCAACTTTTGCAGCTGCAATAATTACCGCGTGTGGTTTTTTAGCCTTAAAAAATTTTTGAACTAAAGCTTGGTTTCTTAGGTCTAATTTCTTTTTATCTATTGTTATTAAATTCTTGTAACCCTTTTTTTTCAAGATTCTTAATATTGAGGAACCAAGCATACCGTTATGGCCAGCTATGAATATTTTGCTATGAATATTTATCATGATAGATTTTCTAATTCATGATCTATCATTTCATCAATTAAATTATCTAAAGTTATTTTTGGCGACCATTTTAATAATTTTTTGGCTTTTTGTGCATTTCCTTTTAAAAATTCAACCTCAACTGGTCTAAAATATCTCTTTTTACATTCAATTAGTATTTTGCTGTTTTCAATATTTATTGCTTTTTCATTAATTCCTTTACCAACCCATTTAATTTTAAATCCAATTTTTTTGGCTGCCCTATTAACAAAATCTTTTATTGTAAAAGTTTTTCCAGTGGCGATAACATAATCACCTGGTTTTTTTTGTTGCAACATTTTCCACATTGCTTCAACGTAATCTTTTGCATGCCCCCAGTCTCTTTTTGAATAAAGATTTCCTAAAAATAATTTTTTTTGATTACCATTTTTAATTCTGATTAACCCTTGAATAATTTTTCTTGTGACAAATGTTTCTCCTCTTATTGGACTTTCGTGATTAAATAAAATTCCATTACAAGCAAAAATATTATATGCTTCTCTATAATTAATTGTAATCCAGTGTGCAAAACACTTAGAAACGCCATACGGACTTGCAGGATAGAATGATGTTTTTTCATTTTGAAATTTGTCTTTTGTTCTACCAAACATCTCTGATGATCCAGCTTGATAAAATTTAACTTTTGTTTCAAAATTCAAATTTTTTATTGCTTCTAAAATCCTTAAAGCTCCAAGACTATTTACCTCAGCTGAATATTCAGGTACTTCGAATGAAACTTGGACATGAGATTGTGCTGCAAGATTATAAACCTCATTTGGTCTTGTCTTTTTTATCAAGTTGTATATTGAAGAAGTGTCAGTCAAATCTCCGTAAAAAAGAATAAAATTTGATTTTGAATTTATATCTTTGTATATGTCATCAATTCTATGGGTGTTAATTATTGAGGATCGTCTTTTTACACCATAAACTATATAATTCTTTTTTAATAAAAATTTAGATAAATAAGCTCCGTCTTGTCCGGTTATCCCAAATATTAAAGCTACTTTTTTTTTCATTTGGATTTTTTGTTAAATTATATATTCTCTATAAATATTATTCATATAATGCAAGTAAGTCTTATAACATGCACTAACAATAGTGAAAAAACAATAAAAGATTGTTGCCAGTCAATCTCTTTTCAAACTTATGATAATATTGAACATATAATTATAGATAAAAGTTCACAAGATAAGACTATTTCAATAATTCAGGAAAATAAAAAAAAAAAAATTAAGATATTTCAACAAAAAACTTCTGGTATTTATGGAGCACTCAATGAAGGTATGAAAATATCTAATGGGAGTATAATTGGCATTTTACACTCTGATGATAAATTTATTAATAAAGATGTGGTTAAGATTGTCGCTGAAAAATTTATTGATGAAAAAATAGATGTTTTATTTTCAAATATTTATTACACAAAAAAAAATGATACTAATAAAATTTTAAGAAAATGGGTATCAAATTTGAATCAAGGGATTCAATCAAATAATAATTTGGACAAATTATTATTTGATGGTTGGATGCCTCCTCACACATCTTTGTTTTTTAAAAAAGATTTATTAAATGATATTGGATATTATGATGAAAGTTTTACAATATCATCAGATTATGATTTTATAATAAGATTATTTAGAAAAGAAAAAATTAAGATTTATTTCCTTAACAAGTTTACAATAAAAATGAGAAGTGGTGGTATAAGCAATAAAAATATCAAAAATATAATAATTAAAATAAATGAGGACTTAAAGATAATAAAAAAATTTAACTCTAACCCAATAAAAACAATTTTGATTAAAAATTTTTCTAAAATCAAACAATTTTTTTAAAAAATTTTTATTTTACTTTTTTTAGAGTAATTATTGATGGAATATTTTCACTTAAAAGAATTACTAAATCTAAATCTTTGTCAAAATCAATATCTCTAATTCTATTACCTTGAAGAAAAATTCTTTTTGTCTTAACTAACCTAGTAAAAGTTTCATCAAGATCTAATATATAGACAGAATTTGCCCTTAAAGATGAAACCAAGAGACAATTCGATTTACAAAAAGAGTTTTTATTAAATGACAAAATTTCACTTATACCAATAGAGGGTGTAAAATATTTAAATGGTTCAATAAACCCAAGTTCTTCGTGGCTTTTTTCAAATGTATCATGTTCAAATAATTTTTCCTGTCCTGGATAGGCTTGTCCATATGAAACTCTTGGCCAACCAAAATTTTTCTCTTGGTTTGAATCCAGGAAATTAAAGTTTATTTCATCACCACCTTTTGGTCCATGCTCTGTATTTATAATCAAATTTTCACTTTTATGATAATATAAACCTTGTGGATTTCTATGACCATACGACATGAGTTCATGCTTATTTGAATTTAAATCAATAACGATAATTTTACCAAGTAAAGAGTTTTTATTTTGTGAAGCTGGTAAATTATTAGCAAAGCCAGTAGAAAATAAAATTTTATCATCTTTAAATTTTTCTATACGCCCACCAGAGAAAACATTATAACTTTTCCAAAACTCACCAGTTTGAAAAAATAGCTGAAAATAAATTTTTTTAAAATTTAAGTCTGCTTTGTATAAATTGATCGTAATTCCATTGTTATCTTGAAGCATCATTGAGATAAAAATTTGATTGTCATAAAAATACAAATCTCTTATACCAATAAGCTTCGAATTATTTTCTTTTAGAATATCATTAATATTATTTGGTAAATCTTGAAATTGCAGTTCATTTTTAAGAAGGTTATTTTTATTAAAAAAGACTGTTTTGCCCTCACCAGAAATAGAAAAAAAATTTTCATTATATATTTCTGAATAGTGCGCTCTTAAAGAATTTTCCTCCGCATTCCATCCCAGTTTGGTGTCCAATCTTTTAAAAGGTAAAAAAAAGTAGCTTGCCTCATATACCTCATTTTCTAATTCAATAATATTAGTCTTAAATTTTTTACCCTTATTCCCTTGCTCATACTTTTTTATTTGAGTTTCTAAAAAATCATTTCTTGATTTTAGATTTGATATATAAAATAAATTTTCCTTTATTTTCTTAATATAATGACGAGGAATAATATCTCTTATTAATTCAATAACTTTACTTTGTTTATCGTATCCATGTCTCACTACGTTTGATACTGTATTAATTAAAGAAAAAAATAAAAACAAAAAAAATAATGAAATTATTAATAAAAATATTTTTTTTCTTTTTTTGAAAAAGCTCATTTTTTTGTTTTTTAAATACAATTTATCTTATTAATTTTTTTTTAATAATTTTCCATTATTAAAATAATAAATTTTGTCACATACTCTTAGATTTTTTGAATTGTGAGAAACTATAATTATTGTTTTATTTGATTTTAAATTTTTGATGTTTTCTAAAATACTATTCTCATTTTTTTCATCTATTGCATTAGTTGCTTCATCGAAAATAAATAGTTCTTTATCAGAGTAAAATTGTCTTGCGATTGCAATTCTTTGTTTTTGGCCAGAGGATATCATTTTACTATTAGTCCCGACAAGTGTGTTCAGACCTTCTGGTAATGACGATAAAAAATCACTTACTAAACTAAATTCTAAAGAATTCTTAAATCTTTGCTCATTATATCCATCTGTCCCTAATAAAATGTTTTCCTTGATTGAACCTTCAATTAAAAAAGTATCTTGGGAAATTAGAGATATTAAGTTTTGATATGCTCTGATTTCTTTTTTTGACTCAAGACTCTTACCATCTAATATAATTTTTCCCTTATTTGGTTCTGATAATCTTGAAATAACATTTAGCAGTGTTGTTTTACCAGAACCACTATCACCTTGGATACCAATTATTTCACCTTTAGTTATTTTTACATTAATGCAATCTAAAATTTTTTGATTATCTTGATAATTAAAGCTAACGTTTTTTAAAATTATATCTTTGTTAAAATCAATTCTTAAGTTTTCATTAACATTTAAATAAATCTTATCTTTTAGACTTAAATCATTACCGACAATTAATACAGAATTTTTTGAAAATTTTACCATTTGATAGTGTGTGAAAATTTTATTTATTGAGGGTAAAATTCTGTAGGCCACAAAAAAATAGAAAGTAAGTGTAGTTATTATGTCATTATTCTGACTTCCTTGATTAAATAAAAAAATTACCAATAATAAAAAAGATAATAAACCAAAAATCTCGATGAAATTTTTTGGTAATAATCTAATAATTTGAAATTTTGCATCAATTTCTCCAATTTTTAGCTGAAGCTTTGTAAAATAATCTAATACTTTTTTTGTTTTACCCATTAACAATATATCTCTGACACCCAAAAGAATGTAATGAGTTAACTTTGCATTATCTCTATTATTTGTTACCCTCTCCTCACCTAAAACTTTAATTTTTTTGTTAAGAAATTTAACTATAAACCCTACTATAATAAACGTAGGGATCACGATTAAAGCTCCTTGAAAATTATTTGTTATGAATAATAATACCATAATTGAAATTAGGATTATTCCTTCGCTCAAAATTACCTGTATTGGAATAAAAAAATTATGAAGTAACGTTGTGACTTCATTAAGAAGATTTGCCTGAATTTTTGAAAAAGAGGTTTTTACAAAATATCCATAATCTTGTTTTAAGTATTTAGACAAAAGTTTAGTTGATAAAGAAGCTCTAATTATTTTTGAATAATTATAAAAAACATTATAAATGAAAATTAATGTAAAATTTTTTATAACAAAAATAAAAAAAAATAAAGTTGCATAAATAGGCAATAAACTATCTCTTTTATAATCATTAAACATAAAATGAAAATTATCTAAAAATAATAAATTAGTTTTTTGACTTGGGTCTAAAATTAATGCAGTAAAAGGAATAACCAAAGCTATACTAAGTATTTCTAAAACTGCCTGAATAATCATAAGAAAAATTATGTAAAAAAAATAAACTTTTTCCTTATTATCCAGAAAATTCCAAAGGAAAATAAAGTGTTTCATTTTAGATTCTAAAATACTTTCTTCTGTTTTTTATACCAGGCAATAGATGACTTTGCTAAATCTATTAAAATTTTTTTTTTAAAGATAATATTAATTTCTTTCTTAATTTTTGATACGTTTGAAATTGAAACTGAAATATCTTCTTTTCTTTTATTTGTATACACAACATTTAATGATCTTTTTGATACAAACTTAAAAACATCATACATATTTTGGACAGAGATGCCTTTCCCATATCCACAATTAAAAATATCTGAATATTTTTTATTTAATATTTTTAGACTAAATTTATAATGTATCTTAGCTAAATCTGATATATGTATATAGTCTCTAATTGCAGTACCATCTTTTGTTTTATATGAATTTCCATATATAAAAAATTTTTTATTATAGATAATTGACTCACAAAGATTTGAAATTAAACTCTTATTTTTAATATTAAATCCAGATCTTAATTTTTTTTCCACACCACCAACATTAAAGTATCTTAGTATAATGAAGTTAAACTTTTTGTTATTCTCAAATAAGTATTTTTCCAATTTATACTTTGATTTTGCATAAGGAGAAAGTGGTTTAACGTTTGTACTTTCTTTTACTTTTTGGTTTTGTTGGCCATATACTGCTGCTGTTGATGAATATATATAATTTTGAATACCTGACTCATGACATAAATTTAAAAAGATTTTTGCTTTATAATAATTGTTGACTAAGTATTTTTTAGGTTTTTTTATTGACTCCTCATTATTTGCATAAGCTGCAAAATGCAAAACAACATCAAATTTTTTATTTAATATTTTTTTTATTTTCTTTTTTTCTGAAATATCACATTTATAAAAAATACTTTTTTTTGGTATATTATTTTTATTTCCAGTAGATAGATTATCAATTATTGTAACTTTATGTTTTTTTTCTAAAAAAAAATTAGCTACAGTGCTCCCAATATATCCCGCACCACCTGTTATTAAAATTTGCATATAATCATTTTTTTAAAAAATAAATGAAAATTAAATAAAAAAATAAACTAATAAAAACTATAAAGTGAAAATTAGTTTTTAATATCATCATAAAAATAATAGGAGTTATAATCATAAAAAATACAATAATATTCGACCTAAATTGTCCAAATTTTTTAAATAAGAGATGATGTATGTGTTCCAAATCACCTGAAAAAATATTTCTTCCTTTAAATAATCTATAAATTGACAGCCTTACTAATTCTAATCCCGGAATTAAAGCTAAGATTAAAATTACATCAGCAAAAATAATATTTTGATAAGCAGTGTACTCATAAATTAAAAAGAAACTATACATTGCTCCTAGGCCATAAGAGCCACCATCACCTAAAAATATTCTTCCATTGAAGTTTAGAATAAATAAAGAAATTATAATAGGATACAAATATAAATAAATCGTACTAAAATTTGAATTTAAAAATAGAAAAGTATTTAAAATTATATAAAAAGTTATTAATTGAGAATTAATTCCGTCAAACATGTTTGTTGCATGCACAAAAGCTAAAATAGAAAATAAACTAAAAAAAATAGTTAGGTTTCTTAAGAGAATTTCATGTTCATAAAATGAAAATTGCAGATGTTCTATTCTCAAATTTTGATTTATCAATATCACCATTAAAGTTAAAAGAGTACCTAAAATTATTCTTATACTAAAGGAAATCTTAAATTTATCATCATAGAGTCCGATTAGAGAAAAAAATATAATGAATATAAAAAAAGAAAATATTTCTCCTTTTTTTTCAAAAATCAAAATTTCCTGAATAAATTGATCAAATAAAACTATAATTATAATATTGACTATAACAAATAGACCTCCAAGAAGAGGGGTTTTTTTTTTATGAATTTTAAGTTTACTATCTGGATAATCAAAAATATTTATTTTTTTAGCTATTAAATTATAATTTAAACAGAGGATAATATTTAAAATTACAAGAGCAGATAGTAAAACTATATTCATTCATTTTTACCATTAGTAAATTTTGAATTTATAAATAAAAATAAAGCCAATGCAAAACAATTAAAACCTGAAATCCAATTACTAAAAAAGTTTCCGGTTGGTATTAAGGGCCAAAAATAAACAAAAACACAAATAGTCGATAAAATTACTAAAGAATGCTGTGATTTTTTTTTAAATAAATCAATAAAATATAATAACATTTTAAAAGAAATATATATAAAAATTGATAAAAGAAAAAACAATCCAATCAAGCCACTTGAAGAAACTGACTGAAGATAATAATTATGTGGATGAGTTGAACAAACTCCACCCTCTACGGGATAAAAATTTCCTAATTTCCCTCTGCACATAAATCTAAATGATTTTATGCCTTTGCCTAAATACAAATTATCTTTAGCCATTTCTTTTACAACCAAGTAATGTCCTAAATGGTCATTAGGTATATATTTTAATAATGGAGATGAGTTTTCTTTTTTAAGAGAATGTGCATTAAATTCACTTTTTGGATTATACCTTTTGTCTAACGATTGAATATTTTTACCTATCCCTAATGAGATAATGAAGAAAATAACTACAGCGGATATAAAAAAGTTAATTAGAAAAATTTTTCTCAATTCTGACATATAAATTGTGCATAAAATTAAAAAAAATAAAAAAAGTATATTTGCTGCCCTATCACCTGATAAAAAAATTATAACTGTGCTAAGTAATAGAATAATAAAAAGATAAGATTTTTGTTTAAATGTATTAATCTCAAAGGAAAAAAATATTAATATCAAAATTATTGGTAAAGCTTTTTGTATATAACTCCCAAAGATATATTCATCTTCAAAAATTCCAGTAATTCTTCCAGCCGAATTAGTATAGCCTAATAAATTTTCTCCTGAAAAAAATTGGACATAACCGTCTAGCAGAAAAAAAATATATACAAATATTAAAGGGTTTATAAAATTTTTATTAATTTTTGTCTCATTTAGGACAAACCAAACACTTATAATATAAAGTATAAATCTAAAATTTAAGAAAGACTTTAAAACTAAATTCTGATCAGTTACTTTTGACAAAATCTCTTGATTATTAATAGTGCTTAATAAAACTGTAAGATAAAACAAGGACAATAAAATTATAATTAAACTTCTTTCTAAAATAAATTTGTTCCATTTTTTAAATTGAGAAAGGGCAATTATCGTAAATAAAAATAATGACAATTCTATAAAAACTCTACCAACTAAAAATGATATAGGAGTAAAAAATATTAAAAAATTTGAAATAATTTGATTTTTATTATTTATATAGTTCAAGTTAGTTTCTTATTAACTGTAATAAATTTTTTTTATAATCTTTTTTTGAGATAAGCTTTATATTATTAATATTACTTTGTATTTTACTATAATTTTTTATAATATATCCTATGGTGTTTGTAAAACTAATTGCATTTCTATCAGATATAAACAAACCACCTTTATAAAACTTTTCTAAAAATTTAATTTCTTGGAAAATAATCACCGGTCTTTTTCGAGATAAACTTTCTAAAATCACTTGAGGAAAACCTTCAGTGTATGATGGCAAAACAAAAATTTGATGATCATCATATAGATTTCTTAATTTTAAATTATCATCTATATATTTAAGAACTTTTAAATTTTTTTCTTTATATATAAGTTTTTTATCATTGCCCACTAAGGTCAAATAAAGATTAAAGTTCTCAATTTTTTTATTCATACTTTTGAATAAATTTATTAGTTCTTCATAACCTTTTTCTTTTCTAAATCTTCCTATATATAAAATCTTGATATTTTTTTTAAGTTTAACTTTTTTATCTTTTTTATTCCAAAAGTTATTAATTTCAGATGGTAATAAAATTTTTGTTTTTTTAACTTGATGAAAATAATTAGAGCATGATAAAAAGCTAGAACCATAACTAAATGTTTTAAACATAAAATAATATATTAAATAACCTAAAGTTGAAAATTTTACTTGATACTCCTTAAAACCATCACTTCTTAAAAAAACATAAATTTTTTTTTGGGGTACAAAAAAAAGTTTCAAAAGTAAGTAAAAAAAAAAATTAAAAGGTGTGATAGACACAAAAAAAAATTTAAAATTTTGGTCACTTTTAATATTCTTTATTAAAGATGAAATATTACTAATCGTTAAATTTTCGATTTTTCTTTTTCCAGTTATTTTTTTTTGGTTATCCTTTGAAATCAGAAATACCTTAAATTTGCTATTTAAAATATCAATTATAGTTTGAGTATTTTTATTTTGATAATATAAAAATTTATTTTGATAATAAAAACTATCATTAGAAAAAACTACAACTCCTCTTTTTTTCATTTAATCAATTTTCGTTTTCATTTTGAATAAATTCATAAAAATATCATTATTTGAGTCATAACGTCCTGTATAAATAAAATGAGCTAGATCTGGGTAATTAAATATAAGATCGAATTTCTTTGTGTTTATCGGATATTCAGAAGAAACTAAACTTTTTTGATTATTTTCAAAATTATTTCTAATTCGATTATGGTTCATGTGGAAAAATATCTTTGAACAAAAATTAATTTTTTCAATATAAAATTTGGCAGTCTCACTTTTCATTTCTCCAAGACTATTTTTATTAACAAATAAATCTACAGAATTTTCTTCCAATTTTTCTATTTCAATTGGTGGCATAAAAATTAAATCAAAATTTTCTAAATCACTTTTTTGAAATTCTTTTTCTCCAAATAATAGGCATTTCTTTTGTGGGTAAGTTTTGATTAAATAATATGCAGCAAGCACTAAAACTTCTGGAATATCAAAATCAATAAAACATGAATTTTTTAAATTTTTAGTTAAAAAATATCCTAACTTTCCATACCCTCCTCCTAAATCACAAATTATAGGTCTCTCTATGTCCTTTATATGTTGATATAAGATATTTGAAATAATTTGATTGAAAAAACTACCTATAGTAACGAAATTTCCATCAAGATAAGCTCCTAATTGATTTCCATATTCTGGTGTAGCAATTTTATTAAGATCATCTTTTGAATATCCAAAATCTTTCCATATTTTAAAATATTTCAAAAAGATTTCATTTTTAAGAAAACTTCTTAATAAAGAATTTTTAGAATATCTTTGTAAAAGGTTGTTATGCTCTATACCAAGATAATTATTCCAATTTCCAAAATTATTTAAGAAATATGAAAAATTTTTTAAATTGTTTTTTTCGTAAGACCCAACGAGAAATTTATAGTCTTTACTTACATGATTTTGCCACAGAGAAGAGGGTTTAACAATTTCTGGGCTATTTGGCTCATTTTCCTTCAATTTCTTATAGAAATTAAAAAGTCTAGAATATATTTCATTACTATCATTATCAATTTCCCCAACAGATGGTTTTTTTAATTTGATCTCAATAATATTTTTTTGTTTAAAAGAAATAATTTTTATAAATCCAATAAAATGTGCATTTAAATAAAATACTACTTTATTCAGTGTGATAATAATTCTTTCAATCATAATTAATATTTGTTTAATAATCTTTTAATTAAAAAATCTGGTAAAATATAAATAATCAATAATTTCATTTTTTTATATAAATCTTTAATTCTAAAAATTTTTAATAATTGATTTGGTTTTTTTAATTTTGTTATATCCTCAAAAAGATTAATATATAATAAATTATCTTTTATTTTTATTTTGTTAAAAGAAAATGGTTCATCATTAAAATCTATCATTTTGTACCATTTATTGAATTCTTTTGCGTATTCATCTCTATTTTTTATTGAATAATTTTCACCATGAAATGAACAATTAACAGATGGTGTATTTCTAGAATAACATAAGTATTTTGAGGCAATTTTCATTACTAATTCATAGTCTCCTATTATATTAAAATTTTCATTAAAAGGACCCGTATCACAATCCTTTTTTTTTATAATTTCAGCTCTTATAATAAGAGAACTTATCTTAACAGAATAATCATTAATTAAATATTTAAAGATATTATCTTTAGGAAGATTTTTTCTATGAAGAATAAATTTTTTTCTTTTTTCTAAATAATTGAAAGCATTAGAAAAATATAATTTATATTTTTCATTTTCAAAAAAATCTTTTGCATTTTCTAGATGGTTTGGTCTCCACCAATCATCACAATCTAAAAATGCTATAAATTTACCAGATGCTTTTTTTAATGCCTCATTTCTTGCTTTATAAAGTTTAATAAATTCTGAAGAAAAGAAATATTTAAATCTATCATCTTTAAATTCTTCAAAAATTTTTTTAGAACTATCCTTGGATTGATTATCAAAAAAAATCACTTCCCAATTCTTTTCTGTTTGCTCAATTATACTTTGCAAGCAACGAGATAAATATTTTTCTCCATTGTAACAATTTACAATAATGGATATTTTATGATTTTTTTTCATAATACTTAATTGTCCTATTTAAGCCTTCAGATAAATCTATTTTTGGTTTCCAATTTAAAATTTTTTTTGCTTTGTTGTAATTAGAGTAAAGATTTAATGGTTCATCTGGCCTTAATTTAATCTGTCCAAATATTGGATTACCTTTTTTAATAGTTTTGCTTATTTTTGTTATTATAGATTTAATTTTTATCGGATTGCCTGAGCAAATATTAAGAATATGTCCATTTGATTTTTTATTTTTTAAACATTGCATTATTCCACTTACTGCATCATCAATAAATAGAAAATCTCTCATTTGATTTCCTTTTGAATTTGGAAAAGAATTATTTTTCAAACAATTTGAGATTACATAAGGAACGAGTCTATTTTCTAGTTGCCCTGGTCCATAAACTAAAAAAAACCTTAAAATTGTACAAGGAAAAAAGTTTTTTTTATTCAAGTTTAATAAGTAATTTGTTGATTTTAATTTAGCTAATCCGTAGAAAGACTTAATTTTTTTTACTGGTGTAATTCTATTTTCAATTTGAGGAGATTTAATTTTTCCGTATTCCACACTGCTTCCTATTTGAATAAATTTTTTTATTTTTTTTGATTTAAAATAATTCGCTAAATTTTTGCAACCATTGAAATGAGAACTTATTGTTTTAATTTTTTTTGAATGATCTACATATCCAGCTAGATTTACAACATAATCAAAAGTTTTATTATTTAACTTAGAAAATAATTGTTTTTTTTTTGCAACATCACATTTAATTTGTTTTAGATTTTTATAATTAAGTTTTTTTTCTTGAGTAGACAAAATAGTGATATCAAATTTATCTTTGATACATCTTTTAACCAAATTTATCCCTATAAAACCTGTTCCTCCAGCTATTAAAATTCTTTTCGTCAAATTTAAATTTTGTATCTTTTTTCTTTAATAATTTTATCTAATAAAACTTTATCTCTTTTTGTATCCATGCACTGCCAAAAACCATCGTGCTTATAAGCTTTAATTTTTCTTTTTTTTGCTAATTTCTCAAATGGATCTCTCTCTAGATAAGTACTATCATTCTTCAAATATTGAAAAATTTCTGGTTCAAAAACAAAAAAACCTCCATTTATCCAACCTTCGTCCACAGATGATTTTTCTTTAAAGTAATAAACGACGTTATTTTTAATCTTAATTGATCCAAATCTTGCTGGGGGTCTAACAGCAGTTATTGTGGCTAGAGATTTGTTTTTTTTGTGAAATTTAACCAATTTTTTTATGTTTAAGTCGGATAAACCATCACCGTAAGTCACTAGGAATGGCTCGGAGTCTAGGTATTTTTTTAATCTCTTTAATCTTCCACCGGTCATTGTATTTTTTCCTGTATCTATGAGATTCACTTCAATATCTTTAAATTTTCTTTTAAAAAATTTTCTTATAATGTTACCCTTATAGCCTAATGCGATATAAAATTCTTTATATCCATATTTTTTATATAAATTAATAATTCTGTAAATTATTGGTTTACCACCTACCTTTACCATTGGTTTGGGTATTAGTTTTGTATATTCAGATAGTCTTGTGCCTAGCCCACCAGCTAGAATTACTACTTTCATTTTTTAAAATTTTCCAATTATTTTTTCATAATCTTTAATTTGTTTTATCGAAAAATTATACATACTTTTTTTACGATTATAAAAATAATGCTGATACCAATTTACAACCAAACTTATAGTTTGGTCTGCATTTAAAAAACATTTCCATTTTAAAAATTTATATGCTTTATCACTATTTAATTTTAGTAATTTTGATTCATATTCACTTCTTTTGGTATCTACTATTTTCCAATTTAATATATTCCATTGCGCTTTAATCTTTTTAATTAAATCAATTACTCTAATTGAACTTTTATTATTGGGTCCAAAATTAAAGACATTTCCATTTAATTTATTAATTTTTTTTTGCTTTAGAGCTAAAGTCATATAGCCATATAATGCTTCTAGAACGTATTGCCAAGGTCTTGTGGATTTAGGAAACCTTATTATCAATTTTTTCTTATCTAAAATTGATCTTATACAATCAGGTATTATCCTATTCTCTGACCAGTCTCCTCCACCAATAACATTTCCAGCTCTAGCAACTGAAATTTTAATTTTTTTTTTTTTATTCAAAAAAGATTTTAAGTAAGACTGTATTATTAATTCAGCACAACCTTTGGAAGCACTATATGGATCATATCCACCAAGAATATCGTCTTCTTTATAACCTCTTTTTAATTCAAGATTTCTATATGATTTGTCACTTGTTATTATCACAACTGAACAAATTTTTTTT
>CACPGB010000015.1 GCA_902633515.1 uncultured Pelagibacteraceae bacterium | reverse complement strand
CGATGTGCCGCTGTGCCTGCACCAGCATCAATTAGTGCTGACAAATAACCCCCATGAGTAATCCCTGCCGCATTTAAATGATTATTATTAATCGTTGATTTAAATTCGTATTCATTTTCAGAGATATTTCTAAATAAAAGGCCTCCGTTATGTTTCATAAAACCTGGTTTGATGCTGATTTGTTCATATTGATTTGACATAATTTTTTATAATATAAAAGTTAAGATTAATATAATTACAAAAATAGAAACAAAAAAATATATTACTGACATTTGAAGAGATATTTTTTCTAACCATTTTAACATAATTTTCCCTTTTTATGGTGCGCCTGCTAGGAGTCGAACCCAGAACCTCCTGGTCCGTAGCCAAGCGCTCTATCCAATTGAGCTACAGGCGCATTTATAAATATATTTGTTTATAGTATATCAATATTTAATATATTTTAATGATAAGATAAAATTAAAATTTATGAATAACAAACCAGATGATGTAGTAATTAGTAGTGCCGTTAGGACTCCTATAGGTACTTATAAAGGGTCATTAAAAAATATGAGAGGAGATCAACTTGGAACTATTGTAATAAAAGAGACTCTCAAGAGAAGTGAGATATCTTACAATCAAATTGATGAAGTAATAATGGGCCAAGTTCTAACCACTGGTGGAGGACAAAACCCTGCCAGACAAGCATCAGTAAATGCTGGGATTCCTGTTTCTAAACCTGCTTATTTAGTAAACCAAGTTTGTGGATCAGGACTAAGAGCTATTATTTCAGGATATCAACAAATTAAATTAGGAGATGCAGGTAATGTAATTTGTGGGGGTCAAGAGAATATGTCTGTGACACCTTACTCTTATTTTTATTCAGAGGAAAAAGAAATTTCAAAAGATCAATTAATCAACACTATGACACATGATGGCTTAATTGATGCTTTTAAAAATTACCACATGGGAGTAACAGCTGAAAATGTTGCAAAAAAATTTGATATTTCTAGAAAACAACAAGACGAATTTGCTCTTCACTCACAAAAAAAAACAGAAATAGCAATTAAAAATAATAAATTTGATGATGAAATTGTAAGAATAAATCATAATGGTATTGTTCTAGAAAAAGATGAACACCCACGAAAAAATTTAAAATTATCTGATCTAGAAAAATTAAAGACAGCTTTTAAAGATGGTGGAACAGTAACAGCAGGAAACTCATCTGGTATAAATGACGGAGCAGCTGCTTTGTTATTAACTACATTTAAAGAAGCTAAAAAAAATTTAATTAATCCATTAGCTAAAATTATTTCCTGGGCATCTGTTGGTTTGGAACCTGCTTTAATGGGTCTTGGTCCTATTGAAGCTATTCGCCAAGCATCAAAAAAAGCAAATTGGAATTTAAATGAAATTGATTTGTTTGAAATAAATGAGGCTTTTGCATCTCAAGCTATAGCAGTTATCCGTGAATTGGGTATTGAAGAAAACAAAGTAAATGTAAATGGTGGGGCCATTGCTCTAGGTCACCCAATAGGCGCATCTGGAGCAAGAATACTAGTGACACTTATACATGAAATGAAAAAACAAAATAAAGAAAGAGGTTGTGCCGCACTTTGTATAGGTGGTGGCATGGGAATTGCGCTATGTGTAGAAAAAATTTAGGAATTAATTTTTCCGTATTTTTTCTCTAATAGTACTTTTTGAATCCACACATTAGCATCTTTATATGTGTTGAATTTTGGTTGAATAAATATATTTAATAACTTTTTAATCACTATTAGAAGATGTAAATAAAGAGTGTCAAAAAATTGAGCAGAATGTGTTAAAATTAGAGATTAAGTATATTTTTTTAATGTATAAAACTTTTAAAAATGACTGAAAAATTATTAGTTCCAGACATAGGTGATTTTGAGAATGTAGAAGTGATTGAACTCTTGGTAAAAGAGGGCCAAGATATTAAAAAAAATGACCCTGTTGTTACTATTGAAAGTGATAAATCGAGTGTAGAAATTCCATCAATATTTTCTGGCAAAGTTGAGTCTGTAAATGTCAAAGTTGGAGATAAGGTTTCAAAAGGAGATTTACTAATAAATATTTCTTCAAATAAACTATTATCGCAAACAGAGAGTGTTCCAAAAGAAACTGAAAATTTAATTAAAGAAGCAGAAAGCACTTTAAGAAAAAATCAGGACCAAAATATTCCACAAAAAATAATTGAAACTAAAAAACCTGAAATAATCCAAGTAATTAATGAAGGAGATATTGATCCACTAGAAACTAGTGAGTGGCTGGAGTCGTTGTCAGCAGTAATAGAAAAAGATGGAAACCAAAGAGCACATTATTTAATTAAAGAACTTATCAACAAAGCTTATATGGAGGGAGCCAATATACCTTACACGCAAAATACTCCTTACATAAATACTATACCAGTTAATGAAGAAAAAAAATCAAATGGAGATCAAAACATAGAGAGAAGAATTAGATCTTTTATAAGATGGAATGCTGCCGCTATGGTAGTCAGGGCAAATAAAAAATTTCCAGAGCTTGGAGGGCATATTGGAACTTTTGCATCGGCTGCAACTCTTTACGATGTTGGTATGAATCATTTTTGGAGAGCTAAAAATGATAAATTTGGTGGAGATTTAATTTATTTTCAAGGTCATAGTGCTCCAGGTATGTATGCCAGAGCCTTTCTAGAAGGTAGACTGAACGAAAAACAATTAGATAGTTTTAGACAGGAAGTAAAGCTTGATGGTCTTTCTTCATATCCTCATCCTTGGTTAATGCCAAATTTTTGGCAATTTCCAACAGTGTCTATGGGATTAGGTCCAATGCTTGCAATTTATCAGGCAAGATTTATGAAGTACTTAATTAACAGAGGTTTGATCAAAGATGAAGGAAGAAAAGTTTGGGCATTTTTAGGTGATGGAGAAATGGATGAACCAGAGTCTTTAGGAGCGATTGGTTTAGCCGCAAGAGAAAAATTAGATAACTTAATATTTGTTGTAAATTGTAATCTTCAAAGACTGGACGGACCAGTTCGTGGAAACGGAAAGATAATTCAGGAATTGGAGGGAATTTTCAGAGGTGCAGGATGGAATGTTATAAAAGTTATTTGGGGCTCTTACTGGGATCCACTGCTTGCCAATGATAAAACAGGTCATTTAGTTAAAAATATGAATGAGACTGTCGATGGCGAGTATCAAGCAATGAAAGCAAGAGACGGCGCGTATGTGAGAGAAAAATTTTTTGGAAAATATCCGGAGACAAAAGAATTAGTTTCCAGCCTTTCCGATAAAGATATTTGGCGGCTGAACAGAGGTGGTCATGATCCTCATAAAGTTTTTGCAGCTTATGACAAAGCATCTAAAAATGTTGGAAGTCCTACAGTTATTATTGCAAAAACTATCAAAGGTTATGGAATGGGCAAAAGTGGTGAAAGTGTAAATACAACTCACCAGACTAAGAAATTAGATATTGGCGACTTAATGTATTACAGAGATAGGTTTGATGTGCCATTAACAGATCAACAAGTGCAAAATATTGAATATTATAAGCCAGATCAAAATTCTGCAGAGATCAAATACTTAAAAGAAAGACGAACTCAATTAGGTGGTTTTATTCCTGAAAGAAATACTTATGCAAAACCAATCAAAGCACCTCCTAAAGATATTTTTGATAATATGAAAATTTCTACAGGTGAAAAAGAAATGTCGACCACAATGGCATTAGTAAGAATGTTGACAAATCTTTTAAGAGATAAAAACGTTGCACCAAGGCTGGTTCCAATTATTCCGGATGAAGCTAGAACATTTGGCATGGAAGGTTTTTTTCAAAAAATAGGGATTTATGCCCATGAAGGTCAAAAATATGAGCCAGAAGACTTTGCTCAATTAAGTTCGTATAAAGAGGAAAAGAGTGGTCAAGTTTTAGAGGAAGGAATTAATGAGGCTGGAGCAATGTCATCGTGGATAGCTGCAGGAACTTCATATACTAATCATGATATAGAAATGATCCCAATTTATCTTTTCTACTCAATGTTTGGCTTTCAGAGAATTGGAGATTTTGCTTGGGCAGGTGCAGATAGTCAATCCAGAGGATTTTTGATTGGAGCAACTGCTGGAAGAACAACTCTTGCTGGAGAGGGTTTGCAACATCAAGATGGTCATAGTCATTTAATGGCCTCGACCATTCCTAATTGCAGATCATATGATCCGACATTTCACTATGAACTTGCTGTTATTTTTCGAGAAGGTTTAAGAAGAATGCATGAAAAAAAAGAGAATATTTTCTATTACATTACAACTATGAATGAAAATTATCCTCATCCAGAAATGCCAAAAAATAAATCATGTGAGGAAGGTATTTTAAAAGGAATGTATAAAATAAAGGAGTTTAATAAGTATAAAAAAACTAAAATTCAATTTCTTGGATCGGGCACCATTTTAAGAGAAATGATAGCAGGTGCAGAAATATTACAAAATGAGTATCAAATCGATAGTGAGATTTGGAGTGTAACAAGCTTTAATGAATTAAGAAGGGATGGTCTTGAGGTAGAGAGATACAATCTTCTTAACCCTGATAAAGAACCTAAAAAAAGCTTTGTAGAAAAATGTTTAGGTAATACAGAAGGACCAATCTTAGCAGCCTCTGATTATATGAGAATGAACTCTGATCAGATAAGGCCGTACGTTAATAAAAGTTTTTATTCATTAGGGACTGATGGATTTGGAAGAAGTGATACAAGAAAAGAGTTAAGAAAATTTTTTGAAGTTGATAAGGAACATATCGCAACATACAGTTTAAGTATTTTAGCTAAGGAACAGCTTATTGCATCAAAATATGCAAAAGAAGCAATCAAAAAGTATAAGATTGATACTGATAAACCTATGCCAACAAAATTATAGAATGCCCAAAAAAGATATTAGAGTTCCAAATATTGGAGAATTTAAGGATGTAGAGGTTATTGAAATTATAGTCAAAAAAGGTCAAGAGATTAAAAAAAATGATCCTTTAATTACAATTGAAAGTGATAAATCGAGTGTTGAAATACCCTCATTACATAATGGAATAGTTACAGAATTAAATTTAAATGTTGGGGACAAGGTTTCTGAAGGTGATAAAATTTTAGAAATCGAATTTAAAGATAATCAAGCAGAAACTCAATTAAAAACTGAGAAAATACAATCAACTAAAAAAGAAAATATTCAAGAAAAAAATATAGAAATTGAAAGAGAAATCAGAACAAAAAATGTTATCGTAAAAGATTTTTCAAAAAAAACTGCAGCCTCACCAAAAGTCAGAAAATTTGCAAGAGAACTAGGTGTTGATATTAGTAAAGTTGAAGGAAGTGAAAGACTAGGTAGAGTAAATGAAAGTGATGTTAAGTCATTTGTCGTAACAACATCTGAGAAAAATATTGAAAGAGAATTCAAAAAAAATGAAACGATAGAACTAGAATATTCTCACTCTGAATTCGGAAAAACAGAAACAAAAGATATTCCAAGAGTGAAGAGACTTTCGTCCAAATATCTTATGAATTCTTGGAACAATATTCCTCATGTAACTAATCATGATGAAGCAGATATAACAGAATTAGAGGAGTTTAGAACATCTCTTAAAGATATTTACACTGGTGAAAAAAAAAAGATTACTCCTTTAGCTTTTATTGTAAAAGCATTAACTGCATCACTTAAAAAATTTCCAAACTTTAATTCATCTATAGATGAAATTGATAAAGGAAAAATGACCTCAAAAAAGTATTATCATATTGGAATAGCTGTGGATACGAAACATGGGCTTATGGTACCAAAACTGAGAAATGCTGATAATAAGAATATATCTTTAATAGCTACAGAACTTAAAAAATTAAGTGATCAATGTAGAAATCTTAAAATTGATAAAAAAGAATTATTTGGTGGCTCCATGACGATAACAAGTCTGGGAGGTATTGGCGGTTCTTTTTTTACACCTATAATTAATTATCCTGAAGTTGCGATTTTGGGAGTTGGCAAATCTCAAAAAAAACAAATTTTTATTGATGGAAAATTTATAACACGAACAATGTTACCTTTATCTTTATCATATGATCATAGAATAATTGATGGAGCTGAAGCTGCTCGATTTAACAACGATTTAAAAGATAATCTAGGAAAAAATTTCGCTTACAAGTTAGCCGTGTAAAATATGTCAAAAACTCTCTCATTATTTAGTGCACTATTATGCACTTTCATTTGGGGGACTACATTTATTGCACAAGATACAGGTATGGACGACATCGGCCCATTCACTTTTAATTCGGTAAGATTTTTTGTAGGTTTTTTAGCAATTATTCCTTTTGCTTTGCTGTTTGAAGCAAAAAAACTCAAAAAAGAATTTAGATTTGATAGAAAAACATTCATTATTCTATCTTTTTTAATTGGATTGTCATTATTTTTAGGATCAGCATTACAACAAGTTGCTTTGCTTTACACCGATGTAGCAAATGCTGCTTTTTTTACAATTTTTTATGTGCCAATGGTCCCAATAATTATTTTCATCTTTAAAAAAGATTTCTTACATTGGAGTGTATGGCCATCAGTAATTTTATGTTTAATTGGCGGATATTTGCTAACAAATTTTCAAAATGCAACGATAAGATTAGGCGATACTCTTGTAGTGTTAGGAGCTTTATTTTGGAGTACACATATTATTTTTACTGGTATGATTATTAAAAAGTATAATTTGCCATTAACCATTGGTGCAATGCAAACTCTACAAGTTGCTCTATTTTCATATTTGATAGGTTTATTTTCTGAGGAATTTGTATTTGACAATATTTTAAATGAAATAGATTCAATTTTATATGCTGGCATTTTGTCAGGTGGTTTTGCTTTTGTTTTACAAATCTATGCCCAAAGAAATATAACACCAGCACCAGCGGCAATAATTTTTTCTTTGGAAGGTGTGTTTGCGACAATTGCTGCTTGGTTTCTTCTAAATCAAATATTGGGAATTAATAATTTACTTGGATGTTTTTTCATACTTAGTGGAGTTTTATTATCCCAATTAGTTCCATTAATTAAGAAAACAACCTAAGTATATATTAGTAAAAATAAAATTAACCCAAGAAGAATTCGATATATTATAAATATATTGAAAGAAATTTTACTTATAAATTTAAGAAAATATTTAATTGTAAAAAATGAAAACGTAAATGATAAGAAAATGGCAATTAATAATAAATAATTTATTTCTATTGATTGTTGATATACATCTCTTAAGCTAAGGAAACTTGCACCTGCTAAAGCTGGAATCGATAACAAAAAAGAAATTTTTGTTGAGTCTACTCTATCAAAATTTAAGAATCTTGATGCAGTAATGGTTATTCCTGCCCTACTAACCCCTGGAATTAGTGCTAGTATTTGAAATAGACCTATAAATAAAATTGTTTTGATGTTGAGGTTCGTCGAAATATTCTTGTCCATTTTTCTTTGATCAGCAAAAAAAAGTATAAAACCAAAAAATAGTGTGGTAGCGGCGATCAATTTTGTATTTCTTAAGAGGTGAATTAATTCAGTAGTATATAATATATATCCAAAAATTATAAGTGGCAGAGAGCCAATTATTATTAAACTTAATAAGTTTTTGTTATTTCTAAGATCAAATAGTTCTTTTCTAAAATAAAAAATTATTGCAATTAACGAGCCTAAATGTAGACTTATGTCTATCAACAAAGAACTTGTTTCTAAATCATAAAAATTTGATACCAATATTAGATGAGCTGATGAACTTATGGGTAAAAATTCAGAAATTCCTTGAACTGCAGAAAGAATTAAAATTTCTATAAAATTTTGAAACATATAAGTGTCGTAACTTAAAAAATATTCATTTTAAACAATTCGATTTAGTCATATAAGATATGCAAAAATCAGATTAAGTAGGTTTTTAGCTAAATATTGTTGTAATTAGGTAATAGTAACTGACCTATTTATTTCTTTTACTAATAAAAACAATGTATATTTTGCGATAAATTTAAAAAAAATATGACTGATAAAATGCTAAAATTCGTAAAAATAGGTCAACAAAACCCACCTAAAAGAGGAGTTGATAATAGAAAGGATGATTTTAACGAAATCTACGATGAATTTATCACTCAAAAAGCACAAGAGCAGTCAAGTAGATGCTCTCAATGTGGCGTTCCTTTTTGCCAAGTCCATTGTCCTTTAAGTAACAACATTCCTGATTGGCTTAAATTGACTGCTGAAGGCAGATTGAAGGAAGCTTATGAATTATCTCAAAGTACAAATAATATGCCTGAGGTTTGTGGCAGAATATGCCCTCAAGACAGATTATGTGAGGGTAATTGTGTTATTGAGCAGTCAGGTCATGGCACTGTAACAATTGGATCAGTCGAAAAATATATTACAGATAGTGCTTGGGAGAACGGATGGGTAAAACCTATATCAATTAAACACGAAAAAGACCAAAGCGTTGGAATAATTGGTGCTGGACCCGCTGGACTGGCAGCTGCTGAACAACTTAGGAAAAATGGCTATCAAATTACTGTTTATGACAGATATGACAGAGCGGGCGGTTTGTTAATTTATGGAATTCCAAATTTTAAATTAGAAAAACATGTGGTCGAGAGAAGAACAAAATTGTTGAAAGATGGTGGAATTAAATTTGAACAAAATTTTGAGGTTGGTAAGGATGCAACTTTAGAGCAACTGAGAAAAAAACATGATGCAATTTTAATTGCTACTGGAGTTTATAAACCAAGAGAAATTAATCTACCAGGAAACGACTTAGATAATATTTTTCCTGCTATGGAGTTTTTAACTGCATCAAACAAAAAGGGTTTGGGAGACAAAGTTGATTTATTCGACAAAGGTATATTAAACGCTGAGGGTAAAGATGTGGTTGTTATTGGAGGTGGAGACACTGCAATGGATTGTGTTCGAACATCAGTAAGACAAAAAGCTAATTCAGTTAAATGTTTATATAGAAGAGATAAAGATAACATGCCTGGATCTGCAAGAGAAGTAGCTAATGCAGAAGAAGAGGGTGTTGAATTTGTTTGGTTGTCTAGTCCAAAAGAATTTAAAGGAAAAAATAAAATTGAAAAATTAATTGTAGATCAAATTCAACTTGGAGATCCAGATGACTCAGGTAGAAGAAGACCAGAAATTAAACAAGGATCTGAATTTGAAATTAAATCAGATATGGTAATAAAAGCTTTAGGATTTGATCCAGAAAACTTGCCATTATTATTTGAAGCACAAGAATTACAAGTTACAAAATGGGGAACGATTAAAACTGACTTTGATACTATGGAAACTAATATTAAAGGTGTCTTTGCTGCTGGAGATATTGTAAGAGGTGCATCTTTAGTTGTTTGGGCAATTAAAGATGGTAGAGATGCTGCTTTATCAATCAAATCATATCTTGAAAATATCGAATTAAAAAAATCTAAAGTTGCATAATGAGTACATATAAAAAAAATTTAGAATTACTTACTAAAAACAATATTTATTCTAAAGAAATGGAACATGATGCATGTGGAGTAGGCTTAATTGCATCAACAGAGGGAAAAAAATCAAGAGAGGTTGTAGAATATGGAATTGAAGCTTTAAAAGCTGTTTGGCATCGAGGAGCTGTCGATGCTGATGGAAAAACAGGTGATGGGGCTGGAATACATTTAGAAATACCCAAAGATTTCTTTGTTGAAAAAATAGAGGTTACAGGTCACACACATGATGGTTCTGATATTTGTGTTGGAATGATTTTTTTACCAAGAAATGATTACTCCTCACAAGAAAGTTGTAAAACGATTGTAGAAAGTGAGTTAACCAAAAATGATTTTAGTATCTATGGATGGAGACAGGTGCCTGTTAATCCAAAAGTTTTAGGAGAAAAAGCTTTCCAAACTATGCCAGAGATAATTCAAGTGCTTTTTAAAGCGAATGATAAAAATTTGCTTGATAAAGATCTTGAAAGAAAAATTTATGAAACAAGAAAAAAAATTGAGAATAAAGCATTCAATTTATCATTAAATAATTTTTATATTTGCTCAATAAGTTCTAAATCAATTATCTATAAGGGAATGTTTTTAGCTGAGGCTATCTCAGATTTTTTCTTAGATTTAAAGGACGAAAGATTTATTTCAAGATTTGCAATTTTTCATCAGAGATTTTCAACTAATACTGCTCCAAGCTGGAGTTTGGCACAACCATTTAGAGCAGTTGCCCATAATGGTGAAATTAATACTTACAAAGGAAATAAAAACTGGATGAGAGTTCATGAACAAGAGATGAGTAGCCCTCTTTTTGAAAATGTAGAAAATTTAAAGCCAGTTATTCAAAAAGGAGTTTCAGACTCTGCGGCACTAGATAATGTTTTTGAGTTATTAAATAAATCTGGTCAACCTGCACCTTTAGCAAAATTAATGATGATCCCCGATGCTTGGTCAAAAAGAAATAAAACTCTTCCAAAAAGCCATCAACAACTGTTTAATTTTTTAAATAGTACTATGGAACCTTGGGATGGTCCTGCCGCAATTGCAGCAACAGATAATGAATGGGTCATTGCAGCAAATGATCGTAATGGTTTAAGGCCTTTAAGATACGCAATAACAAAAGATAAGTTTCTCTTTGCCGGATCTGAAACTGGAATGATTGAATTAAATGAAAAAAGAATTCTATCAAAAGGAAGACTTGGCCCAGGGGAGATAATTGGTGTTAGAATTGAAAAAGGTAAAGTGTTTACGAATAATCAAATTAAAGACTATTTGGCAAAAGAATATAAGCATTTCAATTCTCAGATAATAGATTTAGATGAAAAATTATCCATTTCTAATGAAAAACATAATTTTGATGGTGAAGATCTAAGGAGACGACAACACACTTTTGGAATTAGTTTAGAAGACTTAGAGCTAATTTTACATCCAATGGCTGAAGACGCAAAAGAAGCGACGGGTTCCATGGGTGATGATACACCTTTAGCAGTTCTATCAGACAAATACAGACCACTTTATCATTTTTTTAGACAAAACTTTAGCCAAGTGACGAATCCACCGATTGACTCTTTAAGAGAAAATAAAGTTATGAGCTTGAAAACTAGATTTGGTAATCTTGGGAATATTTTAGATTTTGATACTTTGACCAAAGAAAATATTTATGTTTTGAATAGTCCAATATTATCGAATTCACAATTTAATAAATTTATTAATTTTTTTGGAAAAAGCTCTGTCTCTATAGATTGTACTTATTCGAATGATCAAAGTTTATTTGATTGTATTAAAAGGATTCAAAAAGAGTCAGAAATTGCCGTTAGACAGGGTGTAACACAATTGATTTTAAGCGATAAAGCTATTTCAGATACAAGAATGCCCATGCCAATGTTGTTATGCGTTGGTGCGATTAATACTTTTTTAATTGATAAAAAATTAAGAGGATATGTTTCAATTAATGTTCAATCTGGTGAAGCTTTGGACACTCACTCTTTTGCAACATTAATAGGTGTTGGAGCAACAACAGTTAATCCATATATAGCTTTTGATAGTTTATACCAAAGGCATGAGAAAAAGTTATTTGGCCAGTATAGTTTTGATGAATGTGTTGAGAGGTATATCAAATCAGTGAATGCAGGATTATTAAAAATCATGTCAAAAATGGGTATATCTGTTTTAAGTTCTTACAGAGGTGGATGTAATTTTGAAACTGTTGGACTAAGCAGATCAATAGTTGATGATTATTTTCCAGGAGTGACTTCAAAAATTTCTGGTATTGGATTGTCAGGAATCGAAAAAAAAATACGTGCAATACATAAAGAGGCATTTGAAAGCACCGATACAGTTTTACCTATTGGTGGGATTTATAGATACAGAAAAAATGGAGAAACACACCAATATCAGGGCAGATTAATCCATTTATTACAAAGTGCTGTAGGATCAAACTCGTATACAGCTTATAGAAAATATGCTGAGGGAATATATAACTTGCCACCAATTAACTTAAGGGATTTGATAGATTTTAGAAAAAAAAAATTAGGACCATCTATTCAAATTTCTGAGGTTGAACCAATAGAAAAAATATTAAAAAGATTTGGAAGTGGAAGTATGTCTCACGGAGCATTGTCTAAGGAGGCACACGAAACATTAGCTATTGGGATGAATAGAATTAAAGGTGCATCCTGTAGCGGTGAGGGTGGTGAAGATGCGAAAAGATTTAAGATCATGGACACTGGTGATAGTGCAAATTCGAGAGTAAAACAAATTGCGTCAGCAAGATTTGGTGTAACAGTAAATTATTTAAACAATTGTAATGAAATTGAGATTAAAATTGCTCAAGGTGCAAAACCTGGTGAAGGCGGCCAATTACCAGGATTTAAAGTAACAGATGAGATTGCCAAGCTAAGACATTCAACACCAGGTGTAACATTAATTTCCCCACCTCCGCATCATGATATTTATTCAATTGAAGATTTAGCGCAGCTTATTTATGATTTAAAACAAATCAATCCTAAGGCAAGAATTGGAGTTAAACTAGTTGCATCTTCTGGAGTTGGCACTATAGCAGCCGGTGTTGCAAAAGCAAAAGCTGATATAATTTTAATTTCAGGACATAATGGAGGAACCGGAGCTACACCTCAAACAAGTGTAAAATACGTAGGTATTCCATGGGAGATGGGACTAACGGAGGCCAATCAATTTTTAACATTAAATAATCTAAGACATAAAGTTACTTTAAGAACCGATGGAGGTATTAAAACTGGAAGAGATGTTGTTATCGCAGCAATGATGGGTGCAGAGGAGTATGGTGTAGCAACTACTGCTCTAGTAGCGATGGGTTGTATTATGGTAAGGCAATGTCACTCGAATACTTGTCCTGTAGGAGTATGTACGCAAGATGAAAAATTAAGAGAAAAATTTACTGGAACTCCTGATAAAGTTGTAAATTTATTTACATTTATTGCTACAGAGGTAAGAGAAATTTTAGCTTCACTTGGTTTTAAATCTTTAAATGAGGTTATCGGTCGAACTGATTTATTAATGCAGGTAAGTAAAGCCTCGCCTAATCTAGATGATTTAGATCTTAATCCATTATTCGTCCAAGCAGACCCCGGCAATAATAAGAGGTATTGTGAGATATCAGAAATTAATCAAGTTCCTGATACACTGGATCAAGAAATTTGGCCTCAAATAGAAAAAGCTTTAGATAACTCAGAAAAAATAAATAACGAGTTTTTAATTAAAAATACTAATAGAGCTGTAGGTACTAGAATTTCACATCACTTATATAAAAAATATGGTTATGAAAAATTAGAGGAAAATTTTTTAACTCTAAATTTTAAAGGTTCAGCTGGACAATCGTTTGGTGCATTTACAGCAAAAGGACTTAAACTTAATTTAAAAGGCGATGCAAATGATTATGTTGGTAAAGGTTTGTCGGGAGCAACCATTTCAATAAAACTACCTGATGAAAGTAATTTAATTTCGAATGAGAATACTATTATTGGGAACACAGTTCTTTATGGGGCAACGTCAGGTAAACTTTTTGCAGCTGGTCAAGCTGGGGATAGATTTGCGGTAAGAAATTCTGGTGCCATAACCGTTATCGAAGGCTGTGATTCAAATGGTTGTGAATATATGACTGGTGGTACAGCAGTAATTCTTGGAGATGTTGGAGATAATTTTGCAGCCGGCATGACAGGGGGAATGGCTTTTATTTACAATAAATCAAAGGAATTTGAAAAAAAAGTTAATCCGGACTCAGTTGTATGGCAAAATGTTGAAACTGAGTATTGGTCAAAATTTCTAAAAGAATTGGTACTCGAACATAGTAATGAAACAGATTCCAGTTTATCAAAAAAAATAATTGACGACTTTGAAAATGAGTTAAAGAATTTTATACAGATTTGTCCAAAAGAAATGATAGATAAGCTTAAAAATCCAATCTCTACAAAAACAAAAATAAAAAAAGTTAGTTAATTATTAATTTTAACTCTTTTTTCAATATCCGGAGCCATTTTAGTGAAGATAAACTATGATCACCATTTTTTATAATTACTAATTTCTTTTTCTTAGATTTAAATATTTTCAAAACTTTTTTTGAGTAAATTACAGGTACAGATTTATCTTTACTCCCGTGAACCATTGTTACATTTACATTTTGATTTATTTTTTTATTTAAAATTTTATTTTTTCTTCCATCTCTAATTAATTGGTAAGTGATTGGGTATTCATAATCACCATGTTTTAAATTTATGAAACCTTTTTTTTTGATTTCAATCTTCATTTTATTAGAAAATTTATTCCACATTAGTTTATCAAGAAATTCTGGCGCTGAACCTATTCCTAAAAAACCTATAATTTTGTTCTTGATAATACTAAACTGGTTTAAAGAAATCCAAGCACCCATACTTGAACCTATAAATATAATATCATTTTTTTTGATAACTTTTCTAATTACTAGAGTAGTATCTCTAGTCCATTTTGAAATATTACCATTAATAAATTTTCCTGATGATTTACCATGACCTGAATATTCTAAAGCAAGAAAACCTAATTTATTTTTTTTTGCAAATTTTAAAAATGCTTGAGGTTTTTTACCTTCCAAATCTGACATAAAACCATGCAAAAAAACAATGTAGGTGGCATTTTTTTGATGTAGTTTCAAATATCTTATTTTTCTGGTAGGGGAAATTTTTAAGTAATTAAAATTTGTCATAAAAGTTTATTAGTTTTGTCTATTATTATATAATTATTTTAAATGTCATCTAATTTAAATGTTTTGCAAGTAATCCCAAAATTAGGTTACGGAGGTGCAGAAACTGGTTGCTATGATATTGCACATTTTTTACCTGAAAATAATTGTAAATCTTACATTGTTACAAGTGGCGGAGAGTTAACTAAGTTTATTGATAAAAAAAAAGTTAAATTAATAAGGCTTCCTGTCCATAGTAAAAATCCATTATTGATTTTGGTAAATTCAATTATTTTAATAGCAATAATTTTGATTTTTAACATTTCAATTGTTCACGCAAGAAGTCGAGCACCAGCTTGGTCATGTTTATTTGCAACAAAATTTACTAGAAGAAAGTTTGTTACTACATTTCATGGGACTTATAATTTTAGAGGCAGATTAAAAAAATTTTATAATTCAGTAATGGTAAGGTCAGATTTGGTAATAGCAGGATCAAACTTTATCTTTTCACATATTCAAGAGAATTATCAGGAATTCTTGAATTCTAAAAAAAAATTTTTAGTAATTTTTAGGGGCATAAATGTAGATTATTTTGATCCAACAACCAAAATTGAAACTGATGAAAAAAAACTTTTAAATGAGTGGAATATTACTGATGAAAAAAAAATAATTCTTATGCCAGGTCGACTTACGTCATGGAAGGGTCAAGAATTATTTATTGAGGCAATAAATTTAGTTAAAATTGAATTAGGATACGAAGCATTTCATGTTGTAATATTAGGCAGTGATCAGGGAAGAGATTCTTATAAAGAAAAACTTATCAAATTAATTGAAAAATATAATCTGACCAATCAAGTAAAATTCATAGACCATTGTAAGGATATGGCTTTAGCTTATAAAGTTTCTGATATTATAGTTTCAGCATCAATTGAACCTGAAGCTTTTGGAAGAGTTGCGGTAGAGGCACAATCTATGGAAAAAATAATCATTGCTAGTAATATTGGAGGATCAAATGAGACAATTTTAAACGAAAAAACTGGGTTGTTATTTGAATCTGGTGACGCTGGCTCCTTGAGTAAAAAAATCATTCAAGCAATGATAATGGATGAAACTTCCTTAAAATTAATGGGTGAGGAAGGAAGAAAAAACATTATAAAAAAATTTAATGTTGAAAAAATGTGTTTTTCTACTTATTCAGAGTATAAGAGATTACTAAATTAAATGCCCATAATTACTTTACCTGACGGAAACAATTTAGATTTTCCTAAAAAAGTGACAGGCCTAGAGATTGCTAAAAAAATTAGCAAATCATTAGCAAAACAAGCCTTGATAATGAGCGTGAATGGAGAATTAAAAGATTTATATTTTTCGATTGATAAAGATTGTTCCATTAAAATTTTTACAGCAAAAGACCCAGAGGGTTTAGAAGTTATTAGACATGACGCTGCACATATCATGGCTATGGCAGTTCAAGAATTATATCCAGGCACTCAAGTTACTATTGGACCAGTTATAGAAAATGGATTTTATTATGACTTTGCCAGAAAGGAGCCCTTTACAGATGACGATCTCAAAAAAATTGAAGAAAGGATGTCAGAAATAATTGACAAAGATTTAAAAACAAGACGAGAAGTATGGGAGAGAGATAAAGCAATTAAGCATTTTAAAAAAATTGGAGAAAAATATAAGGCAGAAATTATTGAGAGTATTCCAGAAACTGAAGAACTTTCAGTCTATCATCATGGTGATACTTGGTATGATTTATGTAGAGGACCTCATTTAGTATCATCCAGTAAAATTGGCAAAGCCTTTAAACTTACAAAAGTTTCAGGCGCATATTGGCG
Organism: uncultured Pelagibacteraceae bacterium; assembly: GCA_902633515.1. Lineage (GTDB taxonomy): Bacteria > Pseudomonadota > Alphaproteobacteria > Pelagibacterales > Pelagibacteraceae > Pelagibacter. Next base: position 1,112 of record CACPGB010000015.1, on the reverse strand, counting down.
AGGTGACTCAAAAAATGAAATGCTTCAAAGGATCTACGGAACAAGTTGGGCCTCTCAGAAAGATTTAGACGATTATTTAAAAAGAATTAAAGAGGCAGAAAAAAGAGATCATCGTAAACTGGGCAAAGAAATGGATTTGTTTCATTTTAGAGAAGAAAGTCCGGGATCTGTTTTTTGGCATGAGAAAGGTTGGACGTTATTTCAAAAATTAATTAATTACATGAGAGCTAAACAGGACCTGGCCGGATACAAAGAGGTAAACACACCAGAGGTATTAGACAGATTATTGTGGGAAAAATCAGGTCATTGGGAAAAATATGGGGAAAACATGTATACCTCAGAAACTCCTGATGAAAAAGTTTTTGCAATTAAGCCAATGAATTGCCCTGGACACATACAAGTTTTTAATCAAGGTCTTAAAAGTTATCGAGATTTACCTCTAAGAATTACTGAGTTTGGAAAAGTTCATAGATATGAACCATCTGGTGCTTTACATGGGTTATTAAGAGTAAGAGCATTCACTCAAGATGATGCTCATATTTTTTGCTCCGAAGATCAAATCACAAGTGAATGTTTAAATGTTACAAATTTGATATTAGAAATTTATAAAGATTTAGGTTTCGAAAATGTAATTCTTAAATATGCTGATAGGCCAGCAGTAAGAGTTGGTGAGGATGAGATTTGGGACAAGGCTGAAGCATCTTTGTTAAAGGCAGTCAAAGTTTCTAAACTTGAGTACAGTATAAATAAAGGAGAGGGAGCATTTTACGGTCCAAAAATAGAGTTTGTTTTAAGAGATGCAATAGGAAGAGATTGGCAATGTGGAACAGTCCAAGTTGATTTAAATTTACCAGGTAGATTAGATGCATCATATGTAGATAAAGATGGCACTAAGAAAGTTCCTGTTATGTTACATCGTGCATTATTTGGATCACTTGAGAGATTTATAGGTATTCTGATCGAAAACTATGCTGGAAAATTTCCATTTTGGATATCTCCGTTACAAACAGTTGTTATACCTATTTCCGAAGACTTCGAAGAATATGCAAAAAAAGTTTCCAATAAGATAAGAGAAGCTGGTATTACGTCAATGGTTGATCTAAAAAATCATA
>CACPGB010000014.1 GCA_902633515.1 uncultured Pelagibacteraceae bacterium | reverse complement strand
ATAACAGAACTGCTATGGCTAAAGAAACGTGAATAGTTTTTGATAAAGATGAAAGTAAATTACCCATACTTAATTTTATACTGATTTAGAGTGAGATGACAATGGTATTTATTGTAAAAGATTTTTTAAAAACTTACCCGTGTAACTTCCATAAACTTTACAAATTTCCTCAGGTTTTCCCTCAGCGATAATTTTTCCACCTTTTACACCACCCTCAGGACCCATATCGACAATATAATCTGCAGTTTTTATGACATCTAAGTTGTGTTCTATAACAACCACTGTGTTACCTAATGAAACAAATGTATGTAAAATTTCTAATAATTTTTTGATGTCGTGTTGGTGAAGACCAGTAGTCGGTTCATCTAAAATGTACATTGTTCTTCCTGTCGATCTTTTTGATAATTCTTTAGCTAATTTAATTCTTTGTGCCTCACCCCCAGATAGAGTTGTAGCTTGTTGACCAATTTTTATATAGCCTAGACCAACTTTTTTTAAAGTTAGCAATTTAGTCTTAATATTTGAAATATTTTCAAAATATTCACAACCTTCATCAACTGTCATGTTTAAAACATCCGCAATACTTTTATCTTTAAATTTTATCTCTAGTGTTTCTCGGTTATATCTGGTTCCTTTACACTCATCGCATTGTATATAAACGTCTGGAAGAAAATGCATTTCATAAGTAATAACTCCATCTCCTTCACAAGCTTCACACCTACCCCCTTTGACATTAAAAGAGAATCTTCCTGGTTTGTATCCTCTTGTTTTTGACTCAGGTAGTCCCGTAAACCAATCTCTAATTGGCCCAAAAGCTCCAGTGTAAGTAGCTGGATTAGATCTTGGGGTACGACCAATTGGTGATTGATCAATATCAATTATCTTATCGATTAATTCTGTACCTTTGAAACCTTTGAATGGCTTTGGAATTTTTCTAGATTTATTATTATTCAAAGTTAAGTTTAATGCATTGTATAATGTCTGTAAGATCAATGTTGACTTACCACTTCCTGATACACCGGTGACACAAGTTAAACTACCTAAAGGTATTTTTAAATTAACATTATTTAAATTATTACCAGTCGCACCTGTTATTTCAAGAAACCTTCCATTTTTTGCTAACCTTCTTTTCTTGGGAACATCAATTCTTAATTTGTTTGAAAGATATTTTCCTGTGATACTAATTTTATTTTTTGTTATCTCATCAAAAGTTCCTTGAGCAACAACTTCGCCACCTTTGTTTCCCGCTTCAGGACCAAGATCAATAATATGATCTGCATTTTCCATTGTTTCAGTATCATGCTCAACTACTATTACTGTATTTCCCAAATCTCGTAATCTTTTAAGAGCATTGATCAGTTTTACATTATCTTTTTGATGTAAACCAATAGATGGTTCATCTAAAACGTATAACACTCCAGTTAAACCAGATCCAATTTGTGATGCTAAACGGATTCGTTGTGCTTCTCCTCCTGATAAAGTACCAGACTCTCTTGATAAAGTTAGATAATCAAGACCAACATTTAAAAGAAAATTTAATCTTTCATTAATTTCTTTAAGAATATGCTCAGCAATTTTGACCTGTCTTTTATCTAAATTGAATTTTAAATCTTCAAACCATTTTGCAGCATCTAAAATTGATTTTTCAGTAACCTCACTAATGTGTAAGCCGTCAATTTTCACACATAGAGCCTCATCTTTTAATCTATGACCATTACATCTCTCACATTTAGTATCTGACTGATATTGGGCTATTTCTTCTCTTTTCCAATCACTATCCGTTTCTAAATATCTTCTTTCTAAATTATTTATTACCCCTTCAAATGTTTTTTTATGTGAGTATTTTTCATAACCATCATCATACGAAAATTTTATTTCTTCTTCATCGGATCCATAAAGAATGATATCCTTTATTTTTTTTGAAAGTTTTGACCATTTTTCATCTAACGAGAAGCTATAATGTTTTGCTAAAGAAGATAATGTTTGTGCATAATATAGAGTGGTTGTTTTAGCCCAGGGTTCTATAGCTCCATCCGCAATACTCTTTTTATGATTTGGTACTACTAAATTTGGATCAACATTTAGTTTAATTCCTATTCCCTCACATTCCTCACAAGCACCAAAAGGACTATTAAATGAAAAAAGTCTTGGCTCAATTTCTTCAATTGTAAACCCACTTTCAGGACATGCAAATTTAGTTGAAAATATTAATTTTTCTACCTTTCTATATTTTTTCGGTAATGTTTCATCTTCATATTCGACGAATACTAATCCATTTGCTAAATTGACTGATGTTTCAATACTTTCAGCTAATCTGTTTCCTAAAGATGAATTTAAAACTATCCTATCGACTAAAATATATATGTCGTGCTTAATTTTTTTATTCAATTCTGGAACTTTATCAATATCATAAATCACATTGTCTATTTTGATTTTTCTAAACCCTCTTTTTTTATAATTTAGAATTTCTTTTTTATATTCTCCTTTTCTTCCTCTCACTACTGGAGCGTAAATGTATATAGTTGACTTTTTCGGAAGCTCTTTAATTTTATCTACAATCTGTGTAATTGTTTGTGATGTAATTGGTTTACCTGTAAAAGGTGAATAGGGTATGCCCGCTCTTGCATATAAAACACGCATATAATCATATATTTCAGTCACTGTAGCAACAGTTGATCTTGGATTTTTAGAAGTATTTTTTTGTTCTATCGATATTGCTGGACTCAATCCTTCAATTAAATCAACATTTGGTTTTTTCATTTTATCTAAAAATTGTCTTGCATAGGCTGATAAACTCTCAACATATCTTCTTTGACCTTCTGCATAGACTGTGTCAAAAGCTAAAGATGATTTTCCTGATCCTGATAAACCAGTAATGACAACAAAACTATCCTTGGGTATCTCTAAAGAAACATTTTTTAAATTGTGTTCTTTAGCTCCCTTTATAACTATCTTTTTCATCATAATTTTTGTTGCTTTGACCTAATAAAATTAATATTCAGAGTAAATTGTGGTATAGTTCTTATTAACAAATTTAACAAATATTAAAATATTATGGCTGGAAGTTTAAATAAAGTACTTTTAATTGGTCGTTTGGGCGCAGATCCAGAGATTAAACAAATGGTAAATGGCAAAAGTGTTGCAAGATTAAGTTTAGCTACAAGTCAATCTTGGAAAGATAAAAATACAGGTGAAAAAAAAGAAAAAACTGAATGGCACCGTATAGTTGTATTTAATGAAGGACTAGTAAATGTTGTTCAACAATATTTAAAAAAAGGAGCTCAAATATATGTTGAGGGTCAAATGACAACAAGAAAATGGAAAGATGAACAATCTGGTCAAGACAAATATTCAACTGAAATTATTATTCAAGGATACAACTCATCATTAACTATGTTAGGTGGAGGTAATTCAGGTGGTGGTATATCAAATGATAATACTCAATCTAATAACGATGACATGTCAAATATATCAAATGACATGGATGATGAAATTCCATTTTAGTATTTATGCAAAAAACTGAAATTTCTGAGGATAAGAATATAAAATTAATCTCAATACATGATGAGATGAGTTCATCTTATCTATCTTATGCAATGAGTGTTATAGTCAGTAGAGCACTTCCAGATATACGAGATGGTTTAAAACCAGTTCATAGAAGAATTTTGTACGCAATGTACAAAGGAGGATATGATTGGTCAAAACAATTTAGAAAATCCGCAAGAATTGTTGGAGATGTTATTGGTAAGTATCATCCACATGGTGATCAGTCAGTTTATGATGCTTTAGTGAGAATGGTTCAAGACTTTTCAATGAGTTTACCTTTAGTCGATGGACAAGGAAATTTTGGATCTATTGATGGTGACCCTGCTGCAGCCATGAGATATACAGAAACTCGATTATCTAAAGTTTCACAATATTTAATTGATGATATTGAAAAAAATACTATTTCTTTTAAGAATAATTATGATGAAACTGAGAAAGAACCCACAGTTTTACCAGCTCAATTTCCTAATCTATTAGTAAATGGTGCAGGTGGGATCGCAGTTGGAATGGCAACTAGTATACCGCCTCATAATTTAGGTGAAATAATTAACGGAACATTAGCTCTAATTGAAAATAAAGATATAAAAATTAAAGATCTTATGAAATATATACCAGGACCTGATTTTCCAACTGGTGGGGTGATAATTGGAAAGGATATGATTAAACAGGGTTATAATAAGGGTAGAGGTTCTTTTAAGATTAGGGGTGAAATCTCCATAGAAAGTTTAAAAAATGGAAGAGAAAGATTAGTTATTACTTCAATACCATATCAAGTAAACAAATCTGTTTTGAATGAAAGAATTGCTCAATTAGTTAGAGAAAAAAAAATTGAGGGTATTAGAGATATAAGAGATGAGTCTAATAGAGAAGGTATCAGAGTTTCAATAGACTTAAGAAGCGGAGTAGAACCTGAAACAGTAAAAAGACAACTTTATAAGAATACACAAATTGAAAGTTCATTTGGATTTAATACACTTGCAATAGTTGATGGCAAACCTGAAACTTGTAACTTAAAAGATTTCCTATCAAATTTTTTATCTTTTAGAGAAGACGTAGTAGTTAAAAAAACAAAATTTGATTTACAAAAAGCTGAAGAGAGAGCTCATATTTTAGTTGGTTTATCAGTGTCGGTTGAAAATTTAGATAAAGTTATCAAAATAATTAGATCATCAAAAAACCCAGAAGATGCAAAGCAATCTCTTTTACAAACTAAATGGAAAATTAATAAGTCAAAAAAATTGATTTCATTTTTAGAAAATTCAAAATCAAAAAATTTATACTCCTTATCAACTTTACAGGTAAATGCTATTTTAGAATTAAGATTACAAAAACTGACAGCATTAGGAATTAATGAAATTGAAATAGAAATCAAGAATTTGTCAGAATTAATTACAAAATATAAAAAAATAATTTCATCTAAAAAAGAATTGTTCAAAGTTATTAGTGAAGAATTAAAAAATATTAAAGAAAAATATTCATTCCCTAGAAGAACTAAAATAATAGATGCTGTATTAAATTACGATATTGAAGAAACTATTCAAAAACAATCTGCATTGATTACAGTTACTTTGCAGGGCTACATAAAACGTGGATCATTAAATAGTGTTAAGATACAAAAAAGAGGTGGTAAAGGAAAAACTGGTATGACTACCAGAAATGAGGACTCTGTAGTTCAAACTTTATCAGTTAATACTCACACCTCAGTTTTATTTTTTTCTACAGAAGGATTAGTTTATAGAATAAAAGCTTGGAAAATACCTGAAGGATCATCAGTATCTAAAGGAAAATCGTTGTTTAATATTCTTCCACTAAAAAATCATCAATCGATAAGCTCTATTATGCCTTTTCCTGATAATGAGTCTGAAATGAAAAATTATCAAATTGTTTTTGCTACAGCTCAAGGGAAAATCAGAAAAAATAGTTTAGAGGATTTCTCGTCAATTAATACATCTGGAAAAATTGCAATGAAATTAGATAATAACGATAAAATTGTTGGAGTTAAAATTTGTAAGGATGATCAAGATATAATTTTGAGCACTAAATTAGGAAAATGTATACGTTTTGAGTCTAAAAAATTGAGAGTTTTTAAAGGTAGATCCTCTAAAGGGATCAAAGGTATAGTTTTGTCTCCAAACGATCAAATTGTCTCCCTTTCAATTATAGACAATGATAAATTTAAAAAAAATGGTAAGAAATCAAAAGACGAACAATCAGAAATTAAAGCTAAAGAAAAGTTTATATTATCAATTACACAAAATGGTTTTGGAAAAAAAACAAGTCATACGGAATATAGAGTAACCAATAGAGGCGGAAAGGGAATTATCGGAATTATAAATTCACCACGAAATGGTGATATCTCGTCTTCTTTTCCTGTATATGATGGAGATGAAATACTTATATCTACTAACAAAGGAAGAGTAATACGTGTAGCGGTAAAAGAAATTAGAACTGCGGGTAGAAATACTCAGGGTGTTAGAATTATTAAATTAACTGGAGAAGAAAAAGTTGTATCAGCTGATAAAATAGATGATAACTTAGTTTAATGAATAAAGTTGCAATCTATCCTGGAACATTCGATCCAATTACTTTCGGACATATTGACGTAATTAAAAAAGGTTTAAAACTTTTTAATAAAATTGTAGTTGCTGTTTCTAATGTAGAAAATAAAGCTTATTTATTCGACTCAGATGAGAGAATTGAAATTGTAAAGAAAGCATTATTTCATGATTTGAAACTGAATAATAAAAAAGTTGTCGTAATTTCTTTTAGTTCTTTAACCACTGAATTATGTAAAAAATATAAATCAAATATTATTCTAAGAGGATTAAGAGCAGTTTCAGATTTTGAATATGAATTTCAATTAGCAGGGATGAATAGAAAATTAAATAAAAATATTGAAACTCTTTTTTTAATGTCAGATGTTGAAAATCAAATTATTTCATCAAAATTTGTTAAAGAAATAGTAAATTTAAAAGGTGATGTCAAAAAATTTACTACTAAAAGCACAATAAAATTATTAAAAAGAAAATATGAATAAAATTTTAATAAATATATGTATTTTCTTTTTTTTAACGATAAACCAATTAATGTCACAGGAGAATATTATGATTTTGAAACTTAAAGATGGAGATGTTAAGATTGAATTATTTGATGATGTAGCACCTAACCATGTTAAAAGAATAAAAGATTTAGCCAATAGTGGTAAATATGATAATGTAGTCTTTCATAGAGTTATTGATGGTTTTATGGCACAAACTGGCGATGTAAAATTTGGAAATTCGTCGTCTAGCAATTTTAATCTTAGAATGGCGGGAACAGGTGGATCTGATTTACCAGATCTTAAACAAGAATTTAATACGTTACCACATGATAGGGGGACTCTATCTATGGCTAGATCATCAGATCCAAATAGTGCCAATAGTCAATTTTTTATTTGTTTTAAGCCCGCTCCGTTTTTAGACAATCAATATACAGTTTTTGGAAAGGTTATTGAAGGAATGGAATTTGTCGATAAAATTAAACGTGGCGATGATAACAATAATGGTGCTGTAGCTGATCCAGATAAGATAATAAGTTTTAAATCTTTATAATACTTTAATGGCATTAAAAGATTTTGCCTTTAAATTATTAAACAAAAATAACTACGCCAGAGAAGGAGTTATTGAAACACATAGGGGAGATATAAGAACTCCTGCATTCATGCCAGTTGGAACTCAGGCTACTATAAAAGCCTGTACGATTGATGATATCAAAAAAACTGGCTCAGATATAATTTTAGCTAATACATATCATTTGATGATCCGACCTGGAGTGGAACGGATTCAAAATGCAGGAGGATTACACTCTTTCATGAATTGTGATCTACCAATACTTACTGATTCAGGCGGATTTCAAGTAATGTCACTTTCAAAACTAAATAAAATAGACAGAGAAAAAGGTGCAATTTTTAATTCACATGTTGATGGTAAGAAATTTTATTTGAGCCCCGAGGAAAGTATCAAAATTCAACTTGGTTTGAACTCAGATATTGTAATGATAATGGACGAATGTCCAAAAAAAACAAATAATTATGAACTTATTAAAAAATCTATGGAATTATCATTATATTGGGCAGATAGATCGAAAAAAGCATTTGGAAAAAATCCTCATAAAGCTCTTTTTGGCATAGTACAAGGAGGTCTTTTTAAAAATTTAAGACTTTTATCTCTCAAGGGCTTATTAAATTTAAATTTTGATGGATATGCTATCGGTGGGCTCGCAGTTGGTGAAACACAAAAAGAAATGTTTAAAGTTTTAGATGATATTAAAGATGATCTTCCAGAAAATAAACCACATTATTTAATGGGTGTAGGTACACCATCTGATATTTTAGGTGCTGTCAAAAGGGGAATAGATATGTTTGATTGTGTAATGCCAACTAGATCGGGCAGAACAGGCTTGGCTTTTACATGGAATGGAAGGCTAAATATTAAAAATAACAAATATCAAAATGATAATTCACCACTTGACGAAAATTGTAAAAATCTAAATTTAAACAAATATTCAAAAAATTACTTGAATCATCTATTTAATACTAATGAAATATTAGGATCGATGCTTTTAACACTTAACAACATTAATTTTTATCAAGAATTAATGACTGAAATTAGAAAAAATATTCAAAAAGGCACTTTTAATGAATTCCATGACAAATACATTGATAAGTTGTGAGAGAGAAACTATATGTCTCATCAATTCTTATTTGAAATATCGAAATAAATATGTATATACAAAGTAATTTTGGGCCGTTAGCTCAGTTGGTAGAGCAATTCCCTTTTAAGGAATGGGTCGATGGTTCGAGTCCATCACGGCTCACCATTAATTATACTTAGATTTTGATCGGTGGATAATCCAAAATTATACTATTTGTCCATTCATTTATTTTTTTAATTCTATTTTCAGGTGAAGGATGTGTACTGAGAAATTCAGACTGTTTTTTTCCCTTACTAAATTTTTGCATCCGTTCCCAAATTTTAGGTGTTTCTCTTATATCGTAACCAGACAAAGAGGCAAAAATCATACCCAAGTAGTCAGCTTCAGTTTCTTGTTTCCTATTAAAAGGATTCATTATCCCCAGTTGAGAAACCATACCAATAGTATTCATGCCAGTTGTTCTATTAACTTGAGATAATTTTCCACCAGACAATATATCAATAACATTTGTACCTACGTTTAAAACAACACCTCTGCTTGCTCGTTCAACTGAGTGTTTGGCCACAGCATGTGCAATTTCATGACCCATTACAGCAGCTAATCCATCAGTATTTTTAGTAACTTCTAAAATACCAGAAAAAACCGCAATTTTACCTCCGGGCATACAAAAAGCATTTCTCATATTTTTTTTATCAATGAGTATATATTCCCAATCAAAACCAATTGTTGGATCATCAAGCTTTGATTGATAAAAATATTCACCTATAGAATTTTCCATCCTTTTGCCAATTTCTTTTATTTGAGTAAGTTTTGGTCCTGTTATTAACTTTTCTTTTTCCTTAATTTTTTCAAAAATTTGAGCTGCTTGAGCATTTAATTTAGCCTCAGGTATTATTTTAAATTGCTTTCGATCAGTGATTGGAGCTGTAGAACAAGAATTGAGAGCTAAACCACAACAGGTACAACCAACATAAGTTAGGAATTTTCTTCTATTCATTTTTAACTATCATTGATAATATATTTTATAATGAATCTAAATAATAAAATATTATTATTCTTGTTTATTATTGCGATTTTTTTTGTAGTTTACTCTAGTTTTAAATAGATTTATGGAAAAGAAAAAAAAAAAACGATCATTTACTCTTGTTATTAGAAATTATTTTATAACCGGCGTAGTAGTATTAATACCTATAGGTTTTACTTTATATTTAAGTAAAATATTAATTGGAGTTTCATCTAAAATAATTCCAGAAAATATAAATCCTAATAGCTACCTACCTTTTGCAATTCCTGGAATAGAAATTATTATTTCAATAGTTTTTATTACAATTGTTGGTGGCTTGTCTTTATCCTTTTTAGGTAAACGAATTCTGAAACTTATTGATGATTTATTTAAAAGAATTCCTGTTTTAAGAACAATTTATTCTGCAATAGGTCAAATGACAGAGACGTTTTCTAATAAAGACGAAAATAGTAAAAAAAGTGTTGTATTGGTAGAATACCCAAGGAAAGATGTGTGGGCTGTTGGGTTTGCAACAAAAGAAAATAAAGGAGAGATGGCTGAAAAAACAAACAAAAAATTAATAAATGTTTTTGTTCCAACAACACCAAACCCTACGAGTGGGTTTTTACTCATGTTTCCAATCGATGAAGTTATATATCTGAATATGACATTTGAAGAGGCGTCTAAATTTATTGTTTCTGCGGGAACATCCACGGGTAAGAATTAAGCTATATCATTAATTATATCTGCCCGATCATACAATTTAATTAATGGTTTAAATTTACTTATATCCTCTTTTTCATTTTCAATTCTTTTGATTTCGTTTTCTGCTAAAATAAAAAGATTATAATTATGTATGGGATCAGCCAATTTGAAGTTTTTCATTCCACTTTGTTTAAAACCAAGAATATCTCCAAAACCTCTTAATTTCATATCATGTTCAGATATTTCAAATCCATCATTAGAGTCTTTTAATATATTAATTCTTTTTTTGGCATTCTCGCTTAGATTTGACTTAAACATTAATATGCATGAAGAATCTTTGTTGCCTCTTCCAACTCTACCTCGAAGTTGATGTAATTGAGACAAACCAAACTTGTTTGCATTTTCTATAACTATTACATTTGCATTAGGAAAATCTATACCTACTTCTATGATAGTAGTAGAAACTAAAATCTTAAATTCATTTCTTAAAAATTTGTTTAAGATTTTTTCTTTTTCTTCTATATTTGTTTTTCCATGGAGTAAATAAACCTGATTAGGAAATATTTTTTTTAGATATTTAGACTTTTTAACAGCTGAGGAATGATCAATTTTTTTAGATTCTTCTATCAAAGGACATACCCAAAAAATTTGATTTTCAAATTTTATCTCTTTCTTAATAAATTTAATTATATCTCCAATATTACTCTCAAGTTTACTATAAGTTTTAACTGGTTTCCGATTATTTGGTTTTTCTCGTATAATTGAAAGATCCATATCTCCATATATAGTCATTGTTAAAGTACGTGGAATTGGTGTTGCTGTCATTAAAAGAATATCACAATCTTTCCCAGCTTTATCAGATAATCTTTTTCTTTGATTAACCCCAAATTTATGTTGCTCGTCAATTATTATTAATCCTAACTTTTTAAATTCTACTTTTATTTGAAATAAGGCATGTGTTCCAAAAATTATATCAATTTTTTTTGTTAACAATTTAGTTAAAATATTTTTTTTATCTTTATAAGCTGATTTTCCAGAGAGTAATTCAATTTTAATATTCTTTGGAAATATTTTTTTTGCTAATAAAAAATGCTGTCTAGCTAATATTTCTGTAGGAGCCATTATAGCCACTTGAAAATCAGAATTAATGGTGTTGAATGCAGATAATAAAGATACTATTGTTTTACCACTGCCAACATCGCCTTGAAGTAATCTGAACATCTTTTTATCTGAGCATAAGTCATCATTAATTTCTTTTAATACTCTGGTTTGATCACTGGTTAAGGAAAAGTCTAATTTGGATAATATTTCATTCTGTTTTTTACTATCAAATTTTTTCTTTGTTTTTTTAAATTTTTTGATCTTTTTTCTAATTTCTGAATTTACTAAAAAAGTTGAAAAAATTTCATCAAAAGCGAGTCTTTGATAAAAATTTTCTTTAAATTTACCAATATTTTCTGGTTCATGTAACTTCTTTATTGATTCATTCCAACCAATATTACCAAACTTTTTTAATATGTCTTTTGAGTGCCACTCATCAATTTTAGGCAAATTTTTAATAATTTGTAATATTATCTTATTATAAACTTTTTCACTAATCCCCTCTGTTAATGAATAGCTATTATGCTTTTGTTTTATGATAGATGAGTCTTCTGAAATATATTTAGGATTTGTTAATTGATATTTATTTCGAAAATATTTAATTTTGCCACTAATTGTTACTTCTTTTCCAATAGGAAGTATTTTTCTAATATATCCTTCGTAACTATTAAAAAAAACACAATCTATTTCACCAGTTTCATCTTTACATAAAACTCGATTTGGTAAGTTCCTCACTCTTGGAAATGAATATTTTTGAGGTATTATAGTTATAGTTTGCACTTCATCTATTTTTAAATCTTTAATCTTCGATGATAAACTTCTATCTGTATAGGATTTTGGTAATTTCCATAATAGATCAAAAATACTATTAATTTTTTTTCTTTTTAATAAATTTGATGTTTTGAGACCAACACCTTTTAGAGATTTTAAGTCAGATAATAAATATTTATAATTTCTTTTAATATCCATAAACTAATATTATATTCCTATTATGACCGACGATATAGAACAAATTAAAAAAAAAATTATATACAGATCAAATTATCGTGGCACTAAAGAAATGGATAAACTTTTAGGAGCTTTCACTTATAAATACTTAGATCAATTAAATACTGAAGATTTAAATGAATTATTAAAACTCCTAGAAATAGATGACAATAATTTATACAATTTTTATAATGGTTTAAAGACTAATATAGATTTTGAGAATAATAAAATTAATAATTTATTTAAAAATTTTAAATATTAGTTTTTTAATGGCGGAGAGACTGGGATTCGAACCCAGGAAAGAGTTGCCCCTTTGCCGGTTTTCAAGACCGGTGCTTTCAACCGCTCAGCCATCTCTCCTTGAGCAAGGTTTTATAAGTATAATTTATTATTTCAACAAAAAAACAGAGCTTTTTTTTTAAAAAATTTTGTGTTTCGTAATAGTCTCGTAATAGTTTATCTTGTAAAATTCACTAACTAATAGTTATGAGAAAAATTATAACGCTTTTTATCTTTTTCATATTTTGTATTAAAAATGTGCATGCCGACGACAAGATAGTACTAATGTGCAATCAATATAATACAATTGATTATATTGCTGTTATCGATCTCAAAAACAGATTATTTGATATGAATGAATTGGAAAAAGGATTTCCAGAGAACCTAAGATTTAAAATCTCCAAAATAAGTGATGAAAAAATAATTGCTAATGCAATTGAAACCACTAACTACAAAGATGGATCTTACGTTACATGGGATATCAGTATATTAATAGACAGATATTTAGGGACAATAGATGATAGTGGAAGAAAAGTAAGAGATACGAGAAAGGGTGATAATTTACCTAATTTTTATTTAAAAACATTTTGGGCAAAGAATTGTGAAAAATTTAATCCAACTAAAAAATTTTAGTATGAAGAAGATCTTTCAAATTTTCATAATAAGTATTATTTGGTGTAATTCAGCTATAGCCGATATTACTTTATATTGTAAACAGGAAGTAAGAATCTTGTATAGAGATGGTGAAGTTAAAAAGATTCCTATGAAACAAGATTGGAAATTGGTGATAACTAAGGATGAAATCAAAGTTCCAGGTTATGAGTCGTTATATTATGATCTAATGAGAAAAAATGAAGATGAAAATGAATATAATGCAACCACAGAATTAAAATTGATTGAAAATGCTGGAGGTGTGGCCTATTTCAAAATGATTAATATAGATAGAACAACTGGAGAAGGTTTTATTCATAGTACATTAATGAACAAATCTGAAAAAGAACCTTTTATATGTACAGATAAGGAAATTAAAAAGAAAAATTTATTTTGATAAAATCAATTTTTAAACAAATTTAAGTCCCAATATAACCATCCAAATATATAACAAGTATAGTAGTGAAATTACTGATAATTTTTTTTATTATATTGCTACCTTTAAATTGTTATGCTGATCAAGGTGTAAATATATCATGTGTAAATATGAAGAGTCTTTTAGATAAGGAATATATAATTCATAGATATAAATTTGATGTCACAACATTTAAATATTTTGATCATGATAAAAATTTATTTGTTGAAGTTCCAAATAAGAATTTGATTATAAAAAAAGACTTCTTTGCAGCTAGATTTCCAAATTATGAACTTGGTTTTCAAATAAATGAATTTGATGGAGGAAAAGATCCAATCATGTCTATGTCAAAGTATGATTATATTAATGATAAATTTTTGGAACACTACTTGTGTGACGTAAAAGTTTCTGAGATTAATTAGTTTGTTTCGTAATAGTTTCGTAATAGTTTTATTGCTTAGGCAAGCCAAGAATGATGCGTTTTTCGTAAAAGCTTAATTTCAAAAAGTAAGCAATGGCTTGATAAGTATGTGAATCGTCTTAAGGTGAGTAGGGGATCCGTAGTATTTCAAGACCGGTGCTTTCAACCGCTCAGCCATCTCTCCGTGTAGAAGCTTTTATAATTAAAAATATTTAATTCAACAATAAAATAGTCTAATTACTCGTGATATTTTATTCATTTAATTAATATGAAAAATGATTTTAACAAAGGTTTAATATTAACTTCCTTAGGTTCTTTTTGGTGGGGATTTATTGGAGTTATATATTTTGAATCAGTTTCTTTTATTGGTCATACTGAATTAGTTGTTCATAGATGTTTGTGGACTGCAATAATGTTAATTTTAACCACAACGTTTCTATCTAAATGGAAAATTTTTTTAAAAGAATTAAAAGATAAAAAAAAGTTGATTGGATTATTTTTGTCTGGTTTTCTAATTTTTGTTAATTGGTCAATATGGATATATGCTGTTGCATCAGAGAGGATTATCGATGCTAGTTTTGGTTATTTTATAATGCCAATAATTAGTGTTCTTCTGGGGTATATTTTTTTTAAAGAAGAATTAAATTATAAAAGGATTTTTTCAATTATCCTGGTTTTTATATCAATATTAATTTTAATTTTTTTTAATCTTAAATCATTACCATGGATTGGTCTTATAGTAGCTTTTAGTTGGGCTTTTTATAATTTAGTGAGAAAAAAAATTGAGATTGATACCGATATTGGACTACTAATTGAAAGTTTATATATTATCCCTTTTGCTTTAGTTGCATTTTATATAATTGCAAATAAAGGTCTGAATGACTTTAATTTAAGTAATCCAGGATTAAGTCTATATTTACTTTTAGCTGGTCCAATGACAGTGATTCCTTTGTTTCTATATGTAAGAGGGGTCGAGTTAATTGGATTAGGACCTACTGGAATGATATTTTATATTACACCAACATTACAGTTCATTTTAGGTTATTTTTATTATGACGAGGATTTTTCATTAGTTAAATTTCTAAGTTTTATTATTATTTGGATTGCTGTAATTATATATTTAAATGACTTATATGAAAAAAATTAAAATTTTTTTTTTAATTCTATTTTTTTTTAATTCTTACTTATTCGCAAATGATATTACAGAATTTGAAAAGTGGAAAAAAAATTTCAAACAAAGAGCTTTATCAAATAATATTTCTGAGAAAACTTTCGATCTTGTAATGACAGATACTAAGTTCTTAGCAAATGTTATAAAATATGATAGATACCAGCCTGAATTTTATGAAGACACCAAAACTTACATATCAAAGAGATCTTCTACAAAAAAATTAAATAAAGGTGTCAACTTCTATTTAAATAATAAAGATTTGATTAACATTGTTGAAAATAAGTTTAAAATTGAGAAAGAACTTTTATTATCATTGATGGGCATCGAAACAAATTATGGAACTTATGTTGGAAAAATGGATATTCTTTCTTCACTAGCCACTTTAAGTTATGATAAAAGAAGATCTGAGTTTTTTACTAAAGAGCTTTTGATTTTATTAAAATTAATTGATGAAAATCAGATAGATTATAAATCGTTGTATGGTTCATGGGCAGGTGCATTTGGTTTTTTTCAATTTATGCCTTCAACTATGAAGAATTATGCAATTGATTTTAATACCGATAATTATATTGATTTAAAAAATTCATATGACGCCTATGCTTCAGCAGCTAATTACCTTAAAAAAATTGGTTGGAAAAAAGATTCACCTTGTTTTTATAAAATAGATCTTAGAGAAGATATTCCAAAAAAGTATTTGAATGTTTCTGCTAAAAAACTTCAAAATAAAAAAAAATTAAGATTTTTTAAAAGATATATTGATAATTACGATGATATAAGCTTTTTAAAATCAAATTATAATGTTGCAATAATTACCCCAGATAAAGATATTATTCCTGGCGCAGATACTTTAAACCCTGCATATATTGTATTTGATAACTACGAAATAATCCTCCAATGGAACAGATCTCTAAGATTCGCTTTAGCTGTTTGTACCTTAAAAGATAAATTTAAAAATGTGTTATAAAATTTTATTAATACTTTTATTTTCAATATTTCTAATAGGTTGTGAACAAGTTACGATGAAACCAGATAAGATTGAAACAAAAATAGAGAAAAAATATAGCAATAGTGGCTTTGCATTAATTTTTGATGAAAATTTAGAAAAAATTAGAAAATTAGATGATAGATCATTAATGATTCATCATAAATCTCTAAAAAGAAAATCTGCTGTTAAAATTACAAATCCAAAAAATGGAAAGTCTTTAATTGCAGAAGTAAAATCTAATAACCAAAAATTTTCAGATTTTTATAATTCTGTTATATCTAAAAGAATTGCTGAAGATTTAGATCTTGATTTCAATGAACCCCTATTAGAAATAGTTTTAATATCTAGAAATTCTACTTTTATTGCAAAAAAAAGTAAAACTTTTGATGAGGAAAAAAAAGTTGCTGAAAAGGCACCAATTGATGGTATTCAAATTAATGACTTAAGCAAAACTGAGAAAAAAGAAATAAAATCAACTAAAAAAAAATTCTCTTACTCAATAAAGATTGCTGATTTTTATTATAAATCTACTGCTAAAATGATGATTTCCAGAATCAATGATGAAACTTCTTTGAAAAACTCCAAGATTATAAAATTATCACAAACTAAATTTAGAGTATTAATAGGTCCTTTTAATGATATAAAAAGTTTGAAAGGTTCATTTGATAAGTTAAAATCTCTTAATTTCGAAAACTTAGAAGTGCTAAATAATGCTTAAAAATTTTCTAATTACAATTTTTGTAACTATTTTTATTTTCAATAGTGCGCATTCTAATATTGACATCAAAGCAAGAACTGCAATTTTGCAAGATTTCTTATCTGGTGAAATTCTATACGAAAAAGAACCAGACAGATCAATTTATCCTGCTTCAATGACAAAAATAATGACTTCCATTATTGCATTTGAGTTGATTAAATCTGGTGATTTAACTTTAGATGAAAAGTTCATTATTTCAGAGAAAGCTTGGCGACTATCAACATCAGGTTATTCTTCAATGTTTGTTATGGTTGGTGATGAAGTAAGCGTAGAAAATTTACTTAAAGGAATTATTGTTGCTTCTGGAAATGATGCTTGTATAGCCCTGGCCGAGGGAATAGCAGGTACCGAGGAAGAATTTGCTATTATGATGACCTCTAAAGCACAAGAAATTGGAATGACTAATACTAATTTTGCAAATTCATCTGGAATAAATGATCCTGATAATTATTCAACAGTTAAAGATATAATGATTATGTCTTATTATTTAATCAAAAACTATCCGGAATATTATAAATGGTTTAGTGAAAAAGAATTTACTTGGGATAGAACTGGTGGGGATCCAATTACTCAAGGAAATAGAAATCCACTTTTATATAAGAATATGGGTGCAGACGGAATTAAAACTGGATATTTAGCAGTGGAAAAATATTCTTTAGCGTCTTCATTAGAGAGAAAAGGAAGACGATTAATTGCTGTTGCAAGCGGTTTTGAAACTAAAAATTCTAGATCTAGAGAAAGTTCAAAACTATTAACATATGGTCTAACAAATTTTGATTTAGTTGAGATAAATAAATCTAATCAAGATTTTGGTAGTGTGAATGTTTGGTTAGGAAAAAAAGATTATGTTAAAGTTTATACTAAAGAAGATATCTACAAAATTATAAAAAAAGGCAAGAAAAAACTATTAAAAATTAAAATGCTATATGAGGGACCTGTGGAAGCCCCAATTAATAAAGATCAAATTTTAGCTAAATTAATGATTATTTACGATGATGAGTTAATTGGTGAATATGATCTTTTGGCAAAAGAAAAAGTGAACAAAGTAAATATTTTTTCAAGACTAATAAAATCATTAAATTATTTGATTTGGGGTGATGTCTAAAAAAATTGTTATAGCCTTTGAGGGCGTCGAGGGTAGTGGAAAAACTTTTCATATTGATAATATTTCGAAATATTTAAAAAGAAAAAAGATACCTCATATAAAGGTAAGAGAACCGGGAGGCAATAAGAATTCAGAAAAAATAAGAAAATTAATTCTAGATAAGAGATCTAATTTTAATAAAAATACAGATTTATTACTTTATTTGGCAGCCAGAAGTGAAAACATAGAAAATTTGAAAAAAAAT
>CACPGB010000013.1 GCA_902633515.1 uncultured Pelagibacteraceae bacterium | reverse complement strand
AAAGAAGTAATTTTAGATACAGAAACAACAGGATTATCCGTTAAAGAAGGTCATCGAATTGTCGAAATAGGATGCATTGAACTAGAAAATTTCTTACCTACAAACAATAACTTTCATTGCTATTTAAATCCTGAGAGAAAGGTTTCTGAAAAGGCTTTAGAAACTCATGGATATTCAGATGAATTTTTGTCTGATAAAAAAAAATTCAAAGAAATAGCAGATGATTTTTTACTTTATATAAAAGGAAAAAAACTAATTATTCATAATGCTGAATTTGATTTATCGCATTTAAATAATGAATTAAAAATAGTGGGGAAAGATTTAATTAATAATGAAATTATAGATACTGTTGTTTTAGCTAGAGATAAGTTTCCAGGATCTTCTAATAGTTTAGATGCTCTATGTAAAAGGTATAGAATAGATAATTCCAAAAGAGAAAAACACACAGCTCTAATTGATTGTGAATTATTATCAAAGGTCTATATTAATTTAATAGATCAAAAAGAACCAATATTAAATTTTGGTAATGAGGATATAGATAATAATCAAGTGTTAAAAAAAAATGTTTCTTATTTTAAAAAAGTCGTTGAACCAAGTGAAGAAGAAAAAAGAAATCATGAGCAATATTTAAAAATTAATTTAAAGAAAAATTTTTTTAATTAAATTTTTTGTTGTAAAGTTCTTCGAAATCAACTTTTTTTTCAAATTTAATATTTGGATAACCCGAAGTGTGTAAGAGATTAAGTAAAGCTTTTTCTAGTTCAGGATATACTTCTTTTTGAACATCACATAAAATTATTTTTTGTAGGATTTTTTTATCTTTTATTTCTTCATTGAGTTTTATTACAGATGTATAGGTCATTTCAAAATGTGATTTTTTCTTACTTTCTGAGATATCATGAAATTTTAACAAAGTATTTACCTCGATGATTTGTGCTTTTAAAGGCTTAGAATTTATTTCAATATTTAGTTGGTATTTAGAAATAAAATCTTTCACATATAAATACGTCTCGATATCCGGTGTTTCACCAGAGATATCTTTTATAAACTTACTCACAATTTTATAATTTTCGTTCATCATCTTCTTCTATATCCTCAAATTCGCCTTCGATATACGGTTTTTTTATTTTTCTATTATTTTTAAAGTTTTTCAAAACCTTCCCAAAAAGTAATTTTCTTGTAAAGGGAAATATAAGTAGAAATCCTAGTAAGTCAGTTGCAAAACCTGGTATTATTAAAAGCAAAGCAGCAAATGCTATAGCTGCTCCGGAAATTATTTCATAAGCAGGTAATTCGTTTTTTATTAATTGTGATAAACCAGATTTAAGAGTATTTAAACCCTCAAATCTTGCATAAAACACACCAACAATTGCAGTTATAAATATGAGTGAAATGGTATTAAATGCACCTATTTGGCTCCCAATCTTTATAAATAGATAAATTTCTAAAATAGGTGTTAGGATAAGGGTGATTAATACTGAGATCATTTGTCTTTAATTTAATTGCTAGTTGAAATTATTCAACATAGTAATTAGATTATTATTATGAATTATAGTTTTGAATATATAGATATTATCTTATTAGCAATGATAGCGGGATTTATTTTCTTAAGATTAAGAGGCATACTCGGAAAAAGGACTGGCTTTGAGGGTAAAAATCCAAAGCAATTTCAGGAAATCTTAAAAGAAGTTCCTCAAGAGACTAAAATTAAGCAAAAAGAAAATTTTGATGAGAAGGCTCAAAGTGAATTTTTAAAAGGAGCTAAAATCGCATATGAAACAATTATTACTGATTTTAGTGATAATGATAATAAAATTATTGCAAGTAAACCACTATTGAGTAAAGAAATTTATGATGAATTTAATAAAGCTCTCAAAGATAGAAGTAATAGGGGTCATTATGCTGAGATTACATTTATTGGAATTAAATCAGCAGATATAAAAGAACACAAGAAAATTGATAAAGCTCTTCAGGTAACAGTAGATTTTGTGAGTGAAATCATTACTTGTATTAGAGATAAAGAGAAAAAAATTATTTCAGGAAGCCCAGATAAAATAAAGACTATTTACGATACTTGGACATTTTCAAGAGATATGAGATCAAATAATCCAAACTGGTTGTTGGTTAATACTCTTAACTAAGTGAATAACAAAATTTCAGAAAAAGATAAAAAAAATTGGGAGGAGTTTTTATCAAGTGATCAAAAATTACCTGATAAAGACAAATTAAAAACAGAAACGACTAAAAAAACTAGATTATTAGACCTTCATGGTAAAACTCTTGATGAAGCAAATCATACTATCGAGAACTTTATAAAGAAATCTCATCAAGATAAAATTCAAAAACTTATAATTGTTACTGGTAAAGGTCTTCACTCAAACAATGAAAAAGATCCCTATGTTTCAAAAGATTTAGGGATTTTAAAATATTCAATTCCTGAATTTGTAAAAGGCAACAATGATCTAATGCAACTTATTTCAAATATAAGTGAAGCGAGTATAAAAGATGGTGGTGATGGTGCTTTTTATATTTTTTTAAAAAAGAAATAATTTATTTATTTAAAATAATTCAGTTATATAATGTTAAAATAATAATGATAGTTTGGTTAGCTTCATATCCAAATAGTGGAAATAATTTTGTACAATCTCTTTTATCATCATATATTTTTTCAAAAGATGGAAATTTCAATATGGATTTAATTCAAAATATTGATGAGTTTCCTAATAACTCTTTATTTAAAAAATTAGATGTAGACATAAACAATATAGATGAAATGAATAAAAATTACATTAATTCTCAAAAAATTTTAAACAAAAAAAATAGTATTATGTTTTTAAAAACTTATAGCTGTTTTATGAATACTGAAAAATTCAGATTCACTGATAGACATAACACACTTGGAGTTATCTATATTGTAAGAGATCCTAGAAATATCATTACTCCACATTCTCAACATTTCAAAACAACTGAAGAACAATCTTTAGCAAACCTGTTATCTACGACTTATCTTGGTAAAGAATCCCAGTCTCACTGCACTACTTATCTTGGTTCATGGAAATATCATTATAATTCATGGAAAGTTTTTACCAAATTTAATAAATATTTGTTAGTTAAGTATGAGGACTTGATAAAAGATACAGAAAAAACTTTTTTAAACATTTTGAAATTCATTGCACATTTAGGACGAGTAAATTTTACTTTAGATGAAATAAAATTTAAAAATTGCCTCAAAACAACACCAATAGAAAAACTAAGTGAGAGTGGGCCAAAAAAAATTGCTCAGATTAGTAAAAAAGTAAAGGGTAGTTTAGAAAAAGAATTAGAAATGGAAATGAAAGAACTTAATTATTTATAAAATAAATTTTGATAAATCAGTATCTTTAACAAGAGTATTTAAATTTTTACTTACATATTCTTTGTTAATAATAATTTTTTCTCCAGCTCTATCTGTTGCTGTAAAACTAATTTCATCTAATATCTTCTCAATAATTGTGTGCAATCTCCTTGCACCAATATTTTCAACAGTCGCATTTACTTCTGAGGCTATATTTGCAATTGCATCAATCCCATCTTCTGCAAACTCTAGATCTACATTCTCTGTTTTTAGAAGGGCAACATATTGTTTAATTAAACTATAATCAGGTTCTTTTAATATTCTTTTAAAGTCTTTACTAGTTAAAGCTTCTAATTCTACTCTAATAGGCAGTCTTCCCTGAAGCTCTGGTAATAAATCTGAGGGCTTTGCAAGCTGAAAAGCACCTGATGCAATGAATAATATATGATCTGTTTTGATAGGGCCGTATTTGGTATTTACAGTTGTCCCTTCTATAAGGGGCAATAAATCTCTTTGCACACCTTCTCTCGATACATCTCCTCCAACTCTATCTGTTCGTCCTGAAATCTTATCAATTTCATCCAAAAAAACTATCCCATTATTCTCAGTTGAAATTTTAGCAGACTTTATAATTTTATCTTGTTCAATTAGTTTGTCAGACTCATCATTTATTAAAATTTCATGTGATTCTTTTACAGACATTTTTTTCTTTTTTTCTTTTGTACCCATTGATTTGCCAAGCATTTCTCCAATATTGATCATTCCAACATTTGCTCCTGGCATTCCTGGAATTTCAAATGAGGTACCGCTTCCTCCAGAGTCGCTTACAGCAATTTCTATTTCGTTATTATCTAAATCTCCATCCGTCAATTTTTTTTTGATATTTGTGTATTTCGCTTATATCAAGCGCTGGTACTCCACCTTCACAAGGAACACATTTTTTTTCGAAAAGCTGGCTCATTTAACTACATCCTCAATTTATTAATTGTTTTAATCTAACTTAATAATGGAGCGGGCAAAGGGGATCGAACCCTCGACCTTCTCGTTGGCAACGAGACGCTCTACCACTGAGCTACGCCCGCTTGTATACAATTATAAAAATTAGTAGCTTTCTTTAAATTAATCAAGTTATTTAATAACATTAATCTTTGTCGGACTTTAATTTTGGTGCTATAATTAGTATAGTTCTTTCATTCAATTTTTTTAGATTATAAGAATTACAAAAGCTACTTTTTGTATACTACTTTTTTTTGCATTCAGTATTTCTAAGAAGTTTATATCTTAGATAAATTCAGCCTTGTGTGTCATTTTTTTTAATTCAAGTAATGTTAATTATGGTATGATTTTTTTATGAAAAAAGATGACTTACCAAAAAAAATACCAGTTTTTCCACTAAGTAATTTTATCATTTTTCCAAGAACTACTGTGCCACTAAATATATTTGAACCTAGGTATGTTGATATGATTAATGACAGTATGAAGTCAAATAAGCTTATTGGAATGATACAACCTAAAAATTCAAGAGAGAGCGAAATAATTCCTGAATTGTATGATATTGGATGTATGGGTAAAATTACTAGTTTTAGGGAAAATGATAATGGTCAATTTTTAATAGAATTGAAAGGTGTTATCAGATTTAAAAAAATAGATGAAATAAAATCGAATAAAAAAGTCTTTTTGAAAAAAGAGGATTTATTATCAATTGGAAAGGGTTAGAAAAACAAAGTTTGGATGAAACAATAAATGCTTTAGCAATGGCCTCTCCTTTTACACTTGAGGAAAAACAAATTTTATTAGAAGCTAAAAATTTAGAATTGAGGAAAACTAAAATTTCAGAAATATTGACTACATACTCTTTTGATAATTATAATAATACAACTGTCCAATAATACTAAATTTCAAAACCTCTATTAGCTATATTTTTAAAAGATCTATTTAGAAATTTATTCTTTCCTATGAGTCTAATTGATTTGCTGACGATATTATTTTTCATCTTACTTTCGAAATTAAAAAATTCATAAATAAAATCAATTCCACTTGAGAAAAGATAGTTTTTAGGTCTAGTCATATTTTGAAAATCTTCACAGATTGAACTATCTAATTCTAATCCATTCTTTAACTTAAGATCAATTAATGTGCTCAAATCTCGAATGTCTCTTATAGTCATATTAAAACCTTGACCAGCTAGAGGATGAAGGCGATGCAATAAATCACCAAACGCTAAAATATTCTTATGATAATAAGTTCTCAAATTTGAAGATTTCAACTCAAAAAAGTTACTAGCACCAAAATTTACGATTGAATATTTAGTGTTATATTTTTTAATTAATTCTTTTAGATTAATATTTTTTTTACCTTTAATTGAATAAACAACAGACGTTTCTAATTTTGATATAGGTAAAAATGCTAAAGGTCCAATTTTTGTGAATATTTGAGATGCTGTATTATTTTTGATTTTTTTATGTCTTAAAATTGTTGTATGAGCAAAACTATTATATCTTTTTTTTAGACTTCGCGCAAAAAACTTTTTTGAAAAATAGTTATTATTTTCACAATTAATTATTAAATTATATCTTTTTAAATTCGAAAGTTTATGATCAAAATTATTTTTAAAATTACATAACCTATCTTTTTTTAAATTTGTTAATAATTTGCTTTGTAATTGATAATTTTTAAGTATCGCAAAAAGAGTTTTATTATTATTTTCAAAATTTAAAATTTTTTCATTTTTCAAATTATCTGAGAAAATTTCAATTTTTTTTATATCCCATAGCAATTTTTTTATGTCTAATATTTCTTTATTAAAATATATTAAATTCTCGTTTGATATACCAATTGTTCGGCTTTTATTAAAATCTGAATTTTTTTTATTTAAAAAAATATCAACAGATAATCCTTTTTTAACTAAAGATCTTGCTAAACTTAATCCAGTTAATCCACCACCCAGAATACAAAGTTTCATATTAATTTTTAATTTTAACAATAAAAATTAGATGATACAAAGTGGTAAATTTGATTCATCTAATATGGATATAAAAAAACTATCAAACACAGCTTTAACATTTATTACTAATAGATTAATTGAAATTTTTGGTTTAAGTGTTCTTTTACTAGGATTTTTAATTTTAATTGCCTTAATCTCTTATTCTCCAGAGGACCCAAATTTCATATTTCCAGAAAATACTATTATTAAAAATATTTTGGGTTATCAGGGTAGTGTTACTTCTGATTTTATTTTTCAATCTATAGGCTTAATAGGTTACTTATTACCTGTTACTTATATCTTTACAGGTTTTACTATTTTTAGAAAAAAAACAATTTTGGTTGTCATAGAAAACACTTTTTTTGTTACAATTTATGCATTGTTTGGATCTTTGTTTTTCTCAAAATTTTATTCTGAAAATTTTACACTTTATATTAATGGTAGTGGTGGTTTTGTTGGTGATTACCTATCAAAAAACTTTTTAATTGATTTATTAAATAGATATAAAGATTTCTCGTATTATTTTCTTCTACTATTAACTCTATTTTTTTTCATTTTAAGTATAAATTTTAATTTAAAAAACTTTATTTTAAGAATTAAAAAAATATTAAATTTTATATTTAAAAAAAATTCTGAAAACTATACAAATAAAGATGAACTCATAAATGAATTTATTCCTCAAGACGAAATAAAGGACATTTTACAAGAAGACTTACCGTTTATTAAAGCTGAAAATAACAGGTCTTCAAAAACCAAATTTTCTATTCCATCAATTGATCTATTAAAAACTCCAACAAAAAGAGAAAGAGAAAGTACAAATAAAAATGAAAGTAATAATCCAGAATTTTTAGAAAAGATTCTTTTAGATTTTGGTGTTAGTGGAAAGATTAAAAAAGTTAGTCATGGCCCAGTGGTTACTTTAAATGAGCTTGAACCTGCTGCAGGCGTTAAAGTTTCTAAAATAATCAATCTATCTGATGACATTGCAAGAAATACAAGCTCAGAGTCAGCACGTATAGCTACCATACCTGGAAGTAATACTATAGGTATAGAGCTCCCGAACACAGATAGAGAAAATGTCTATCTAAGTGAAATTTTAAATAATTCTTATTTTAAAAAGAAAGAAACCAAATTACCTATTGCTCTAGGAAAAAATATTTCTGGTACTCCAGTAATTGGAGACTTGTCGACAATGCCTCATTTGCTTATTGCTGGTACTACAGGATCTGGAAAATCTGTTTGTATCAATACAATCATTTTGTCTCTTCTTTACAAACATACTCCGGAAAGATGTAAATTTATTTTAATTGATCCTAAAATGTTAGAACTTTCAACTTATGAAGGCATTCCACATCTACTTTGCCCTGTAATTACTGAAGCTAAAAAAGCTGCCTCTGTTCTTGGTTGGGTGGTTAAAGAGATGGAGAGCAGATATAGACTAATGACCAAAGAAGGAGTGAGAAATATTGATAGTTATAATTCAAAACATAAATTACCAATGCCCTACATAGTTGTAGTAGTTGATGAAATGTCCGATCTGATGTTGATAGCAGGAAAAGAAATAGAAAATTATATTCAAAAATTATCACAAATGGCTAGGGCTGCTGGTATTCATATTATTATGGCCACTCAAAGACCTAGCGTTGATGTAATTACAGGTACAATTAAAGCAAATTTTCCAACCCGTATCTCTTTTCAAGTCACCTCAAAAATAGATAGTAGAACAATTTTAGGGGAACAAGGAGCTGAGCAATTGTTGGGAAAAGGCGATATGTTATATATGTCATCTGCAAATAGAATTGTAAGAATTCATGCTCCACTTGTCTCGGACACAGAAATAGAAAAAATTAATAACTTTTTAAGGTCTCAAGCGGAGCCTAATTATGTTGATGAAATACTTAATTTTGCTGATGAAAAAGAATTAAATGAGTCAAAAAATCAAGGTGAAAAAGATGAATTATATCAAACAGCCATTGAAATAATTAAAACCGAGGGAAAAGCGTCAACATCATTTTTACAAAGGAAACTTCAAATTGGATATAATCGCGCTGCAAGAATAATTGATATGATGGAAGCTGAGGGAATAGTGAGTAAAGCAAATCATGTTGGAAAAAGAGATGTTCTTAAATGAAAAAACTACTTTTTTTTATAATTTATCTATCGACAATTTCTAGTGTCTCAGCATCAATTAAAGAAAATATAATCCAGAATTTAACGGATATTAAAAATATATCATTTAACTTTGAACAAAATATTAATGGTAAAATTGAAAATGGCAATTGTATAATTGATTATCCAAAAAAAATTTATTGCAGATACAATTTAAGTAATCAGAAAGTTTTGATTGCAGATGGAACATCTTTGGTTATTAAAACATTAAGTAGTTATTACTTTTATCCACTTGAAAAAACTCCTTTGGATACAATTCTTAATAAAGAATATTTAATAAAAAAAATAACAAATTTATATCAGAGGGATATGAACGATGATTTTATAAACTTCAATTTTGTAGAAAACGGAAATAAGATAAATTTATTTTTCGATAAAAAAACTTATAATTTAATTGGATGGCAAACAGTGGATATTTATCAAAATATAATTATTACCTATCTTTACTCCATTAAAAAAAATCAAAAATTAAATAAAGAAATATTTAAACTTCCACAACAAAACTAACTTAAATGACTACGCTTTCAGTTTTGAAGATCTTCATGCCTCTTGCAATATAATTGTTTAATGCATTTTTGTGATCTAATGAACAAGTGTGCACCCAAACTCTTTTAGGTTTTTCTTTAAAAGAATTTTTAATAGCCGCAGATAATAGATATGAACCTAATTTTTTATTTTGATATTCCTCTAATAAACCTAAATAGGCTATCTCAACTTCATTTTTATCTGTGTGTAAAATTAATTCAAAATAACCTGCTAAATCATGTTTATCTTTTAAAATATAAGTTTTTACTTTTTTATCAGAAACATAGTCTAACCATTGTTTTTCACTCCATACTAATCTGTCTGCCCAATGATGACTTTTTCCAATATTTTTGTAAAAAAATTTATTAAGTTGAAAATCAACTGGATTTACAAATTCTATTGAATAATTTTCTTTTAAATTTGAAGAATCTTTTAAATCTTCTAAGAAAGAGATTTCTAAATAATTTCTCTCAACTTTTTTATTCATTGCACCATCTTACCAACTGGCTCGCCACCAAATAGGTGGAAATGAAGATGGGGTACTTCTTGACCACCATGCTCATTTATATTTGCTAAGGCCCTATATCCTTTACCTGTATCAACTGAAATACCGAGTTTTTTCGCTACTATATTAATACCTTTTAATAGTCCTACCATCTCATCTGAGGAAGCATTACTACTAAAATCATCTAAGTCTATGTATTTTCCCTTCGGAATTACAAGTGCATGAATTTTTTTTTGGGGATTGATGTCATGAAAAGATAAAATAAAATCATCCTCATAAATTTTTTTACAAGGAATTTCACCTCTTAAAATTTTTGCAAAAATGTTATTGTCATCATATGTCATTGTAAAACTTCAAGCTCTTCATTTACACTGGTTATTTTTCCACCTTTTAAATTTGCATCAACAATCGCACATTCATAATATGCAAAAGATGTTTCTTCGGCTATTTGTTTCATTTCTAAACACTTTGACTTACTCTTAACCAATAAATGTTCATTTAATTGAGGAGGATCACCTAAATACATCATTAGAGCTATAACTTCACCTTGTCTTTCAAAATCAGATGCTTCCTCTAACTGAGTAACCCTGTCAGCAACACCTATCTCAAAATCAATAAAAGCAACATAACCCTCATATAATCCATAACAAATTAATAAAATTATAATATATTTTATTTTACTCATTTGATTTTTTTCTTTTTTCTAATTCTTGCTCGATATTTTCAATTTTAATATTATGAGCCTCAAGATAAATTATCAAATGATAAAATACATCAGCAGCTTCGTGTATTTTATTTGTATCTTTATCTACGGCCTCAATTAATTCATTTATTTCTTCTAAAACTTTTGATTTACTTAGGGATTTATCTGATAATAATTTATTAGTATAAGATCCCTCAACTGGCTTTTCTTTTCTTTGACGCGCAAGCTTAAATAAATTTTCGAGTGTACTCAACATACTAAATTCTAACAGGAATTCCTTTTGAGTCCAAATATTCCTTAGCCTCTTGTATTGAATGTTTTCCATAGTGAAATATTGAGGCTGCTAAAACTGCACTAGCATTTGCTAATTTAATTGCATCAACCAAATGATCTAAATTACCAACGCCTCCTGATGCAATTAAAGGTATATTTACTTTTGATGCAATTTTACTCATCAAATCGATGTCATAACCTATTTGTGTTCCATCTCTATCCATAGAGGTCACTAATAGTTCTCCTGCCCCATTATCTTCCATTTTTTTGGCATAATCCAAAGCATCAAGGCCACTATTATTTCTACCCCCATGAGTAAATATTTCCCACTTATGACCATTTTTCTTTGCATCAATTGCAACAACAATACATTGTGAACCAAACTTTTTTGAACTTTCTAGAATAACTTTTGGATTTTCAACAGCAGCAGTATTAATGGATACTTTATCAGCACCACAATTAAGTAACTTATTTATATCCTCTATACTTCTTACTCCACCGCCAACAGTTAAAGGGACAAAGCATTTTTTTGATGTTCTCTCAATTACATCATAAATTGTATCTCTATTTTCATTTGAAGCAGTAATATCTAAAAAACATATTTCATCTGCTCCACCATCAGAATAAATTTTTGCTTGCTCAACAGGATCACCTGCATCTTTCAAATCAACAAAGTTAATCCCTTTAACAACACGTCCGTTCTTTACATCTAAACAAGGAATTATTCTGTTTTTAAGCATCTTCTTTTACCAGTTCTTCCAATTTAATATCACCATCATAAATAGCTTTACCAACTATTATACCTTCGATATTTTTTAAAGTTTTAGCTTTTTTAATGTCATCTATTGATGATACACCACCAGAAATAATAACCGGACAATTTGATTTTTCAGCAACTTTTGATGTTTCAGCGAAATTTGGGCTTTGTTTCATACCATCTCGGTTTATGTCTGTATAAATTAATCTGCTAACACCATAATCATTTACTTGTTTTAAATAATCCAGAATTAATTGATTAGAATTTTCCTGCCAACCAGATACTGATAAATATCCATCTTTAGCATCTAAGCTCAGGGCAATTTTATTTGGAAATTTTTCGCACGCTTCTTTTAAAAAATTTTTATCTTTTATTGCGATACTGCCTAAGATTACTTTTTCAACTCCGGCATCAGTGTACTTTTGAATACTTTCAAAGTTTCTCACACCTCCACCAACCTCAATTTTAAGATCAAATTTACTAACTATATCTTGAATAATATCTAAATTAGTAGTTTCACCGGTTAAAGCTCCATCTAAATCAACTACATGTAAATTTTTAAAACCATGATCTTTATATGTACTAGCTTGTTCAATTGGAGACATTTCATACTCAGTTTTATTATCAAAGTCTCCTTTAACTAGCCTCACACACTTTTTATTTTTTATATCAATTGCTGGAAATATCTTCATTTATTAACTTTTACATTTGGTTCAATTGAAATTGAGAATTCTTTATTCAAACTTTTTTTTTTTGTATTTTCTTCATTTTGAACATTTTGACATGAGGTAAGAAAAAAAAAACATAGCATTATTAGAGGAAATTTATTCATAAATTTAAATATTTATAAAATTATCAATTATTTTAAGCCCCAATTTATCACTTTTTTCCGGATGAAATTGTGTTCCAAAGATATTTTCTTTTTCAACAGAACAAACAATATTTGATGAATAATCTGTTATTGCTGAAATTACATTTTTATCATTTGGTAAAAATTCGTAACTATGTACAAAATACATGTGTGAATTATTTGCTATATTTTCAAAAATCCTACTTTGTTTGACAATATTTATCTGATTCCAACCAATATGAGGAAGTTTATATTTTCCATTTTGATTATCTATTTTAGAGACTTTTCCTGGTATCCAGCCTAAACCTTTGGTTTCGGTTTCTTCATAACCAGTATCAGCAAACATTTGTAAACCAACACAAATTCCAAGAAGTGGTTTTTTATTATTTATTGCAAATTCACTCAAAGCTTCTGTTAGACCATCAATTTTATTCAAAGCATCTATACAGCTTTTAAATGAGCCCTGCCCTGGTAAAACTACTTTGTCACTAGACTTAATTTTATTTAAATCAGCAGTAACCTCAATACTCACCTTATCTTTGGCAACTTCTTTAAAGGAGTTTATTACCGAGCTTATATTGCCCGAGTTGTAATCAACGATAATAACTTTCATTAATCTTATAATGAGCCTTTAGTAGATGGAACTGATTTACTATTCCTAGGGTCTATCTCTAATGCAGCTCTTAATGATCTTGCCAATCCTTTGAAACAAGACTCAATAATATGGTGACTATTGTCACCATAAATATTTTCTACGTGCAATGTAATTCCTGCTGCTTGAGAAAAAGCTTGAAACCATTCTTTGAACAATTCTGTATCCATCTCACCAAGCTTTTCAACTTTTAATTTTACTTTCCAAATTAAGTAAGGTCTGTTTGAGATATCAATTGCAACACGTGATAAAGTTTCATCCATAGGTATCATTGCGTGAGCATATCTCTTAATACCAACAGATTTATTTAATGCCTTTTTCAAAGCCTCACCAATTGCAATTCCAGTATCTTCAGTGGTGTGGTGAAGGTCAATATGAGTATCTCCTTTAGCTTTTATGCTCATATCGATTGATGAATGCTTAGATAACTGCTCAAGCATGTGATTAAGAAATCCTATTCCAGTATCAATTTTATACTTACCTTTACCATCAATGTTGAGATCAACACTAATATTGGTCTCTTTTGTTTTTCGACTAATTTTACCTTTACGCTTCATAATTCTAAAGAGGTATACATATATAATCCAAATATGGCAATAATACTAAACCTGGGCTTGAACTATCAAATTTAGTATCCATTTATTATATATGACAACGATTGTTTTAGTAAGAAAAAATAATGAAGTAGTGGTAGCTGGCGATGGTCAAGTCAGCATGGGAAATACTGTGGTAAAAAGCACTGCATCAAAAGTAAGAAAAATTGATAAAAGAGAAGTTGTGGCTGGCTTTGCAGGTTCTACTGCTGATGCCTTAACTTTGTTTGAGAGATTAGAAGCAAAAATTGAAAAACATGCAGGCAACTTATCAAGGGCTGCTGTTGAGTTGGCAAAAGATTGGCGAACAGATAAATATTTAAGAAGACTTGAAGCATTAATGGCTATCGGTGACAAAGATAAAAGTTATATTATATCTGGCACTGGGGATGTGTTAGAGCCGGAGGGTGATGTAATTGGAATTGGATCTGGTGGAAATTACGCTTTAGCAGCTGGAAAAGTTTTAATTGGCACCGATATGAACGCAGAAGAAGTGGCAAAAAAAGCTATTGAAGTTGCTTCTGAAATTTGCGTTTTTACAAATAATAATATTAAGGTTGAAAAAATATAATGGAAAAATCCAATGTTACACCTCTCGTTCCAAAAGATAAAAATTCAAAAGATGATGAAAATTTAGTTAGTTCATTGTCACCAAGAGAAATAGTTTCAGAATTAGACAGGTTTGTAGTAGGCCAAAATAAAGCTAAAAAAGCTGTTGCTGTAGCACTTAGAAATAGATGGAGAAGGCAAGCTTTAAAAGGTGAAATGAAAAATGAGGTTTTACCAAAAAATATACTTATGATTGGGCCAACTGGAGTTGGTAAAACTGAGATATCAAGAAGGCTCTCAAAACTTGCAGAAGCACCATTTGTAAAAGTTGAAGCTACAAGATTTACTGAAGTTGGGTATGTTGGACGAGATGTTGAACAGATAGTTAGAGATTTAGTTGAAATTGCTATTTCAATGGAAAAAGTAAAAAAAAGAAAAGAAGTTTATGCCAAAGCACAAAAAATGGCAGAAGAAAAAGTTTTAGATGCCTTAGTTGGTAAAAAAGCGAGTATGGCTACAAGAGAAAGTTTTAGAAAAAGATTGAGAGATGGAGATTTAGATAATAACGAAATAGAAATTGCTGTAAGCGACTCTGGAGGAAGCGGTACCTCATTTGAAATTCCAGGAATGCCAGGAGCAAATGTTGGAATGATCAATATTGGAGAAATGCTTGGCAAATCAATGGGTACAAAAGAAAAAAAGAAAAAAATGTCTGTAAAAGAATCACATGAAATTTTAATAAATGATGAGTCTGACAAACTAATTGAACAAGATAAAATTATAAAGTCTGCTAAAATTTCAACTGAGAATAATGGGATAGTTTTTTTGGATGAAATTGATAAGATTTCAGGACGAACAGATAGAGTTGGAGGAGATGTATCGAGAGAAGGTGTGCAAAGAGATTTATTGCCCCTTATAGAAGGGACAACTGTAAATACCAAATACGGCCCTATCAAAACAGATCATATATTATTCATTGCATCAGGTGCTTTTCAGCTTGCAAAGCCCTCAGATTTATTACCAGAGCTTCAGGGAAGACTGCCTATTAGAGTAGAATTAGAAGCTTTAACTAGTAAAGACTTTAAAAGAATATTAAAAGAACCTGATTATAGTTTAATTAAACAATATGTTGCCCTTCTAAAAACAGAGAATGTAGATCTAGAGTTTGCAGAAGATGGGATTGATGCAATTGCAAATATAGCCTCAGAAGTAAATGCGACTGTTGAAAATATTGGTGCAAGGAGATTGCACACAATTATTGAGAAGATATTAGATGAAATTAGTTTTACAGCAACAGATAGAGCTGGAGAAAAAATTATTATTAACAAAGAATATGTAAGTAAAAATTTAAATACTCTTGTTAAAGATACTGATTTATCAAAATTTATTTTATAAATAATTAAGTTCTTTCATTTCCATTTCTAATTCTTTTTCTAAACTACCCTTTACTTTTTTACTAATCTGAGCAATTTTTTTTGGCCCACTCTCACTTAGTTTTTCTATTGGTGTTGTTTTGAGGCAATTTTTAAATTTTATTTCATCTAAAGTAAAATTTACTCGTCCTAAATGTGCAATGAATTTCAAAATGTTTAAAAAAGTTTTTTCTGTATCTTTTATCAAGTCCTCATACTTAACTAACAAATATTTATTAAATTTGGTAAAAACTTTCCATGAATTATAATGATATTTCCATGAACCAAGATAAGTAGTGCAGTGAGACTGGGATTCTTTACCAAGATAAGTCGTAGATAACAGGTTTGCTAAAGATTGTTCTTCAGTTGTTTTGAAATGTTGAGAATGTGGAGTAATGATATTTCTAGGATCTCTTACAATATAGATAACTCCAAGTGTGTTATGTCTATCAGTGAATCTGAATTTTTCAGTATTCATAAAACAGCTATAAGTTTTTAAAAACATAATACTATTTTTTTTGTTTAAAATTTTTTGAGAATTAATGTAATTTTTATTCATTTCATCTATATTGTTTATGTCTACATCTAATTTTTTAAATAAAGAGTTATTAGGAAACTCATCAATATTTTGAATTAAATCCATATTGAAATTTCCATCTTTTGAAAAAATATATGATGATAAAAGAGATTGTACAAAATTATTTCCACTATTTGGATATGAAGCTAACCAAACTATCATTATTATTTTAACATTATATAACTGAATTATTTTAAATAAATAAATTATTTCTTTTTTAAAAAAATATAAAAAGCACCATCACCACCATCTTTTATACTCGCTTCACTTATATTTGAAATAAGTTGCATTAGATCATTGTTGCCTTTTACAAATTCAGGAATTGAATATTTTAAAATCCCTAAATCTTTTGAAACATAGGGATCTTTTTCATTGTTTGAGTGAAGACCTTTACCAGTAACAATTATAAGTTTTTGAATTTTATCTTGATGAGATTTCTTTATAAAGTTCTCGATAGTATGATTTGCTTCATCAAGAGTTTTACCATGAAGGTCTAATAATCTAGTTTTTTTAGTCGTTTCTGTTTTTAATTTGTCTTTATCAGGTAATTTTTGATCACTTGATAAAAACTCCTCCCAATTTTTTTTATCTTTTTCTGAAATTTTGTTATTCACTTAGTTAAGAGTATTAACCAACAACCAGTTTGGATTATTTGATCTCATATCTCTTGAAAATGTCCAAGTATCGTAAATAGTCTTTATTTTATCTGGGCTTCCTGAAATAATTTTTTTCTCTTTATCTCTAATACAAGTAATGATTTCACTCACAAAATCTACTGTTACCTGAAGAGCTTTATCAATTTTCTTGTGTTCTTTTATATCTGCTGATTTAATTCCAATAAATGTAATCTCAGCATAATGACCCCTATTACTTCTATCTTTGAGAGCTTTATTAAATTCATCATAAATTTCTTTACTCAATAGTGGTTTACTTGCAATAATTTTATTATCATTATCACTAAAATCAGTAATAATTGTTTCATATGCGATTTTAGCTCCTTTTAAAAATTCACTTTGAGCCTTCTCATCAAAATTTTCTTTTTGCTTAATTTTAGTCTCTTGAGGAACTTCTTTTAAGATTTCCTGAAATTGCTTTGGATTTTTACCCTCAAAGCCAGTCCTTTTTCCGAGTATGCCTCTTAATCTTAAGAAAATAAATCCCGCTATCATTGCTAATAAGATAATATCTATATATTCAAAACTATAATTCATAATAATAATCTAATTACTATGTTGAATAATTTCAACTAGCAATTAAATTAAAGACAAATGATCTCAGTATTAATCACCCTTATCCTAACACCTATTTTAGAAATTTATCTATTTATAAAGATTGGGAGCCAAATAGGTGCATTTAATACCATTTCACTCATATTTATAACTGCAATTGTTGGTGTGTTTTATGCAAGATTTGAGGGTTTAAATACTCTTAAATCTGGTTTATCACAATTAATAAAAAACGAATTACCTGCTTATGAAATAATTTCCGGAGCAGCTATAGCATTTGCTGCTTTGCTTTTAATAATACCAGGTTTTGCAACTGACTTACTAGGATTTCTACTTATATTTCCCTTTACAAGAAAATTACTTTTTGGGAAGGTTTTGAAAAACTTTAAAAATAATAGAAAAATAAAAAAACCGTATATCGAAGGCGAATTTGAGGATATAGAAGAAGATGATGAACGAAAATTATAAAATTGTGAGTAAGTTTATAAAAGATATCTCTGGTGAAACACCGGATATCGAGACGTATTTATATGTGAAAGATTTTATTTCTAAATACCAACTAAATATTGAAATAAATTCTAAGCCTTTAAAAGCACAAATCATCGAGGTAAATACTTTGTTAAAATTTCATGATATCTCAGAAAGTAAGAAAAAATCACATTTTGAAATGACCTATACATCTGTAATAAAACTCAATGAAGAAATAAAAGATAAAAAAATCCTACAAAAAATAATTTTATGTGATGTTCAAAAAGAAGTATATCCTGAACTAGAAAAAGCTTTACTTAATCTCTTACACACTTCGGGTTATCCAAATATTAAATTTGAAAAAAAAGTTGATTTCGAAGAACTTTACAACAAAAAATTTAATTAAAAAAATTTTTCTTTAAATTAATTTTTAAATATTGCTCATGATTTCTTTTTTCTTCTTCACTTGGTTCAACGACTTTTTTAAAATAAGAAACATTTTTTTTTAACACTTGATTATTATCTATATCCTCATTACCAAAATTTAATATTGGTTCTTTTTGATCTATTAAATTAATATAGACCTTTGATAATAATTCACAATCAATTAGAGCTGTGTGTTTTTCTCTTTTGGAATTATCTATTCTATACCTTTTACATAGAGCATCTAAACTATTAGAAGATCCTGGAAACTTATCTCTAGCTAAAACAACAGTATCTATAATTTCATTATTAATTAAATCTTTCCCCACTATTTTTAATTCATTATTTAAATGCGATAAATCAAATTCAGCATTATGAATAATTAGTTTTTTTCCTTTTATATAAAGTAAAAAATCATCTGCTATTTCTTTGAATTTTTTTTTATCAGACAAAAATTCATCTGAATATCCATGAGTTTCTAAAGCCTTTTCAGAAACCTTTCTCTCAGGATTTAAATAGCAATGAAAGTTATTGTTTGTAGGTAAGAAATTTTCTAGTTCAATGCATCCTATTTCGACAATTCGATGACCTTCTTTAACGGATAATCCTGTTGTTTCTGTATCTAAAATTACTTCTTT
>CACPGB010000012.1 GCA_902633515.1 uncultured Pelagibacteraceae bacterium | reverse complement strand
AAATATTCTTTTATAAATTTGATGCTTAATATCAATTTTTTCAACAACTGCCTCAACAACCCAATCAGCATTATTAACGACATCAAAATTATCCTCTATATTTCCAACTTGAATATTATTAATTTTTGATTTATCAATTAATAATGGTGGTTTAGATTTATGAATTCTTTCTCTAGCTTTCTCACTTATTTCAGTTTTCAAATCTAATAAAGTAACTGGAACGTTCGCATTACATAAATGGGCAGCTATCCCGCTTCCCATTGTTCCTGAACCAATCACAACTACATTTTTGATCTTCATGTACTGATCTTACTATATATTTATCCCTCTGAGTCTCTCAGATCTTCTTCTTAAGAGTTCAGCGGTGACTAGTATTAAGGTTGATAAAATAATTAGACAAGTTGCAACTGCAAGAATAGTTGGACTTAATTGTTCTCGTAAACCAGTCCACATTTGAATTGGAATAGTTGTATTTTCAAGTCCAGCTAGAAATAAAACTACAACAACCTCATCAAAAGATGTGACAAATGCAAATAATCCGCCAGATATAACACCAGGTAAAATCAAAGGCAAAGTTATTTTCATAAAAGTATTTACAGGATTACTTCCCAAACTTGCAGCGGCTCTTGTAACACTATGATCAAATCCTGACAATGTAGCTGTCACAGTTATCACCACAAATGGAGTCCCTAAAATAATATGTGCAAGAACTATACCGGTATGAGTTGCGGCTAAACCTGCTTTCGCCATAAAGAAAAATATTGCTACACCAGAGATAATTAGTGGAACTATCATGGGAGAAATTAATATTGCCATTATCAAACCTTTGTAAGGCATATGCCTGCTACTTAAACCTAATGCTGCAACTGTTCCAAGTAACACTGATCCAATTGTTGCAAATATTGCAATGATAAAACTATTTTTTGCTGCTAAACCCCAAGGATTTTTAGTTCCATAAATCATATCTTGATACCATCTTAAAGAAAATGCATCAGGATCAAGACGTTTCATTCCATCAGAAAAAACTAAAAATTCTTCAGCATTAAATGATAAAGGAAATATCACAAATAATGGAGCAATAAGAAAAAAGAAAACTGCTGCACAAATAGATAAATATACGTAGTGCCAAATTCTATAATGTGTTTCAGTATATTTTGGTAATGCCATTTTTATTATCCTAGCTTAATATTATCTATTCCAACAAGTTTGTTATAAAGCCAGTAAATCACTAAAACTCCACTTAACAACATAAGACCCATTGCTGAGGCAAAACTCCAGTCAAGTGTACTCTTCATATGAAAAGCTATCTGATTACTTATTAATGTGCCTGAGGCTCCGCCAACCAAAGCTGGAGTAATGTAATAACCTATGGCTAAAATAAAAACTAATAAGCATCCAGCACCGATACCTGGTATTGTTAAAGGAAAGTAAACTTTCCAAAATGCTACAAATGGTGTACCACCTAAGGATTTTCCAGCCCTCATCAAACTTGGAGAGATTGTTTTCATTACACTATAAAGTGGTAAAACCATAAAAGGGAGCAAGATTTGAGTCATTGCAACATAACTTCCAGTTTTATTAAACATCATTTCA
Organism: uncultured Pelagibacteraceae bacterium; assembly: GCA_902633515.1. Taxonomy (GTDB): domain Bacteria; phylum Pseudomonadota; class Alphaproteobacteria; order Pelagibacterales; family Pelagibacteraceae; genus Pelagibacter. The sequence goes on along the minus strand of CACPGB010000012.1, from coordinate 18,097 downwards.
ACTCTATTATCATCAGTAACCAATCCAATCATTACAAAGAAATCATTTACTATTCCTTGTTGTTGTAACAAAATCATCCAACTCGCAGTTCTGACAAGCAAAGATGTCCAAAAAGGAAGCAGAACACAAATCATCAGCAAGTTACTATATTTCATGGGGAGAGTTGCCAACAAATGAGCAATAGGATAAGCCATTAAAAAACAGAATACTGTAACAAAGAAAGCTATCTCCAAAGTTCTAAGCCACAAAATTCTATGAATCCTTCTATCTTCTGACACATTTACAATTTTTCCTTTTTCATTTTCAAACATATCAACTCCTTTGAGATATTTTTGATATGTATATGCAGGCGCTCTTCGTTTTATAGCTCTCCAATATTCCACATCTGCCCATCTTTTATGAACAGACATAATTTGTTCTTTATAATTTCCTTCTTCAAATGATTTAGACTTTCTTCGTAATTTTTTAATAATACTTTTGAATCCATTTTTAGTATAATTAAGTTGAGTGGATAGTTTTCCTTCTCTCTCCTCCTCAATTAATTTTTGAAAATCAAAATAAAAGGCTTCAAATACTTCCTCCGGAGGAAGCTCATCTCCATCCCATTTTTCCATTGATTTAAATGTTTTTGGAAGCATTTCAGTTACCATCTTATCATCCACACTTCTCATAAGCATGTCGCCTATAGGAAAAACATAGGTAATAATTATAAATAATAGCAAGGGAGCTACTAATAAGAAGGCTTTAATCTTATTTTTTTTTTCAGCTTTCTTAAGACTTACCTCTAAAGGTATTCCGTCAGTTGTTAAAATTTGTTTGTTTTCAGAGCTCATAAATAAAAAGGGCGGTTAACTATAACCGCCCTTCTAATATAATATAAAATTTTAATGTTTAAAACTTTAAATTAAAATCCTGCTTTCATCGCTTCCCATTTTTCACCAAGTTCTGTTCCATTGTCGGCCCAGTAAAGTGGATCTACTAAGAAGTAATTTTTAGTGTTTGCTGGTGCAGTAGGCATATTAGGTACCATGTTTGTTTTACCATCTTTATACCATGGCTCACCTTTTTCCATTACTGCAATAGACGATTTTCTCCAAGGCGCGTATGCAATATATTTTGCACTTCCAGCTAGACCTTCGGTACTTGTCATCTCTGCTAAAGCTTTTTTAGCATCAGCTTCATTTGGCGAACCTTTAACTAGTACAAAATACTCGTAGTCAAGACCTTGAGCATCCCAAACCTGGACGATTGGAGCACCTTCTCCAACTGCTGCGTTAAAGAATCTTCCATTCCAGCCAGTTGCCATAACAACTTCACCACTCATTAGCAATTCTGGTGGTTGAGCACCTGCAGACCAAAATACACATCCACCTTTAGGATCTGTACAAAGTTTTTTGATCTTATCCATTGCTCTTTGAACACCTTTTTCAGTTTCAAGAGCTTTATAGATTTTTGCTCCACCTTTACCTGGCTTAATACCATCAGCTGCTAAAGCGATCTCTAAATTAGTTAGAGCGCCTGTGTAGATAGCTCTTTTTCCAGGAAATTTTTTTGTATTAAAGAAATCTTTGATAGTCTTAGGAGTACCCTTAACATTGTCTGAGTTATAAGCGTAGTTCCAAGAATATAAAATATTTCCCACAGCACATTCACTTGGCATTCCAGTAAAGAAATCTTTACTTGCAGGAGTTCCATCTGGTGCTGGCGGGAAGTCTTTATCAAAATCAAATTTAACAAATAATCCTTCATCACATCCATTGATGGTATCCATAGCAAATACGTCAATTATATCCCACGTAATTGCTCCAGCTTCTTTCTGTGCTTTAATTTCTGACAATCCACCTGAGTAATCAACCCAATTGATCGATATACCTAATTTTTTAGCAGTAGGATCACCATAACCTAACTTTTGACTTTCTGTGTAAGCTCCACCCCACGACGCAACTGTTACTGCGAACGCTGATGTGGTTAAAGAAAATACAAAAGAAAGGGCTAGTAATAATTTACTAATTTTTTTCATTTTTCCTCCGTTTAAACGTTTTTTTTATAAAAATAGATTACAACAAGATCGATAATGAGAGTCAACAGCCCTTTTTTACTTGTTAAATGAAGATATATTTAGTCTTTATTTTGGATCTAAAGCTCTCGCATCATCACTATTCCAACCAATCTTAATTTCATTTCCTAACTTAATATCTAGATTAGAAGAACTGTTTGGAACTTTCAGAATAAATTCTGGATTACCTAATAAATTTATTCTTACTCGTGTATGATCACCATGATAAATAACTTCTTCAATTTTTCCTTTATGAATATTATCCATTTTGTCTGTTGGGTTAATTAATGCTCTTTCAGGTCTTATTGATACAGTAGTTTTCTCACCCTTTCCTTTGACTGAAATTGGATTAGCTAATATATCTGCATGAGCTAACTTAACTTTACACTTTCCATTTGAAATATCAGATACTTCACCTGCAAAGGTATTATTCTCTCCTATAAATTCTGCTACAAACGAATTTACTGGCTTTTCATATAATTCATCAGGACTTGAAAGTTGTTGAACTTTTCCATCATTAAATACTGCGATACGGTTTGACATAGTAAGGGCTTCACTTTGATCATGAGTAACATATACCACTGTCACACCAATATTTTCATGAATGTGTTTAATTTCATACTGCATGCTTTCTCTTAAATTTTTATCTAAAGCTCCAAGTGGTTCATCCATTAACACTAGTTGAGGATCAAATACCAAAGATCTTGCTACGGCTACCCTTTGTTGTTGTCCGCCTGATAATTGTCCGGGCATTCTTTGAGCAAACCCCTGTAGTGATACCATTGATAAAGCTTTATCAATTTTTTTATCTGCCTCATCTTTAGGAATTTTTCTAACCCTTAATGGAAAAGCTAAATTTTCATAAACTGTCATATGGGGAAATAATGCATAGTTTTGAAAAACCATTCCTATGCCCCTTTTATGAGGTGGAATGCTTGAAATTGCATTTCCATCTAAATAAATTTCACCATTTGTTGGGGTTTCAAAACCTGCCAGCATCATAAGGCAAGTAGTTTTGCCAGATCCAGAGGGTCCTAACATAGTTATGAATTCACCTTCGGCTATATCTAATTGAAGATCTTTAACAACTAAGACCTTACCATCATAACTTTTGTCTACTTTATCAAATTTAACAAATTCCTTATTAACGGACATAAATTAACTAACTATAAAACATTTGTAAGAATAAATATCAACCCTTAATAATTAGCTTTTAATGTGAAGTTCCTTTGGCATATTGCAAAATAGTTCCGAACCATTGTTAGTAACTCTGATTGCATCTGATGCTTCTACGCCCCAATCGCCAAACTGCATTACTGCGATCATATGAAAACAAATGTTGGGTTCTAGAATTGTCATATCACCTTTGTATATATTTAAAGTATGCTCTCCCCAATCCGGTGGATATCCAATTCCGATTGAGTAGCCTGTTCTAGATTTTTTTTCTATATTATATTTCTCTAGTATTTTCCAAAACGCTTGAGCAACATGATCTACAGTATTGCCAGGTTTTGTTGCATTAATTCCAGCCTCAAGTGCCTCAATAGTTTTTTTCATCGTATCGATTTTCAATTGATTAGGTTCTCCTAACAAAACAGTCCTTGCCATAGGTGAATGATATCGTTTGTAAACTCCTGAAAGTTCAATAATTGTAGCTTCGCCGCTAACAAATTTTTCTTGTGTCGCAGTTAAATGTGAGGCAGAAGTTCCTTTTCCAGTAGGCAGTAAAGTTGCAATACTAGCGTATTCTCCACCAAACTCGGGTGTTCCATAAAATAAAGCTTTTTGAATTTCACCAACAGCATCACATTGTCTTACCCCAGGTTCTATTACTTCATATGCTTTCTTCATTCCAATTTCCGAAATTTTTGCTGCAGATTTCATAAAACTTATTTCAGTATTTGATTTTATTAAACGAGCCCAATTTACTAATCTATCTGAGTCTTTAATTTTGGCATTTGGTAGACCATTTTTTATTTTTTCATAGCAATATGCAGTAAAATAATGAGCATCCATTTCTAATCCAATAGAAAGTTTGTCCCATTTCTTTTTTTTAATTATTTCCACCAAGTAATCATAAGGATGTTTGGGCCAAGTATGAATGTAGTGTTCATCATACACAATAATATTATCTTTTTTTAAATATGTTTTTAAATATGCGCCTCCTGCATCTTGCTCTCTGATAAAACATAAAGGTTCTTCTGCGTTTATATGAATAATTGCACATTGTGCATAATAAAAAGACCATGCATCATATCCGGTTAAGTAATTAATATTATTAGTATCGTGAGAAATTAATAATTCGATGCCCTTATCCAACATCATTTTTTGAACTTTTTTTAATCTATTTTTATATTCTTCTTTTGTAAAAAGTATCATTGATTTTTATTAAATAATCTTCCAAACCCTAAAATATCTTTATTCCTATTAATACTTTCTAAAGTGTCCCAAATCAGTGACTGATTACTTGTTACTACAGGTTTATTCAATTTTTTTTCTAATCTATCTATAATATTGAGAACTGGTAATGCTGTACATGAAACAAACAAAGCATCAGCATCAGCAATCTCTATTTTAGATAATGTTTCATATAAAAAATTTTGATCAACCTTTCCAATGTCATAATCTGCTGCAATATCTAAATAAGTATTTGCAACTATAATAAAACCTTGATTAGAAAAATATTCCAAAACTTCATCATTTAATTTTTTATTATAAGGCGTAAATATTGAGAGCTTTTTAATATTTAATTTTCTAAATGCTTTTATAGCGGCAGAACTTGGTGTTGTTATTTTTGCTTTTGGTTTTGCTGCCTTGACTTTTTTCTCAATAACCTCATATCCAACAGCTATTGTTCCAGAGGTACATCCATAAACAACACAATCTATATTTTCATCTGGTAAAATATTTTTTGCAACATCAGTAATCGTTTCTGACATTTTAATTAAGTTATCTTTTGTTAAGGGGTTATAACACTCAATTCTGTTAACAAAAAAATCTATGTTTCTATCTTTGATTATTTCGATAAAATCTTTTTCAATCACAAAATCTGTTGCTAATGCAATTAATCCTATTCTAGGATTATATTTTTTTATAAATTGTGGTTGAATTTTATTAGACTTCATTAAAAACGTTAAAAATCTTTATTTATCAGTCTAGATTAATTAAAGACATTATAAAATAAGATAATTTGATTGTTGAAAATCTATTTAAATAAGATTTAATTTACTCTTTTATAAATTGTTAACAAATAGAGGAATATAATGAGAAAATTGATAATCGCTGCATTTATATTTGTTTCAAGTTTTACAACAAATGTTTTTGCAGATGTTAAAATGGGAATTATTTTAGGATTTACAGGTCCTATTGAGTCTCTTACACCGGCTATGGCTGCATCCGCAGAACTTGCATTTAAAGAAGCTTCGGATTCAGGGTCACTACTAGGTGGAGAAACTATTTCTGTAGTAAGAGCAGACTCAACTTGTGTTGACTCAGCGGCAGCAACGGCAGCAGCTGAAGGTGTTATAGCACAAGGAGTAGCAGCTATTATGGGAGCAGATTGTTCTGGGGTAACAGGTGCAATAGCGTCTAATGTTGCTGTACCGAATGGTGTAGTAATGATTTCACCTTCTGCAACTTCACCAGGATTAACAACTCTTGATGATAAAGGGTATTTCTTTAGAACTGCTCCATCAGATGCTAGAGGTGGTCAGATATTAGCTGACATTACAAAAGATAGAAAAGTAAAAAGTGTTGCTATTACATATACTAATAATGACTATGGTAAGGGTTTAGCTGATGTTTATAAAGCAGCAGTTGAAGCTCATGGGATTAAAGTAACAACAGTAACAGCTCATGAAGATGGTAAAGCAGACTATTCTTCAGAGGTCGCAACTCTTGCCTCAGCGGGTGGTGATGCTGTAGCAGTAATTGGTTATCTTGATCAAGGAGGCAAAGGTATTATTCAAGCATCTTTAGACTCTGGTGCATTTGATAAATTTATTTTATCTGATGGTATGATTGGTCAGTCTTTAGTTGATGCTTTTGGTAAAGATTTAAAAAAATCATTTGGTTCAATGCCTGGTTCTACTGGAAAAGGTGCTGGCGTATTTAGTTCTGTGGCTAAGTCTGCGGGTATTGATAGTTCTGGTCCATACACCGGAGAGTCTTATGATGCTGCAGCTTTAATAGTATTAGCTATGCAGGCTGGTGGATCAACAGACAGAGGTTCAATTGCAAAAAATGTAATGGATGTTGCTAATGGCCCTGGAACAAAAATTTATCCAGGTGAACTTAAAAAAGGTTTGGATTTACTAGCAAAAGGTAAAAAAGTTGACTACGAGGGTGCAACTGGAGTTTCTTTTACTAGCGTCGGTGAAGCTGAAGGTTCTTTCTTAGAACAAGAAATTAAAGGCGGAAAATTTAAAACAAAAAAACAAAGATAATTAGATCTTAAAATATAAGCCCTCGGCATTAGTTTGTCGGGGGTTTTTTTTAAAAAAATATATATTTATCTGCTATATACAAAGCCCAAGCTATTGCGGCACCTGTTATAATATATTTCATACTTTTATTTTATTTCTATTTTTTCTGGAAGTATACCTTTGGGCCTATATCTCATTATCAATAATAGACCTATTCCCATCATTAAAAACCTAAAATAAGGCACACTTTCAATTAAATGTTGTTTTAAAAAATGGGTATCAGCTAATCCGGATGTAGTAAGATTAATTACAAAGAGTGCAATCGATGCAGCTTCAATCCATAAAAACCAAACTGCAAAACCTCCTAAAATTGCACCAAAATTATTTCCACTTCCCCCAACAATTACCATTACCCAAATTAAAAATGTATATCGCATTGGTCTATAACTTCCTGGTGTGAATAGTCCATCCTGCGTCACAAGCATCGCTCCAGCAATTCCAACTATAGCAGAACCTAAGACAAAAATTAGAAGATGTTGCTTAACAACATTTTTACCCATAGCATTTGCTGCCTCTTCATTATCTCTTATAGCTCTCATCATTCGTCCCCATGGAGAATAAAGAGCTTTCTGGGTTAATATTAAAAGAATAATCACTACAACTAAAAATAATCCTGAATAACAAAGTTTTACAAAAATTGAAGAACCTTCAATTACCAACTGGTTAAGTGTGCTTTGTCTTTCTGAAAAATCTTGTATCAGATTTAATTTACTGAAATTAAATTTTTCAACTAAATTTATGAACCAATCCGTTTGCTGGAGATCTACTTCATATGGTGCTGGGCGCTTCAAACCTATTACATTTTTAACACCTCTTGTTAACCAGTCTTCATGTTTAATAATTGCTATAACTATTTCCGATATCAATAATGTAGCTATCGCTAAATAATCTGCCCTTAAACCTAAAGCCACTTTACCAATAATAAAAGCTAAACCACCTGCAAATACTGCCCCTACTATCCATGAAAAAATAATTGGTAATCCAAAGCCACCAAGAAAACCTGTTTTGGCAGGATTTACCTCTTCTATGGCTTCAATACCAGGCTCAGAAACAAATCTAATTAAAATAATTCCCGAAATGATAATTGTAGCAATAATATAAGTTCGAAGTTTAGATTTATCGTATTTTTTTAAAACATATTTAATAGCTAATACCATTCCTACAATTAAGAATAAGCTTAACAAAATATTGAAACCTCCCACAGTCCAAGCTTCCTGTACTGGATTAACTGAAATTAAAACTGCAGCTAGACCACCCAAAGCTGTATAACCCATTATTCCAAAATTAATTAGACCGGCGTAACCCCATTGGATATTAGCTCCCATTGTCATGACAGCTGAGATCAAACAAAGATTAAATATTGATAATGCAATATTCCATGACTGAAATATTCCAACGAGTATGATTAATCCCATCATAATACTATAAGCAGCAATTACGTTTAAATTTTTTCTCATAACACCTTACCTTTAAATATTCCAGACGGTCGGTACAACAACACAATTACTAATATTGAAAAAGAAACTGCAAATTTGTAATCAGTTGAAAGTAATTGAACTAAACCATCAGGCTCCATACTTTCTGGTAAAACATACATAAAAAATTTCTTGTAAGCATATGTCAAAAGTATTTCAGAGAAAGCAATTACATATCCTCCTAGAAATGCTCCAAAGGGGTTACCAATTCCCCCAACTATTGCTGCAGCAAATATGGGTAACATATTATTAAAGTAGGTGAATGGTTTAAAACTTTTGTCTAAACCATAAAGCGTACCACCAATAGTTGCTAATATTCCAGCAATTATCCAGGTAATCATAACTATTTTTTTAGGATCTATGCCTGAGAGTAAAGCAAGATCTTCATTATCCGAATAAGCTTTCATACTTTTTCCAGTCTTAGTTTTATTCAGAAACCAAAAAAGGGTTGAAACTAAAATTAATGTTACGAGTATAGTTAATACTTGGGTTGATTTAATTGCGAGACCTTCATTTAATCCTGTAATTTCTTTAAATTCACCTGCTTTAATTATAAATTTCTCCCCATCAAAAAATCTTCTATCTGAAGGTCCTATAATAATTCTTACTACAGCTTGAGTAACAAACATTACACCTATACTTACCATCGCAAGTTGAACAGGTGGGCTTTTTTGATTTCTATAGTATTTGAAAACAAGTTTATCAATCAATAGCATATAAAAGATCATAAAAATTATTGCAAATGGAATAGCGATCAAAGCTGTTGGAAGGACACCCAGCGAAACACCCAAAGATTGAAAATACCAGGTAAACAAAATTGCAGCCATTGTTCCAAATGACATCATGTCTCCGGTAGCAAAATTAGCAAATCTTAAAATACCGTAAATCAACGTCACAAATATTGCACCGAGTGCTAACTGTGAACCATAAGTTAAAGCTGGAACAAATATATAATTTAGTAAAAGAATAATTGCGTTTATAAAATCCATTTAACCACCTAAGAATGAACTTCTTACTCTTGAGTCATTCAACAATTCCTTTCCAGTACCCGAATAACGATTCTCTCCTGTTACTAACACATATCCTCTATCAGAAATGTTCAAAGCTTGTTTAGCGTTTTGCTCAACCATAAGAATAGCAACATTGGTTTTTTTTACTTTAATTATATGATCAAATAACTCATCCATTACTATAGGAGAAACTCCGGCAGTAGGCTCATCTAGCATTAAAACTGAAGGCTTAATCATCAATGCCCTTCCCAAAGCAACTTGTTGTCTTTGTCCTCCTGATAACTCTCCAACTAATTGATTTCTTTTTTCTTTTAAAATTGGGAACAAATCAAAAATATCTTCTATCAATTTATCTAAATCTTTATCTAATAAAAATGCACCTATCTCCAAATTTTCCTCAACAGTCATACCTGCAAATACGTTTTTAGTTTGAGGTACAAATGAGATTCCCTGCTTTACTCGATCTTGTGGTGACAAGTTAGAAATATCTTTTCCATCTATAGTTATTTTACCTGACTTTAAATTAAGAAGACCTAACATAGCTTTCATGGCTGTGGATTTTCCTGCACCATTGGGTCCAAGAATAGATACAATTTCTCCCCTATCAACAGTTACAGAACAAGAGTGAATAATATCAGGACCATTTCCATAACCACCAGTCATTTTATTTCCCTCAAAAAAAGCCATCAGTTTTTATCCTTTAATTTTGATCCTCTACCTAAATAGCTTTCTATAACCTTTTGATCTTTTTTTGCATTTTCAACTGAACCTTCGAATAAAACTGAACCTTCCGCCATAACAATAACTGGGTCGCAAAGTCTCCCTATAAAATCCATATCATGTTCAATCATACAAAAGGTATAACCCTTTTCTTGATTTAATTTTTGAATTGCAGTGCCTAAATCTTTAAGCAATGTTCTATTAACTCCAGCACCAACCTCGTCTAAAAGTACTAATTTCGCATCAACCATCATTGTTCTACCAAGCTCTAAAAGTTTTTTTTGACCTCCAGATAGATTTCCAGCAAGTTCATTTGAAAGGTGACTCAAATTTAAAAAATCTACTACTTCTTTTGCTTTTTCTTTAATTAAATTTTCTTCTTTTGCAACAAGAGAAGGTTTTAATAAAACATTCGTTAATTTTTCACCAGATTGATTTCCGGGTACCATCATTAGATTTTCTAAAACAGATAAATTCGTAAATTCATGTGCAATTTGGAAAGTTCTCAACAAACCTTTAGAGAATAATTCATATGATGGAGTATTAGTAATATCTTCATTATTAAATTTAACATTTCCTTTAGATGATTTTAAATTTCCTGCTATCAAATTAAATAAAGTTGTTTTGCCAGATCCATTCGGACCTATGATGCCTGTGATGGTGCCTTTTTTTACCTTAAGTGAACAATCTAATACAGCAGCTAGTCCTCCAAAATATTTTGAAAGATTACTGATTTCTAAAATATTTTGAGACATTAATTATTTAATCTTTTGTGAATACTATTTAAAGTATTAACAACAGATTTATAAACACCTTTTTTGGACATCACATTAAGACCTTGTTGGTTAAGTCCTTTGGGTGTTTGAGACTCTTTTACTAAATGTTTTAAATCTTTTTTAGAATTTACAACTGCATCTTCTGATAAAGCTAAAAATAATGAAGTTATATACTTTTGAGCATCTTGATGTTTTATACCTTTTTTTACAAGCCAATTACTCATTACTCTTAACATTTCGTAATAAGACGCCATCATCCCAGATGTCGACCAAAAATTAATAGATAGTTTTTCATTTTTAATTTCTATCGTGGATCCAATTTTATCAAAAAAACTTTTCACTTTTTTATTAGGTGGATAAATAGGAACTGGACCTTTCATGATAGATATTGGAGGCAGCGGTATTGCTCTAATAATTTTAGATTTTACTTTGATCATTTTTTTTAGTTCGGAAAGATTTATTGTTGAAATTAAACTTATAATTGTTTGATTAGATTTAAATTTTAAGTCTTTAATAATTTTATCTCCTACTTTTGGAGTGACTGATAAAAATATCCAATTTGATTTGTTGATTACATCTTGATTATTTTTTGCAATACTTACTTTTTTGAATTTTTTCTTTAAATAATTTGCTATTTTCTTATTCTTTGGAGATACTATTATCTGCCTAAACTTTATATTAGATTTACATACGCCTAAAATAACTGAAGAAGCTATTTTTCCTGTTCCTATAAATCCTAATTTCATAAATTTATAAATTTCTTATTTTATCGATGATAGTTTAATTTTGGAAAAATGAACCCCTAATTCTCAAGAGTTCTCTACTCAAATCTTTGTTTTCTTTAAATGGACGTCTCCCATGTAACCAAAAATAATTGTTTGCTACGATAGCTGAGCCAACTGGCAATTTTGTTATAATCTTATTTTTACTCTCCTCTAAACAATCTGATAATTTCTGTAAAAAATTTCCTTGGGACATATTTTGTGGTTCAGGAAATTGATCAATGTATGAAATTTGGGCTTTACCATTTTCATCTTCTGAGAATACTGGATGCTCAACTTTGTATTCTATATTTTTGCTTTTTGGTGAAGACCAAATAAAATTTTCTTTACCCACAGGATCATTAAATAATTCTTCACAATACTCCCAATCATCCAAATGTAGCATTGCCGTTTCACCACCCTCAACATTTTTTTCCTCAATTTTTGTCATCAAAAGCCAATCAGTTACCTCTTTTACGTATGTTCCATCAGTATGAAGATCCATATTGGTATATGCTTTTCTCAAGTACGAGTCACTTTTGTCTACATGTTTTACATGAAACCTTGCATAATATTTTCCTGCCATGGAGTCATGATTAGGGTTACCAATTAAATAAGATATAGCCGTAGACAACTTTACCAAAAAAACGTCATCCATATTTGAATTTTCATCTTGCGGACCAATTATAAAACAACCTGATTTTCTATCTCTAATAATTTTATTTAATAAAATGCCAAGTTTATTGTTAGTTAAATCATCTAAACTTTTTGCAATTGTAAACCTAGTAAATGGTTTGTATTCAATTGCTGTTAAATCAAATTTTTTAAAAGGGAAAATTAATTTTTCAATAATTTCATTCTTAATTTTAATATCAATTATCCTAGGGGATATTTTATTAGGTAAAATTTCAAATCCTGAAATATCGTTCATCATCAAAGTAATTTATCCAATTATTTGAAACTTTTAAAGTCTTAAAAATAATTATTAATTAAGCTCATTGAAATTGCTGAAAATATTGTAGGATAAACAAAATTTTTTTTTGTGATAAAAAAAATCCCTAAACTCAACAGGACTACTAAAATTCTACTTGAATAACTTGCGTCAGATAGTACACCAACGGGAAATACTATAGTTCGTGCAATAAGTGCTGCAAGTGTTGCATAAGCCAAACAATTAAACCAACGAAATATTCTAGTAGTTTCTTTAATTCTTACAGAGGACAAAACTCCCAAAAATCTTGATATATAAGTTGCCAACGACGTTACAATTATTGATAAAAGAATGTTAATTGACATTTTTCTCTCCAATCAAATAAGCTATGGATCCTCCAATTAATCCACCTAGTAAAATTGACCATTCAGGTGAAAAAAAATAAAAAACTGGCCCTAAAATTCCCCCAAGCATTACTGAAAATGTAATTTGAATTGTTTTCATTGCTCCAACCATCATGCATGTAAAATAAATTGGATTTAAAATTGCCAAACCCATTAACATATCTTTATTAAGATAATCAGATAAATAAAAACCAATAATTGTCGATAAAACAGCAACACTCCATGTGGCAGAACCTATACCTATCCAAAAATCAACTCGATCTTTTTTTTTAATAGTTTCATAGTTGCTTTTCATAATTAACCAAGCTGAAACTGCTATGAAATGACAAGATAAATAATATTTCCATTTTGGTTGGCTTTCATCCATCATCAATGGAAATAAAGAGACAGCCATTGGATAAAGTCTTGCATTAACAAACCAAACTGCAATAAAAATACTTAATAATGAAGACCCAACTAAAATAGACTCAGCCATTACTAACGAGCCTGGCAAAGCATAAATTAACATTGTAGAAAAAACACTTTCCTGAATATTAAAACCTATGTTTTTAAGAAGTGCACCAATAGCAATAAAACAGCACCCTAGTGCTATTGCTGGACTGTCAGGTTTAAGTATTGACTTATATCCTCTTAAAAATAATTCTTTTTTAATCATTAACCGCCTAGAAATAAGCGACCAACATCTGGATTGTTCAAAAGATCATTTCCTTTACCTGCTATTGCGGTTTGCCCAGAAACTAGAACATAACCAATATCTGCAAACTCAAGACCCTTTTTAGCATTTTGCTCAACTAGAATAATTGTTTTTTTTTCATTTTCTTGTAAGTCCCTTAAAATTTCAAAAACCATATCTATGTATCTCGGTTCTAATCCGATTGATGGTTCATCAACCAGTAAAACTGATGGTTTCATTACCAATGCTCTAGATATTTCTAACAATCTTCTTTCTCCTCCAGATAATACTTTTGCTGGTTGGCTTCTTCTATTTCCCAACCTTTCATACTTTTGAAGAATTTTTTCTGCTTCTTCGTAAGATTCCTCAGTTTTATCTTTAATAAATCCACCCATTAATAAATTTTCTTCTACTGTCATGTCTGGAAAGACAGAGTTATCTTGAAGAATGTATGCTATTCCAACTGATTTAAGTTTTTCAGCAGGTGAAAGGTTTGTAATTTCTTTCCCATCTATTTCTATTTTACCTGAAAAAATATTCGTAAATCCATAAATTGAGTGAAGTATAGTAGATTTACCTGCACCATTAGGGCCTATCAAACAGAGTGATTGTGCTTTACTAACGCAAAGATCAAAATTATGAAGAATTTCCATTTTCCCATATCCAGCGTTTAAATTCTTAATTGTCAAATGAACATTATTAGGAGATAGATTTTTTAAATCTTCAACACCAGGGGCTTTACCTAAAACCTCATACTGATTTGACATTATTGAGCTCCCAAATAAGCATCTATTACACGCTTATCATTTTTAATTTCGTCTGGTGAACCATTGGCAAGCATTTTCCCATGTGCTAGGCAAAAAATATCCTCGGCTAATTGCATAATTACTTTCATGTTATGTTCGATTACTAACAACGTGATACCAAAATCTTGGTTTACTTTAATCAATCTATCTATAATTCCATTAATTAAAGTTGGATTAATTCCTGCCGTTGGTTCATCTAATAATAGCATCTCAGGTTCATTCATTAATGCCATCGCTAGTTCTAATAATTTCTGTTGACCAAAAGATAAATCGCCTGCACGTAATTTTCTTTTTTGATATAAACCAACAAAATTCAGTAAATTTTCAGCTTTTTCTGTAAGATCTTTTGGTATTTTTGAAAATATTGTAAATATACTTGCATCACTCCCTTTATGACTAATTAGCATATTTTCTACACAATTTAATTTTCCGTATATTCTTGTTTGTTGAAATGTTCTTAATAATCCAAGCTTTGCAATCACTGGAACTGGTAATTCTGAAACCTCTTTACCATTAAATTTAATAGATCCATCATCTATTGGATAAGTCCCAACAATAGAATTGAATAAGGTTGTTTTGCCAGAACCATTTGGTCCTATTAAGCCAACAATTTTTCCCTTCTCAACATTCATTGAGATATCAACATTTGCTTTTACTCCACCAAACGATTTACTAACATTGTTAACTTCTAATATACTCATTTTAATTCTACTTGCGCTTTTCGATCCGCTTCATCTATTGTCTCACCAAATCTTTCTGGAAATTTTTCTCTTAACCAGCCCATTATTCCTTCAGGGAAATAAATTACAATTACAACTATAAGAACACCGAGCGCAACATATTGCCAACCTAAAAAGAATGTCCAAAATCCTTCTTTAAAAATATGAAATACTGTTGCTCCAATAACTGGTCCCCATAAAGTGCCTTTTCCACCTAAGATGGCCATCAAAACCATGAATACTCCCATTTCTCTTCCATCAAATGCAACATCAGTTGAGTCTATATAGCCAACTAGTCCTCCCATAATTCCACCTGCTAGACCACAAAAAAATGCTGATATCATCCAACCAATAATCTTATATTTCATCGTTTGAATTCCCATAGCTTCAGCTTTGTCTTCATTATCTCTAATTGCATTTAGGATTAATTTAAATCTTGTAAAATAAATTGCCCTTACAGCGATGAATGTTAAGACAAGTGCACCAAAACTAAGCAAGTAAAAAAATTCTCCTCGTGCTTCTAAACCACCTACGTCAGGAAATGGCGGTGTTGTAAACCCCTGTCCAGCTCCAATAATTTCTATACCTCCAGAAATTTCTCCTGCAGCAACTCCTAAACCTAACGTACATATTGCAAAATAATGGCCTCTTAATCCTAGAATTGCATATCCAATTAATCCAGCAACTATTGTCGGAATTACTGCTGCCACCACTAACCCAAATGCCATTCCTTGAAAAAATTGAGCTGGTGTATGAACGAAAGTTTTTTCTCCACCGCTCTCAGTCCATTCTGCTAAAGGAAAAAACATTCCCACTTGAACTGAAGCACAAAGATACATCCCAAGGCCATAAAACAATATATTTCCAAAAGTATTGTAGCCCATTTCCCCACCTTGAATATTCCAAGTAAGAGCTAATACGATTAAAACACAAAGTATTGATAATTGAACTTTAAATGCTGGAAAAATAAAAGGAGCTGTTATTCCAAAAACTAATATTGCTGCGTATAAAATAATATTTTTACTCATTATTTCCTTGATACTAATTTTGTAAAACCTTTATTAGGACAATAAGTATAGTCGTTATCATCTATTACTTTTCCTGATCTTTTTCCACCCATAACAGTAAGCTGCCACCTGAAAGTAAGACATTTTTTTTCGTCACCTAATTTTTTAACAGTCAGTGTCTTTTTCATCCCAGTTCTTTTGCTAGTAGAGCTACCACCTGATTTTTTTTTCGGCCAGTTATAAGCTGAAAAGAAATCACGAGTTTCTCCCTCTTTCCAAGTTCCTAGTGGAAATTTACAGCCATTATCTATTGCAACAACAACTCCTCTTTTTCTTTTCCTACTATCCCACACTCTTCCCAAGCATTGACCATTATTAGTTATTGTAAAGAGCTGTAATTTAGAACCTCTTTTTCTCTCATAAACTTTAATTGTCTCTCCTGTTATCTCATTTTTCCAGTCAATAGGACCTGAGACTTTTAATTTTCCATTATGTTGCTTATTATTCACCTCATAAAATTTCAATTCACTTGAACCAGTCGATGGTATCCCCAGCCATAATTCAATTGGTATAAATCTTTCATTTCCTATAGATAAATTTGGAAATGTTAAAAATAATATCATTAGTAATATTTTCCTCATTTTAAGTACTCTCTCTTTCTAGAAAGTTTAAATCTTCTATAAACTAGTATTAAAACTAATAATAAAAATACTGCACCAATTCTAAATTCTGTACCTAAAATATAATCTGCAAATTCTTCAAAAACTCCTAGCCCCATACCTGATAATGCTACTCCAGGTAAATTTCCTAATCCTGCAACAATTACAATCATAAAAGATCTGATTGTATAGGGTAATCCCATGTAGGGGTGAATAGTAAATGTTATGGATATTAAGGCACCAGCAACACCACAAAGGGCTGCATTAATACCAAATGTAGCAGCATAAACTTTTTCTGTATCTACTCCTAAAATCTTTGCTGCTCTAGAGTTTTGTGCTGTTGCTCTAATCGCACGACCGAGTTTAGATTTTTTCATGTAAATTACTAAACAAATAGCAAATAGAATACTTATAGAAGCAGAAAATATTTTTGAGTTTGGTAAAACTACTGCGCTATCAAATAAAAAAGTGGTTCCATAACCTGAATTAGCTAAAACGACGTCTGCACCGAATGCAAAATTCATTAACTGCATAAATAAAATACTTATTCCAAATGTAGCAAGAATTGATATGAATAAATCTCTATCAACAACTTTATTTATTACTAACTTATAAAGTCCAACACCCACAAAATACATTATAATTGGTGCTACAATTACACCCCAAGCAGGATGGATACCATATAGATACATAAAGTAAGCAATATATCCTCCTAGAATAACTAGATCACCCTGAGCTATATTTATAATGTTCATGACTCCCCATTGCAAAGCCATACCATAAGCGATCAAAGCAAATAAAATTCCAAGCAGTACTCCATCCATGCAAGCTTGAACACTTATCATTGGATATTGAAAAACCATGAAATCCATAATCTGCCTTTAAAAAAAAATACCCCCTAGAGTTTAGGGGGTATTTATAGATTTGTTATTATCTTTTAGACCACTTAGGAATTGGGTGAATTAACTCAGCCGAAGCCCACTTCAGTGGAGCAACAACTTTGTTTTCACATTTTCCAGCACCATCACACATAACTTGGAAAAGGACCATCGGTTTGTCAACGTTTTGACCACCCGGCGCGAACTTGATATTTCCATAAAATGTTTGCATGTTAGTTGCAGCAAGAGCATCTCTTACTTTCTTTTGATCAAAAGAATTAGCTCTCTCAAAAGCGTCTTTAAATACCAATAAGGCCGCTGAAGACTCAGCTGCTTGATACGGCGGATCATATCCAAACTCTTTTGTAAAGTCTGCTGCATATGTCATACCATCTTTAAAGAAATTATCTTTGTAAGTTAATGTTTTATGCCATTGAGACGCACAAAGAGCATACTGTGAATTTTTACCATGTTGTTTTGATAATTTCGCAGCATCACAGTGAGTCATAGCTAGCATTGGAACATCTACTTTCATTTCAGCAATTTGTCTAACAGCTGTTAATGCACCTTTTGTATGCCCTGATACAACTAGAACATCTGGTTTCATTTGTTTAACTTTAACTAATGTTGCAGCCATATCGTTTAGTTCTTTTGGTAGTTTGTCGTCAATTATAATTTCAGATCCAGTTTCTTTAGCTGCATCTAAAATACCTAATCTTACGTCTTGCGAAAAAGCAT
>CACPGB010000011.1 GCA_902633515.1 uncultured Pelagibacteraceae bacterium | reverse complement strand
CTTATTGCAATTACTATCACATTCACCTCTTATTATAATTATAATAAAGAAAAAATTTTAAACAATTACTCGGATCTATTAGATAATGTCTATTTTAAAAAATCTTTAAATCAAATATTAGACAATCTAGAACCAAGATTTAAAAAGATCGAACATAAAATAAATGTAGGTGAAACTTTCGATAAAATTTTGGATGAATATTTAGTAGAAAAATCTGAGATAACGCAAATAAAAAAAGAGTTAGGAAAAAAAATAAATTTAAATAAATTAAATGTAAATCAAAAGTTTAGTTTCACGATAGATCAGACAAATTCTCTTATAAAAAAATTTGTATTTCAGGTTTCAAATACTGAAAAGATTTACCTCACTAGAGAGAGAGGTACTGGTAAATTTAATCAAAAAATTATTGTTACTAAATTAAATAAAAATATAATCTATGATGAAAGTGCTATTCTGGAAAATCTTTATAAGTCAGCTCAAAATCAAAAAATTCCAGCAAATATTATCATAGAGTTTGCAAGAATTTATGGCTTTCAAATTGATTTTCAAAGAGATATTAGAAAAAAAGATAGTTTTCAAATCATGTATGAAGTTTTTTCAGATGATAAACAAAATATAATTGAAACTGGTAATATTCTTTATGCAAATTTAAAATTAAGTGGTGAAGATAATTCTTTATATTATTTTGACTCAAAAAATAATGAAGGACATTATGATAAAAGTGGAAAAAGTGTTCAAAAAGCTTTAATGAAAACTCCAATTAATGGTGCACGACTTTCCTCTTCTTTTGGAATGCGAAAACATCCGATCGATGGATTTAATAAAATGCATAGAGGAACAGATTTTGCTGCACCAATGGGAACTCCTATCATGGCGTCAGGCAATGGTGTGATTAAAAAAGCTGGATGGTGTGGAGGAGGTGGTAATTGCGTGGTCATAAAACATAATTCTATTTATCAGACTGTTTACGCACATATGTCAAAATTTGCTAAAGGAATTAGGAAAGGAACAAGAGTAAAACAGGGACAGACTATTGGATATGTGGGATCTAGTGGAAAGTCAACTGGGCCACATCTTCATTATGAGGTAATCGTTAATGGGAAAAAAATAAATTCTCAAACTTTAAAGCTTCCATCTGGTAAAATTTTAAAAGGTGATGAAAGAAAAATTTTTGAGACTAAAAGAATAAAATTGGATGTATTAAAATCTGAAAAAATAATTGGTCTTAATTAATTAACGTCTGAATTTTTGTCACTTTGGATATCTTCTTTTTCAGATAATGTCTCAGTTTTTTTTTCTTTTCTCTCATTTAAGATATTATCTTCTTCCAAAGTTTGTTTTTTGATACTCATTTTTTTTTGAATTTCTCTCTCATTTAAAATTCTTGTAAAATGATCTGCATGTTGAAAATAATTTTCTGATAAAATTTTATCACCTCCTGAATTAGCTTCTCTGGCTAGATTATTATATTTTTCAATCAATTTTGATGCGTTATGATTATTTCTACCTGGAACTCTTCTCTGAAAATTTTCTGTATTTGAAAAATTATTGTTAAATTTATTTCTTTCTCCATTAGATTTAAAATTCCTCTCATTTCTCCTGTAGGTGTTTCTTCTTCCGCTATTGTTTCTAAATGTTACCATTTTTTTATTTATATTTTAGAGCTGACTATGCAGCGTTCATGATTAGATAAATCTTTAACCACTCTTTCAATATAAAATCCCTTGCTTTGTAATATTTTCTTAACTTTATTTTTTTGGTTAGAACCTATTTCTAATACCAAATAGCCTTTTCTCTTTATCAGTTCAGATGATTTTTTAATTACTTTTCTGATTTCTGATAATCCATCATATCCACCATCTAAAGCTTCCTTTGGCTCGAAACTAATATCTTTTTCCAAACATTTTAAGTCATATTTTTTAATGTATGGAGGATTAGATAATATTAAATCATATTTGCCTGTTCGAAAATTGTCAATATTTGATTTATACAATTTTAACCTATTATTTACTCTTAATTTATGACTATTAATCCTACTAATTTGTAATGATTTGTTGCTAATATCAATTCCTGTTCCTATAAAATTTTTTTTCTCTCTCAAAATTGAGATTAATATACAACCTGAGCCAATTCCAATATCTAATATTCGTAAATTATTTCTATTTTTAGTTAATTTTAGTGTTACTTCAACTAAAACCTCAGAGTCAGGTCTTGGTATTAAAACATTTCTATTAACTGTAAATTCATACTTCCAAAAATCTTTTTTTTTTATTAAATAAGCTATTGGATTGTTTTTAGCTCTTTCTTGTATAAGAATTTTGAAATAATCAAGTTCGCTTTTTTTTATTGGTTTGTTCGAATTTAAAATAATATATTTTTTATCTTTACTTATTGCTTTTGACATTAAAATTTCACTATCTAATTCTGCAGATTTAATATTGTAATTCTGTAATACCGATTGCCCATTTTTTAAAGCAGTGTGAATATTCATAAATTAAATTTTACTTAAACTTTCCTCTTGAGCCTTTAATGAAAGAGATTCTATTATCTCGTCAAAAGCCTCTCCTTCCAAAAATTCTTCCAATTTGTGTAGTGTCAAATTAATTCTATGATCAGTGACTCTACCCTGGGGAAAATTATAAGTTCTAATTCTTTCAGATCTATCTCCAGTACCAATTTTACTTTTTCTATCTGCTGATCTCTCTTGATCTATTCTTGATCTCTCCAACTCATACAATCTTGCTCTCAATATTTTCATACCTTTTGCCTTATTTTTGTGTTGGGATTTTTCATCTTGTTGTGAAACACTCAAGCCTGAGGGAATGTGTGTAATTCTTACCGCACTATCAGTTGTATTGACTGACTGACCACCAGGTCCCCCGGCTCTAAAAACATCAATTCTTAAATCAATCTCACTGATCTTTAAATCGACTTCTTCAACCTCTGGCAGGACAGCAACAGTTGCAGCAGAAGTATGCACTCGTCCTTGCGTTTCGGTGTCTGGAACTCGTTGAACTCTATGAACGCCACTCTCATATTTTAGAATAGAATAAATATTTGTACCCTTAATAGAAGCTATAGCTTCTTTTAATCCTCCTGCATCACTTTTTGAAATAGAAATTAATTCTAATATCCATTTTTTTTTATGACAAACTTTTTCATACATCTTAAATAGATCAGCAGCGAATAAGCTTGCCTCTTGCCCGCCAGTACCTGCTCTTATCTCTATTATTGCATTTTTTTTATCAGCATCATCCTTTGGTAGTAAAAATAATTTTAATCTTTTTTCATTTTTCTCAAATCTTAGAGTTAATTCTTTTAGCTCAATTTCAGCCATTTTGATTAATTCTTCGTCTGAATTTTTATCTTTAAGAATTTTTTCTAATTCAATTTTATCATTTTCATAAGATGAATATTTTTTTGCACTTTCGATAATTTCGTTTAAATCGGAATATTCTTTGGATTTTTCTGCAAAGAGCTTCTTATCTATTTTTCCTGAAGCTAAATCTTTTTCTAATGAAGAATGTCGAATAATTAGCTCTTCAATCGTTTTTTTTGGTATCATTTTTGATTGTTCTCTAATTCAGAAGCTTTTTTTTCAACCTCATAGATCACTTTTGTTATCATATCATTTGTCATAACTTTTTCACTTTGAACCCCAGAAAGGTAAAGCATATTACTTCCTTTTTGACCCCCAGTAATTCCAACATCTGTCATCGCAGCCTCACCAGGTCCATTAACTACACATCCTATGATTGAGAGAGTAATTGGAGTTTTTATATGTGATAATTTTTCCTCTAAAATTCTAACTGTATCAATTACTTGAAAACCCTGTCTTGCGCATGATGGACAAGAAATAATCTTTACTCCTCTATTCCTAAGGTTTAAAGACTTCAGTATCTCATTTCCAATTTTCACCTCTTGTACTGGATCATCAGATAGAGATATTCTAATGGTATCTCCAATACCCTCTTTAAGTAGAATTCCCAAACCAATTGAGGATTTGATGCTGCCTGGTATAAAACTACCCGCCTCAGTTATTCCTAAATGAAGTGGATAATCTACTTTTTTAGAAAGCTGACGATATGCTTCTACCGATAAAAAAATATCGGACGATTTTACACTTATTTTTAAATTAGAAAAATTAACATCCTCCAAAATTTCTACGTTTCTAATAGCGCTTTCTACTAATGCTTCTGGACAAGGTTCTTTAAATTTTTCCAATATATCTTTTTCCAACGAGCCAGCATTTACCCCCACCCTAATTGAACAATTATTATCTTTTGCAGATTTAACTACCTCTATTATCTTTTTTTTATCTCCAATATTCCCAGGATTAATTCTTAAACAGCTTGCTCCATTTTCTGCAGCCTCAATCGCTCTTTTGTAGTGAAAATGTATATCTGCAACTATTGGGATATCAATATGTTTTGTAATTTCTTTGAGACTTTTTGAAGATGCTTCATCTGGACAAGAAACTCTGACTATATCAGCCCCTGCAGATTGTATTTCTTGAATTTGTTTAATTGTATTTTTAATATCTGACGTTAAAGTATTAGTCATTGATTGTACAGAAATAGGATTTTCTCCTCCGATCTTAACATTACCCACATTGATAGTTCTGGTCTTTCGTCTTTTAATGTCTCTAAAAGGTCTGATGCTCATTTTTTTATTTTTGTAATTTAAACTCTTTATGTAATGTAACCAAAGCTTTTTTAATGTCTTTTTTATTAATCAAAACAGATATCTTAATTTCTGATGTTGATATAACTTGAATGTTTATTTTTTTATTTGCTAAAGCCTGAAACATTCTGAAAGAAACTCCAGGAGTTGTAATCATTCCAACACCAATTATTGAAATTTTAGAAACCCCTTTTTTAAATAATACTTTTCTAAAATTAATTCGTCTATTTTCCTGAATTATCTTTTTAGTTTTATTTAGATCCTCAGCCTTGATGGTAAAAGTTAAGTCAGTTTCTTTTCCATTCTCTGAAATATTTTGTACCACCATATCAACGTTGATAGAATTAGTTGATAACGGTTTAAAAATTGATGCCGCTACACCAGGTCTATCTTTTACACCAACTAAAGTTACTTTTGCATCATTCTGAGTTGAAGAAATTCCTGTAATAATTCTATTTTTATTTATATTTTTTCTTTTTGTAATTAATGTACCAGGTTTTTTTTTAAACGTGGATTTTACTTCAATATCGATCCTATTTAGTCTAGCATCTTGAATCGAAACAGGTTGCATAACTTTTGCGCCTAAAGATGCCATTTCTAACATTTCTTCATAAGAAATTACTTTAATTTTTTTTGCTTTTTTTAATTTGCTAGGATCTGTAGTGTAGACTCCCTCTACATCAGTATAAATAATACATCTTTGTGCTCTAAAGAATTTTGCAATCATAATTGCGCTTGAGTCGGAACCTCCTCTGCCTATAGTTGTGACTCTTTCATCAATATTTACTCCTTGAAAACCTGTAATAATGGGTATACCTCCTTGTCTTAGAAATCTTAACAATTTATCTTTGTTAACTATTTTAATCCTTGAATTTGTATGTGGGCCACTAGTTAAAATTGGCACTTGCCAACCGAGCCAAGATCTTGAATTGAAGCCTTTATGATTTAATCTACCAGCTATTAATGAACATGCAACTTGTTCACCTGATGACACCAAAACATCGTATTCTGAGTCCAGAAAATTCTCACTAATCTGTTTTGATTTTTTTATTAAATTATTTGTCACACCACTCATAGCTGAGGAAACAACAATTACTTTGTTTTTTCTCTTTTTATACCCAATAATTATGTCAGTAACTTTTTTAATTTTTTCAATTGTACCAACTGATGTTCCACCAAATTTTAATACCACGAGTTTCATGATAGATATTTTCTATAATTAAAATATATTGATAAAATACATCTTCAATATATTGTCGAATTAGTTATGAAAACTAGCACAATTAATAAAAAAGAAATAGAAAAATTTACTAAAATTGCCGAAGAATGGTGGGATCCTAATGGTAAATTTAAACCTTTGCATAAATTTAATCCTATTAGAATTTCATATATAAAGGAAAAAATAATAAATAGTTTTAAACTTAAAAATTCAGATAAACCATTAAAAAAAATTAGATTATTAGATATAGGTTGTGGTGGTGGCTTGCTATCAGAGCCTATGAGTAGATTAGGAGCAGAAGTTACTGGCATAGATGCTTCAGAAAAGAATATCCAAGTAGCAAAACTTCATGCAAAAAAAAATAATTTAAAAATTAATTATTTATCTAGCTCACCAGAAAACTTAGAAATAGATAAAAAATTTGACGTAATTTTAAATATGGAAATTATTGAACATGTTGAAGACGTTGATTTTTTTTTAAAATCATGTTCAACGCTACTAAAAAAAGATGGCATAATGTTTGTTGCAACAATAAATAAAACTTTAAAATCTTATTTTTTTGCAATAATCGGTGCTGAGTATATTTTAAGATGGCTACCAATTGGGACTCACGAATGGGATAAATTTTTAAATCCAAATGAACTTATTAAAATTTCAAAAAAATATAATCTTCATTTAGAAAATTTAGATGGTATGAAATTCAATATAATTAATAACAAATGGTCAATTTCTTCAGATAAATCAATTAATTATATTGGAAAATTTAATAAAGTTTAATTACTCTTGTTTTCAATCCATGGTATAACTTCAGCTTCGACTCCTTCTGCTTTCAGTTCTGTAATTTCATTTTTTGTAGCTGTACCATAAATACCTTTTTTTTTATTTTTTTTATCATAGTGCAACGATCTTGCTTCATAAGCAAAATTTTCACCAACATAATCAAAGTTATTTTTGATAAATTTTTGATATTCTCTAATTTTGTCTTTTATCTCATTCAATCTTATTTTTTTTTTCTCAAGACTATTAGTAGAATTAATGTTAATTAATTTTGGCGCCATCAAGGTTTTTTCTACGTTTTGAGAGTTACATTTATGGCAATTTAAAAAATTTTTTATTTTGAGTTTTTCATATTCTTTAGAAGAAGCAAACCAACTATCAAATGAAAAATCACAGTTTTTACAAATTAACTTATATTTAATCATAGTTATTATTTATCATTTAGTGATATTTCTTTTAATTTCAATAGAACCTAACTTCTATAATCTCCGTTAATTTCAATATATTTTTTTGTTAAATCCATCGTATAAACTTTGAAACTCTTTGTGCCACAGGAAATATCAACATTAATATCAATGCTATCATTTTTCATATATTCAGATACTTCATCCTCATTATAATTTGAATTTAACTTTCCATTAGATACGACGCTTATTTCACCAAATTTTATAGACAATCTTTCATGCTTAATATGCACCCCTGCTTTACCAATTGCCATTACAACTCTGCCCCAATTGGCGTCTTCCCCTGAAATAGCAGTTTTTACTAGTGGTGAATTTGCAATGGAGAAGGCAATTTTTCTGGCATCATTTTCATTTTTACATCCCTGAAGGCTAACAGTAATAAACTTTGAAGCACCTTCGCCATCAGCTACAACCCTTTTAGCCAAATTTAATAAAACTTTATTTAAAGCTAAATCAAAATTTTTAATTTTTACATCATTAATATTTTTAATCTTAGAATGTTTAGACTTTCCTGTTGAAAAAATTGAAACCATATCATTAGTGCTAGTATCGCTATCGCAACTAATTGCATTGAAAGTATTTGAAATATTTTTCTTTAAAAGTTTTTTTAATATGTCATTTGGAAGATCTGCATCAGTAAAAATATACGCTAAAGTAGTAGCCATATCTGGCTGAATCATTCCAGAACCTTTGGCAATTCCAAATATTTTTATATCATTTCCTCCAATAGAACATTCTTCCATGGCCATTTTAGGTTGAGTATCAGTGGTCATAATACCCAGTGAAGCTTTCATCCAAATATATTTATTTTGAGTATATTTTATTTTATCAATTAATTCAGAGATCTTATTTCTTATTTTTTCTTCTGGAAAAGTCTCACCAATAGTTCCTGTACATCCAAAAATTATTTCCTTTGGTTTTATTTTTTTTGGTTGTTCCTCGTCCTCTTTTTGCTTCTCTGTCAATTTAATTGATACAACCTCAGCAATCTTTTCTAAACTTTTATAGCCTTGTTTACCAGTGAAACAATTAGCATTTCTTGTGTTGACTATTAATGAAAAAATTTTTTTTACTTTTTGATTTAAATTCCACTTAATATTTTCAGATACAATTTTAGACTGGGTATAAACAGAAGCATAATTAACCCCATCTCTAAAATAAAACATAACCAGATCATCTCTAGAGTTGTCATACAAATTTGCACTAATTGTAGAAACAGATACACCATCGATATGGTCTAGATCTTGAAATTCCTTCAATCTCTTACTTTTTGATTTTGAAGATAAAAAATTAGCTAAATTAATTCCCATCCTATTTAAAATTATTATTTAATAGTTATATTAAAGGTTATAAGTAAATAATAAATCAAAAACTGATGATTAATCCATTAAACTTTATCACAAAACTGGTAAAATCTAGCAATCAAAGAGAGCTCGATAGAATTACTAAAATCGTTGAAAATATAAACTCTTTAGAACAAACTATAAAAAATTTACAAGATGAAGATTTTCCAAAAAAAACTACCGAACTTAAAGAAAAAATAAAAAATGGAGAAAAGATTGAAAAGGTATTACCCGAAGCTTTCGCATTAGTAAGGGAAGCTTCAAGAAGAAAAAGGGAAGAAAGACATTTTGATGTTCAGCTAATAGGTGGGGTAGTTTTACAGGAGTCTAAAATTGCTGAAATGAGGACAGGTGAGGGAAAAACTCTAACTATCACTCTTGCAGCATACTTAAATGCTCTTTATGAAAAAGGAGTACACATAGTAACAGTTAATGATTATCTTGCTAAGCGAGACTCTCAGGAAATGGGTGAAATTTATAATTTTTTAGGACTTTCATCAGGCTATATCAACAATGATCAAGATGATTTGGAAAGGAAGAAAAATTATAATTGTGATATCACTTATGCAACAAATAGTGAACTTGGTTTCGATTATTTGAGAGATAACATGAAATTTTCAAAAGATGAAATGGTACAAAGAGAGCATTTCTTTGCTATCGTTGACGAAATTGACTCTTGTTTAATTGATGAAGCAAGAACACCATTAATTATATCTGGAGCCGCAGAAGATAGAACAGCTCAGTATTTGGCAATAGATAAATTAATTAGATCTTTAAAAGAAAAAGACTTTGAGATTGATGAAAAAGATAAAAATGTACTTTTAACCAATGATGGAATCAATAACATTGAAAAAATTTTTTCAAATGCAGGAATTTTAAAAAATAATAATTTTTACGATCCTGAAAACCTAACTTTAGTTCATCATGTAAATCAAGCATTAAGAGCAAATCACTTATTTCAAAAAGGTAAAGATTATATTATTCAAGATGACGAATTAAAGATTATAGATGAGTTGACTGGTAGAATTCTTGAAGGGAGAAGATTTGGTGATGGACTTCATCAAGCTCTCGAGGCAAAAGAAAGAATTCCTATAAAAGTTGAAAATCAAACTTTAGCGTCGATTACTTATCAAAATTATTTTAAATTATATGATAAAATTTCTGGTTGTACTGGAACAGCACTAACAGAGTCTCAAGAATTTTACGAAATATATAATCTTCCCGTTGTCGTCGTACCAACTAATAAAAAAATGATAAGAAATGATTTAAACGACCAAATATTTAGAACAGAGACCGAAAAAAATGAGGCTATAATTGAAAAAATAAAACAATGTAATAAAAAAGGTCAGCCTTTATTAGTCTTTACATCAAGCATAAATAAGTCTGAAATTTATTCAAATCTTTTAAAGAAGGAGAATATTAAACATGAAGTTTTGAATGCAAAAAATCATGAAAATGAAGCTAATATAATTGCTAATGCTGGCAAGGAAAGTTCTGTAATTATTACGACTAGTATTTCTGGTAGAGGAGTAGATATTCAACTTGGTGGAAAAAAAGGTTCTATACCGGATGAGGAATTAAAGCTTAATAAAGAAAAAATAAAATCGTTAGGTGGTTTATATGTAATTGGTACTGAAAGAATGGAGTCACGTAGAGTAGATAATCAAGCAAGAGGTAGATCTGGACGTCAAGGTGATGAGGGAAATTCAGTCTTTTATGTAAGTCTTGAAGATGATTTGATGAGAATATTTGGATCAGATTCGATGAATAATATTTTGCAAAAACTTGGGCTAAGAGATGGGGAAAGTATCGATCATCCATGGATTAATAAAGCTTTAGAAAGGGCACAGCAAAAAGTTGAAGCTAGGAATTTCGATATTAGAAAAACACTAATTAAGTTTGATAACGTCTTAAATGATCAAAGAAATGTAATCTTTACCCAAAGAGAAGATGTTATGAATAGTGACAACATTTTTGAATATTCAGATAATTTTTTAAATGAGATTATTGATGATTTAATTAGACTTAAAATTAGGAAAAAGTCTAATCTGAAAAATTTAGATTTTGAAAGTAAATTGAAATCAATATTAGGGAAAAATGTTACAAATTCTGAACTAGAAACGCTGACGAACTGTATAGATAAAGAATTAAAAGAATCATTAAATAAGAAATTTCAAAATTCAAGGGAAGAAAGAAAGGAATTGTTGGGTAAAGATCAATCTCAAGATATAGAAAAGAGAATTTTTTTACAAACTATCGATCTTAATTGGAAATCTCATATTCAGTATTTGGAACAATTAAGACAAGTAATCGGATTAAGGTCTTATGGTCAAAGAGACCCTTTGGTTGAATATAAAAAAGAAGCATTTTTTTTATTTGAAAACTTACTTAATAAACTGAAGCTTGATTTTATTACTATGTTGATGAATTTAAAAATAGTCCAACAAGCTGGAAAATTACAAGAAAATAAAAAAACAGAAAATTACAAAAAAACATTTGATAAAAAAATAAGTAGAAATGAGCCTTGCCCGTGTGGGTCGGGTAAAAAATATAAACGATGCTGTGGCGCTTTATAAAAAGAACATAATTAATCCAAAAACAACAATTATAACAGCGATCCCTGCAATTAACATTTTTTTAGATCTAAAAATTTGATTTATATTATTTTTATCTAACTTTAATGAGCTTAATTCATCTAAATTACTCATAAATCCTTTACTTCTTCCAATTCTCAAAAACTTATTCTTTCGACTATCAAATACTTCCTCGGGAGACATCAACTTAAAACTTTCTAGATTTTGATTTAGAGCATCTTGAATATTTTTAAGAATTAAATTTTTATCCCGATGTGCGCCACCCATTGGTTCTGGTATAATTTCGTCTATTACTTCAAGTTCTAGCAAATCTTTAGCAGAAAGCCTCATCGCTTTAGCGGCATCTAGCATTTTTTTGGGTCTCGCCACAAAATGGTTGCACATCCCTCAGGAGAAATTACCGAATAAATTGCATTTTCTAACATTAGAACTTTGTTTGATGATGCTAAAGCAATAGCACCTCCTGATCCACCTTCTCCAATAATGATTGAAATTGTTGGAACTTTTAAATTCATACAACATTCTATTGATTTTGCTATCGCCTCTGCCTGGCCTCTCTCTTCTGCGCCAACTCCTGGATAAGCGCCTGGTGTATCAATAAAAGATATAATTGGTATATTAAATTTATCAGCTAGTTGCATTAACCTTATAGTTTTTCTGTAACCTTCAGGTCTCATCATCCCAAAATTTCTTTTAATTCTCGTATCTAAATCATCACCTTTTTCCTGGCCTATAACTAGAACAGATAAACCACTAAACTTTGCAAAACCACAAATTACAGAGAGATCCTCACCATAATAACGATCTCCTGATAACGGGATAAAGTCTTCAAACAAATTGTCGATAAAAAATTTAGACTTGGGCCTATCCTCATGCCTCGCTACCATAGTGGTCTGCCAAGGATCTAGATTTGCATATACAAGTTTTAATTTTTCATCTAACTCATCTTGTGTTTGAGAAATTTTTTGTGTATCTACTTCTGTAAGTCCACTTTGATTATATGGGTCTTTTAATTTCTCAAGTTCGTTTTCCAAATCTTTGATTTCAGTTTCAAAATTCAAGTAATTTTTCATAAATTATTTATAACGAATAATTTAAATACAAAAAAGGCAATAAAATGATGTTTAAAGATAGAGTAATTCTTAATAATTGACTTAATTCTTTTAACAGATAATACTCTATTATCGGGAGAGACTATTTTTAGCGCCGAAGGAGCAACCACCCCGGAAACTCTCAGGCAAAAGGACCGATTAAAGCATAACACTCTGGAAAGAGATTGATTTCCGCCGAAGGAGTAAAGCTCTCAGGCAAAAATACAGATGGGGGTGAAAATTATGTGCTATGCAAGAAGAGTATATTAAAATTAATAATCTTAAGGTATCTAAAAAACTGTCAAAATTTGTTAGCGATGAATTGTTAATGAATACCGACATAACAGCAGAAAAATTTTGGCTAGGATTCGAAAAAGCATTAAATGAATTAGTACCCAAAAATAAAAAATTAATTAAATTAAGAGAAGATTTACAAAAAAAAATTGATGATTGGCATATTAATAATAAAGATAAAGAATTTGATTTAAGTGAATACAAAAAATTTCTATTAGAAATTGGTTATTTAAAAATTGAAGGAACTGATTTTCAAATAGAAACCAAAAATATTGACAGTGAAATAGCAAATATAGCAGGCCCTCAATTGGTAGTTCCAGTAATGAATGCAAGATATGCTCTCAATGCTGCAAATGCAAGATGGATGAGTTTATATGATAGTCTTTATGGCACTGATATAATTGAACAATCTGAGGATAGTGTATCTGAAAGATATGATCCATTAAGAGGGGAAATGGTAATTAAATATGGAAGAGATTTTCTAGATAAATATTTTCCATTAGCAGGTTTAAGTTGGAAACAAATAACAAGTCTTGCTGTTAAAAGTGGAAAGTTAAAAGTTTTAAAAGGGGCTGATATATTTAATTTAAAGAATGAAAATAAATTTATAGGACATAGGGGGGAAAGTGACAATCCGTCAGCAATCATTTTAAAAAATAATAATTTACATATAGAAATTTTGAAGGACTCAAGAGCATTTGCTGCTCAACAAGACCATGCTGGTATAAGTGATATAATATTGGAGTCTGCATTAACAACAATTTGTGATAACGAAGACAGCGTGGCGGCAGTGGACGCTGAAGATAAAGTTATTTGTTATAGAAATTGGTTAGGTCTGATGAAAGGAGATCTTAAATCAAAATTTGAAAAAGAGGGTAAGTTATTTGAAAGAAAATTAAATCCTAATAGAAGTTATATTTCAAAAGACGGAAAAGGTTTAAAGCTTCATGGCAGGAGTTTGTTATTAGTAAGAAATGTTGGTCATCTAATGACTAATTCTGCAGTTTTATTAAAGGATGATAGTGAGATACCTGAGGGTATCATGGATGCATTTATAACTACAGCTGCAGCATTACATGATATAAAAAATAAAAACAATTCAAGAACTGGATCGGTGTATATCGTTAAACCTAAAATGCATGGTCCAGATGAAACAGCATTTACAGACTCAATTTTCTCTAAAGTTGAAGAAGTTTTAGGTTTAAAAAAATATACATGTAAAATTGGAATTATGGATGAAGAAAGAAGAACATCTGTAAATTTAAAGGAATGTATAAGAAGTCTTAAAAATAGAGTCTTTTTTATCAATACAGGTTTCCTTGATAGAACTGGAGATGAAATGCACACATCGATGGAAGCAGGTCCTATGATTAAAAAAGGAGATATGAAAACATCTGTATGGATTAATGCATATGAAAATAATAATGTTGATATTGGATTGCAGTGTGGGTTTTCTGGCAAAGCACAAATAGGAAAGGGTATGTGGGCAATGCCTGATAAAATGAAAGACATGATGGAACAAAAGACCGGACACCTAAAAGCTGGTGCTAATTGTGCGTGGGTGCCTTCACCAACTGCAGCTGCATTACACGCTTTACATTATCATGAGATTAATATCTTTGATGAACAAAAAAAATTATCTAATAGAGATAAAGCTAAATTAGACGAACTTCTTACGATACCTATAGCGGATAGGCAGAACTGGTCTATAGAGGAAATTAATAAAGAGATATGTAATTCTGCTCAAACTTTACTAGGATACGTGGTTAGATGGGTTGATCAAGGTGTTGGTTGTTCAAAAGTCCCAGATATCAATAATGTTGGTTTGATGGAAGATAGAGCAACACTTAGGATTTCATCCCAACATATTGCAAACTGGATACATCATGGAATAACAACAAAAATTCAAGTTAATGAAATAATGAAAGACATGGCTAAAATTGTTGATGATCAAAATAAGAATGATCCGAAATATATTAAAATGAGTGACGATTATGATAACTCTATAGCGTTTAAAACTGCGTGTGATTTAATATTTAAGGGGAAAGAACAACCATCTGGCTATACAGAACCTCTTTTACATTTAAACAGAATTGCAAAAAAATCTAACTAGAGTTAATTTCAGATCTGTTTTTAAAAGCTGAAAATAATGTGCCATCGTCAAGAGTTTCAATTTCTCCACCAACAGGTAAACCTTGTGCTAACCTTGTAACTTTGGTTTTTGTTTTTTTAAGACTGTCCTGAATATAAAATGCAGTTGTCTGCCCCTCAACTGTAGCGCTAGTGGCTAAAATTACCTCTTCTATTTCATCTCTTTTAACTCTCTCAACCAATGAATTTATCAATAGATCTTCTTTTCTTAGATTTGAGGAAGATATTGTTCCTCCTAATATATGAAAATAACCCTGAAAAATATTGGAGTTTTCAATCGACCATTGATCTGCTATATCCTCAACAACACAAATTTTTTTAAAGTTTCCCTTTGTATTTTCACAGTTAAAACATTCTTGAAGATTTGATCTTAATGATCCACATGAATTACATCTTGATACGTTTTTATAAATTTGAGCCAATATACTCGCCATTGGTTTTACAAGTTCATCTTTATTATTAATTAATTTAAGGGCAATTCTTTTAGCAGATTTTGGACCAAGACCTGGAAGTTTTGATATTATCTTTATTAGTTCATCTATTTCATTTACTTTTTGCATATTCTAAAGTGGCCATTTAAAACCAGGTATTCCAAAACCTCCTGTTGCTTTAGAAATTTCTTCAGAAGTTTTTGATTTAAGTTCAGATTTTGCATTATTATGAGCAGCTACAATCAAGTCTTCAATTATAGTTTTGTTTTCACGGATTATTTCCTCATTTAATTCTATAGATTGCATTTCTCCTTCTCCATCAAGAATTATTTTGACTGAATTAGAGCCAGATATTCCCTCCACTCTGATTTCTTTTATTTTTTTTTGACTCTCTTTCATTTTTGCCTCTAGCTCTTTTGCTTTATCTAGAATCTTAGTGAAGTCATTCATTATCAACTCCTGTATTTTTAGATTTTATGTCGATTAATTCAGCATCAGAAAAACTACTGCTTACTTGTTTAAATATTTCTGAATTTTTTGCTTTGTCAATTACTTGTTTTTTAAGATGTTTTTCTTTATCTTTAATTGACATTTGCCCTTTTAACTTGCTTAATGATATAATCCATCGTTCTTGAGTCCATTCAAAAAGTTTTAAAGAAAGATCCTTTACGAAGTTTTTATCTATATTATCGTTAAAAGATATTTCAATTCTCTTTTGTTCAAATTTTACAAGATTTACATTTTTTTCTAATTCATATTTTAATTTTAATTCTTTTCTAACACCACATAATTTAATCAAATCCTCGAAAGAGTTCACTATAAATTTATTTTCCATTTTAATATTTTTTTGAACTTCTGGCTTACTTTTTTCTTCTTGGATAATATTTTTTATTTGATTAATTGTTTTAGAAGAAACATCATTATCGTTTTTTTTTATTAACTTATCACTATCAAGTTTTATTTTTTCAATACTATCAGTTGACTTTAAAGAACTTAAATACATTAATCTTATCAAAAACATTTCAATAGCTAGATATTGATTAGAAACGACCTCTATTTCTCTCAAAGAAGACAGAGTAAATTGCCAGAATAAAATAAATACCTCTGAACTTACTTGACTAGCTAAATCTTTAATCTTTGAAAATTCTTCATCATTTAAATTAAAATTTGTGCTCTCTAGTGTTAATGAGCTTATATTTTTAAAATAATAAACTAGTTCTAAAAAATCATTTAAGAAAACATTTGGCTCAATACCTTGATTATAAATTTTTCTATAAATTTTGATTACCTCAAATTCTTCTCCTTTTAGGATCAGTTCAAATAAATCAATTAGTTGTGACTTATCAAAGTATCCAAAAATTTTCTGCGCAGAGTTTAAATCTAGTTCTTTATCTTTATCTAAACTTAGTAATGCTCTGTCTAACAATGAAAGAGCATCTCTTACAGACCCTTCAGATATTTTTACAATAAATTTTAATGCTTCATCTGTTATATTGCCATTTTCTCTCTCCTTAATTTTTTTGATATATTCAAATAATTCTGTTGATTTAATTCTTGATAAATCGAACCTCTGACATCTAGAAAGCACAGTAACAGGAATTTTTTTTACTTCTGTGGTTGCAAATATAAACTTTAAATATTCTGGGGGTTCCTCTAGAGTTTTCAATAATGCATTAAATGCCTGTTTACTTAACATATGTACTTCATCAATAATGAAAATCTTGTATTTAGCAGAGGATGGTCCATATCTTGAAAATTCAATCAAATCTCTAACATCATCTACTCCCGTTTTGCTGGCTGCATCCATTTCTAGTACATCTATATGATTTGAATTTGTTATCGCATCACAATTATCACACTTTATTTTACATTTATTGTCCAGACTATTTGAACAATTCAAAGCTTTTGCAACAATTCTTGCAGTCGTAGTTTTTCCTACTCCTCTAATTCCAGTAAACAAATATGCATTTGGTGTTTTGTTTGCCTTAATTGAATTTACGATAGTTTCAGTAACAACCTCTTGACCAATAAGATCATCGAAATTTTGTGGCCTATACTTCAATGCTAACACTTTTGAACTTTTACTCATAATAAATTATAGGAGACTAGAACCTGAATAACTGTCTTTACGACTGCTTCCGTTAAGATCTGGTCGGGTTCAAGCAGCACCCACCTCTAGCCTCCAAAACTATTATATCAGGTATAATTTCTAGTCTACAAGAAAAGATTATTTTCATTTTCCTCTTATTTTGTCTGCCTCAAAAACACCTAGAACGTGAAAATCTTGACAATGTAATCCTAATTCCTCTAGAGATTTTTGAACTTTTTTATCCTCAATATGTCCATCAAGGTCACATAAAAAAAAGAAAGAATCGAATGTATTTTTTTCGGGATAACTTTGTAGTTTTGTCAGATTCACTCCGTTGATAGCAAAACCACCTAAGGATTGGTATAGAGCCGCTGGTTTACTCTTTAGTTTGAATAAGAAAGATGTAATATATTTTTTATTTCCAAACTCTGGTTGGGATATATTTTTTCCCATAACTAGGAACCTTGTTTGATTACCTTGTTCATTCTCAATATTTTTTTTAATTATTTCTAAACTATATGTTTTTGCACTCAAAGATGAGGCTATCGCAGCTTTTGTTCTATCTTTTTCTTTTGACACCATTTCTGCAGAACCAGCTGTGTCTGCTCTTACGTGCTCTATCAAATTATTCGATTTAACAAATTTAGAGCATTGAGAAAGTGCCTGTCCATGAGAGTAAACATCTTTTATGTCTGAAATTTTTGTACCTGGTAGACCTAATAAGTTGTGCTCTATTTTCTGAAAATATTCTGAGTAAATATTAAGCCTATATTTAAAAATTAGATATTCAATTCCAATATTACCCGTGATTCTATTTGACTCTGGAATAATGATCTTTGAATTATCATCTTTTGAGGCTTTTAAAAAACATTCATCAAAAGTTTTGCACGGAATGATTTCAACATTTTTAAAAATTGATAATGCTGCAAGATGTGAATATGCTCCAAATGCACCTTGAAAATAAATTTTGCTCATTAAGATTTATATTTCATTATTTTTTTGACTGCTTCAAAATCCTCTTCTGTGTCTACACCTATAGGGGCAAACTTTGCAAAAGCAACATTAATTTTAATTTTATTATCTAACGCTCTAAGTTGCTCAAGTTTATTTTTGATCTCATTAGCAGATTGATTAAAAGAAACGAATTTTTTAAGAGTATCTTTATTATAACAATATATACCTAAGTGATGATAAATATTTTCTTTATGTTCAGATATATTTCTCATAAAACTTTCAGCCTCTGGAAAATTTGTTTCATTTAAGTTTTCTTTAGTTAAAACCTTTACTACATTCGGATTTTCTAAAAAAGTTCTGTCCTGAATTTGGGAAGCTAAAGTTCCCAATTGTGTTGCGCTTTTAATCATCTGTTTATTTAAATTTTTAATGTCATCTATATTTATTAAAGGTTCATCACCTTGAAGGTTCATCACTTGATCAATATTTGAAGTATTAATTTTTTTAAATACCTCATAAATCCTATCTGTTCCTGTTTTATGGTCATTTTTTGTCAAAATTGCCTGCCCACCATTTTTTTTAACATCATCAACTATCTCTTGATCTTCTGCGGCAACTATTACTTCTCCAATATTTGCTTGCACTGCTTTTTTAAAAACATGTGAAATGATTGATAATCCATTAATTTTCATTAATGGTTTACCTGGTAATCGCTGGGCGGACAATCTGGAGGGAATTATTACTAAAGTTTTCATTATTTTTTTATCTATGATCACAATATAAACAGAGGCAAAATTGTACATCAAAATATATAAGCAATTTTAAATTTATAGTGTTATATGTTCAAAATAAATTAATTATATGGACTCATTTGAATTAAATAAGATAATCGCTGCAGTTCTATTAGTTGCTTTAATCATTATTGGTATTGGAAAACTCTCTGATATAATTTTTTATGTGGAAAAACCTGAAACTCCAGGTTATGTCGTTGAAGTAGAACAAGAAGTAACAGCTATTACAGAATCTAAATCAGATACATCAGTAGAAAAAGTTGATATCGCAGCCTTGATGGCTATGGGAAATGTTACTCACGGAGAAAAAGTTTTTAAAAAATGTGCTGCATGTCACTCGATTGTTAAGGGAGGAAAAAATAATATTGGACCTGCACTTTACAATGTAGTTAACAGACAAGTTGGAGTTGTCAACGATTATAAATATTCTAAAGCTCTCTCTGGTTATGAAAAGAATTGGACATTTGAGGAATTAAATGGATATCTAATAAGACCAGCTAAGTGGATTAAAGGAACTAAAATGGCCTTCGCTGGATTAAAAAAAGAGAAAGATAGAGCCTCAGTAATTTTATATCTTAATCAAAATTCAGACAACCCGCTTCCATTACCTTAGTATTCCGATACAATAAAGCAGTATAGATTTTTGTACATGCACTCTATTTTTGGCCTGTTGCCAAACTTTTGAATTTTTACTTGAAAATACCTGCTCGTCTACTTCTTCACCTCTTGGCAAGCAATGAAGAAAAATGCAATTTTTTTTTGCAAAATTCATAAGCTTTTTATTTATTTTAAAATTTTTAAAGTTTTTCAATTTTTTATTCTTATTAACTTTATCATTCATCGAAATTACCTTATCTGAAAAAATAACATCAGCTTCTTCAACTGCTTTTTTTGGGTTATTATAAATAGAAATTTTATTTCTATTTTTTTTTATATAATTCATTATGCCCTTATTAGGCTGATAGTTTCTTGGACAGCCAATCTTTAAATTAAAAGAAAATTTAATTGATGCAACAATTAAAGATCCTAAAACATTGTTTGAGTCTCCAATCCATGAAATATTTAGTTTAGATATCGGTTTTTTTTTAATTTCTTCAACTGTAAATACATCTGATAAAATTTGTGTTGGGTGAGAGGACGGACTTAATCCATTTATAATTGGAATTGATAAATATTTTTTAAATTCCTCTAACTTTCTATCATCATCTGTTCTAAGCATAAAAGCATTACCAAAATTTGACAATATTTTAGCTGTATCCTCTATACTCTCACCCCCTTTAGTTAAATGTAATTCATCTGGTCTCAATGTTAAAGTGCTGCCACCTAATTGCTTAATTGCTAAATAAAAACTTAGTCTAGTTCTTAAGCTAGATTTTTCGAACATTTGTATTAATAATTTACCTCGTAAAGGAGCTCCTTTATCAACTTCAAGATTATTAAGTTTCTTTCTAGCATTTTTTCTTTTTTTAGCATCTTTTAAAATTTTTCTTAAATCTTGAGTTGTAATATCTTTGAGATTAATGAAATGTTTCATTTTATTTAAATTCTCCACAAACTTTGTCTATAATTTTTAGAGCTTGATCTAACTCGTTTTTTTTAACATTTAGTGGTGGTAGAATACGTACAACATTTTCAGCTGCTCTTATGGTTAACATCTTTTTATCCATAAGTCTTTGAATAAACATTGTTTGATCTTTGTAAGTCTGAATTCCAATTAAGTATCCTCTCCCTCTTATCTCCTTAATTACCTTTGGATACTTTTTCTTGAGCACATTTAAATTTGAAAGAAAATATTTAGATAATTTTTTAATATTATTTAAAAACTTTTTGCTCGAAACTATATCCATTACAGTGTTTCCAACTGCCATAGCTAATGGATTTCCGCCAAAAGTGGAACCGTGAGAGCCAGGGGTCATTCCAGCAGCAACTTTTTTATTCATTAAAACTGCACCAATTGGAAATCCACCCCCAATACCTTTGGCAATTGGAACAATATCAGGTTTTATTTTTGATTGATCAAAAGCAAAAAAATCACCTGATCTTCCGACACCATCCTGAACGC
>CACPGB010000010.1 GCA_902633515.1 uncultured Pelagibacteraceae bacterium | reverse complement strand
TAAAACTCTTTCAACATTTCCATCTAGCGGTATAAAAGGCTTATTAAATGCAATAGCTAAAATTGCACTTGCAGTATAATTTCCAATTCCTGGCAAAGAAATCAAATCATCAAAAGTATCTGGTAATCTTCCTCGAAAATTTTTTTTAACAACTTGAGCAGTTTTTCTCAAATTTTTTACTCTTGAATAATATCCAAGACCTTCCCAGAGTTTGTATAGTTTTTTATCACTAGTTTTGGCAAGTGAGCTGAGATTAGGAATATTTTTAATGAAGCGATTAAAATAAGTAATAACTGTTGCAACCTGAGTTTGTTGTAACATAAATTCACTTACTAATGTAAAATATTGCTTTTTAGTGGGTGAAACATTTTTTCGCCATGGCAATAACCTCTTATTTAAATCGTACCAATTAAGAATTTTTTTTGTTACAAATTGATTTTTCATATGCAATATAAAAAATATATTAAGCAGAGAACTGGTAGCATTCAAGGGTTAAGGTCTTTCAATGACACTTTACCAAAAAATATTAAAAAGTTTATTAATAAAAGAGGTCATATTTATTCTGAAACTCTCAATAATTGGAAATTCATCGCTGGTGAAAAATTATTTAAAGTTTGTTATCCAAAATCTTTTAAGAATACTAACAAGTTTAGTGTAAGCACGCTCTTAATAATGGTGCAAAGAGGTCATGAAGTTGAGTTAGAATACTCAAAAAAAGAAATTATGAATAGAATGAATACTTTTTTTAAAGATGAAGTTGTAAAACGGATTAAATTTACAAGTTTTAATGATGAAAATAAAATAGATAATCAAAAGATAATTCAGAATAAACCTGTGACAAACAATAAATATAAAAATAAACTTAATGATGTTAAAAATGAAGAAATCAAAAATTCTTTAATTGAATTAACAAAAGTTTTCAGAGAAAAATGAATAAATTATTTCTATTTTTAATACTAATTTTTGGATTAAGTACTAGCGCTAACGCAGAAATAAAGAGAATTGTATCAGGTAATCAAAATGCAAAGATTACAATAATTGCCTACGAGTCTCTAACATGTAGCCACTGTGCAAATTTTCATAAAGATGTTTACCCATCTCTTAAAAAAGATTTCATAGATACAGGACTAGTCAAAATAGAATTTCGACACTTTCCTTTAGATATTGCTGCTTTAAATGCTTCAAAAATTTCTCTGTGTAAACAAGATCAAAGCCTAGAGATTTTGGAGAAACTTTACTCTAATCAACAAGCTTGGATAAAAGGTAAGGAAATAGAAGAAGTAAATAATAATTTAAAAGAATTTCTAAAAAACGCTGGGTTCGATATTGATTTTGAAAAATGCATTAACAACAAAGAAATAGAGGATTATGTTTTAAATGATCGAATCGAGGGGACAAAAAATTTTAAAGTTAATTCTACTCCTACGATAATAATTAATAACGAAAAGTTCGAAAAATCTCTTAATTATAAAAATTTAAAAAAAACATTAGAAAAACTGATATAAGTTAAACTATGGAGTTTAAAAAAATCCAACTCAATGGTTTTAAGTCATTTGCAGATAAAACTAATTTCTTAATTGAAAATGGTTTAACAGGTATTGTTGGCCCAAATGGTTGCGGAAAATCAAATATAGTTGAATCTTTAAGATGGGTAATGGGTGAAACATCTGCAAAAAGCATGCGAGGATCAGGCATGGAAGATGTCATATTTTCAGGGACGTCAAATAAACCTTCTAAAAATATTGCTGAAGTTTCAGTAACAGTTGCCAATGAAAATAACGAGGGTCCAGTGCAATTTAGAGAGTTAGATGAAATAAATGTTAGACGAAAAATAGAAAAAGACAAAGGTTCAAAGTTTTATATTAATGATAAAGAAGTTAGAGCAAGGGATGCTCAAATGTTTTTCGCAGATTTATCAACTGGAGCTCACTCTCCATCAATGATTAGTCAGGGCAGAATTGGTGCACTTGTTACTGCAAAACCTAATGATAGAAGAGCAATTTTAGAGGAAGCTGCAGGAATCTCTGGCTTACATGTTAGAAGACATGAAGCTGAATTAAGGTTGAGCGCTGCAGAAAATAATCTAAAGAGAGCTGATGAATTAAGAAGGCAACAGGAAAGGCAATTAGTAAATTTACAAAAACAGGCTGAAGAGGCTACAAAATACAAAAATATTTCTGATGAAATAAAAAAAATTGAAGCAGGACTATATTATCTAAAATTACTAGAGATTGATAAAGAAATTAAAATAGAAAATGAAATTAATAAAGAAGCGGAAACTGAAGTAAGTGGTTTTAATAATAAAATTAACGAATTAGAGAAACTGATTAAAACTGAGGTTGATAAAGTAACTCCTCTACGAGAAAAAAATATTGAAAATTTATCAAAGATACAAAGGCTAAACTTAGAGCTAAAAAGTCTAGATGAGGAAAATATTAGAATTCAAGACGAAATAGAAAACGTAAAAAAATCTCTACAAATAATAGATGATGATATTAGTAGGGAAAGAGGGATAGTAATTGATGCAAACTCAAATGAAAAAAGACTGAAAGAAGAAAAAAGTGAGCTTATTGAAATTGACTCAAAATATTATCAAACTGAGAAACAATCGAATGAAGACTTGGAAAATAGTAAGAATAAATTAAAATCAGAAATTGATAAAATTAAACAATTAATTAATTCACAAAAAAATGATGATGCAATTAAATCACTAAATGATTTCCAATTCGTCATCGAAGAATACGCAGATTGTTATAGTAAAAATCAAAATATTAAAAGAGAGTCTGTCAAAAGAAATGAGAGAATTGTAATAATTGATAAAGAGATCGAGAGTTGGAAAAATCTATTATCTAATTCGGAAAAAATGGTAGCAGAATTAAGTGATAGAAAAAATAAACTTAATGTGCAACGAGATAAACTTGATAATCAACCAAAATTTCAAGCTGAAAAAAAAGGGCAAATTTCTGAAAATTTAAGAATTTCTGAAAATGAAAAAAATGAGAATGAGCAAATTATCAATACCACAGATGAAAAAATTGACACTCTTAGAAATCAACTTAACGAGATACAAGAACAATCTATTCAAATAAGAGAACGAAAAGCAAGTTCAGGGGCAACAATTGAGGGACTAAAAAAAAGAAAAAATGATTTGGTTGATAGAGTTT
This sequence comes from uncultured Pelagibacteraceae bacterium, assembly GCA_902633515.1. Lineage (GTDB taxonomy): Bacteria > Pseudomonadota > Alphaproteobacteria > Pelagibacterales > Pelagibacteraceae > Pelagibacter. The sequence continues at coordinate 18,537 of CACPGB010000010.1, read as the reverse complement.
TTTCTGAGCTAAATCTTATAGAAGGAAACATTTTAGAAAATTCAAATTTATTTGGTGTCGAAGAACTGCCTGATGCTGTTAATCAAGAAGACTTATTAGATAAAAAAAAACAAGAGAGAGAAAAATTAGGCTCAGTTAACCTAAAGGCCGATGAAGAGACTGAAAAATACGAAACAGAAATTAAGAAAATGGAACAAGATAGAGCAGACTTAGTTACAGCAATTATAAAACTTAAAGATAGTATTAATGAATTAAATCAAAAAGGAAGGGAAAGACTAATTGAGGCATTTGATAAGGTTAATAGAAAATTTAATGAGGTTTATACAAAATTATTTAGTGGTGGAAATGCTAAGCTTGAATTGGTTGACTCTGATGATCCTTTAGAGGCTGGTTTGGAAATGTTAGTAAGTCCTCCTGGAAAAAGACTCCAATCGATAACTTTATTGTCTGGAGGTGAGCAGGCTTTGACCGCACTATCTTTGATTTTTGCTGTTTTTTTAACTAACCCCTCACCTATATGTGTTTTGGACGAGGTTGATGCACCTTTAGATGATGCCAACGTAACAAGATTTTGTGGCTTGCTTGAAGAACTGATAAATATTACAAATACCAAATTCGTTATCGTAACTCATCACGCTTTAACAATGTCAAAAATGAATAGACTTTATGGCGTCACCATGCCTGAAAAAGGAATAAGTCAGCTTGTGGCTGTTGATTTACAAAAAGCAGAAAGCATGGTTGCCTAAGTAATTAATTAAAATGTCTAAAGATCCATTCAAAACTCGCTTAGAGATTGCAAAGAGAAAGGTTTCAAAAAGAGATCTAGAAAATAAAAAAGATAATCAATCTCCAATTGGCACTGCTTTTAAGCTAAGTACTGAGCTGGTTTCAGCAGTCGCCGTAGGGACAATTATTGGGTTTCTTTTGGACAAGACCTTTGGTACTAAACCCTGGTTAATTTTAATATTTTTTTTTGTAGGGGTAGTTGCAGGGATAATTAATGTAATTAAATCCGCAAAAAAAATGCAAGAATAGATAAGGATTTATGGCAGCTAACCCAATGACACAATTCGAAGTTTATAGAATTGGTCCAGAAATAAAAGTAGGCGCTTTTGATATTTCTTTTACAAACGCTAGTTTATTTATGGTCATAAGTTCTCTCGCGATTTTAATAATATTCAACCTTGGTTCAAAGAAAAATTCAATACTTCCGAATAAGATCCAACTCTTATCTGAATTAAGCTATTCATTTGTCTCAAAAATGATCAGCGATACTGCTGGTTCAAAAGCTAAACCATATTTTTCATTTATCTTTTCATTATTTATGTTTGTTTTGTTTTGTAACATGTTCGGCATGATACCTTATACCTTTACAGTGACTAGTCATATCATTGTGACTTTCATATTAGCAGCTTTTATTTTTATTGGAGTTACAGTTATTGGTTTTATAAAACATGGCTTTGGTTACTTAAAACTATTTGTTCCAAGTGGTGTTCCTATCGTACTTTTACCATTAATTGTGGTCATTGAAATTATTTCATATTTAAGTAGACCTATCAGCTTATCAGTAAGATTGTTTGCGAACATGATGGCTGGACACACTATGATGAAAGTTTTCGGGGGCTTTGTCGTAAGCCTCGGAATTGTTGGTGGATGGCTTCCACTGAGTTTTTCAGTTGCTTTAACTGGTTTGGAGATACTAGTTGCTTTTCTTCAGGCTTATGTTTTTGCAATTTTAACATGCATTTATTTAAATGATGCATTAAATTTACACCATTAACTTATAAGGAGGATATAATGGAATTAGAAGCAGCAAAAATGATTGGAGCAGGACTTGCAGCTATAGCTTTAGCTGGAGCTGGAGTAGGTATCGGAATAATTTTTGGAAATTATTTATCTGGTGCAATGAGAAATCCATCTGCAGCCCAAAAACAATTTCCTAATTTGCTTTTAGGGTTTGCTCTTGCAGAAGCAACAGGATTATTTGGATTAGTTGTTGCATTGATTATTCTTTTCGCGTTTTAATTAATGTTTAAAAAAATATTTTTATATTCATTAATTACAAATTTCTTTTTTACAAAAAAGATTTTTGCAGCGGAGAGTGGAGGAATGCCTCAATTAGATCCAGAATTTTGGATTTCACAAATTTTCTGGCTCGTACTCACTTTTGGAGTGTTGTATAGTGTTTTGTCTAAACTTATACTGCCCAAAATAAGTGCAAACTTAGAATTAAGAAAATCACAAATCCAAGAAAATATTGAGGCAGCTGAAAAACAAAGAGAAAGTAGTGAAGCTAAACTTAAAGAATTTAATGAGATTATTCTTAAAAGTAAAATTGAAGCAAAAAATATTTTTAAAGATGCTAGAGAAAAAGTAATCAAAAAAATCAATTCTAAAAAAGAGATTTTAGATAAACAAATTGATGATGAAATTAAAAAAGCTGAAGTAGAGATAGATACTTTAAGACAAAGTGCTCCAGAAAAAATTAATAAAATTGCAGTTGTAACATCTACTGAAATTTTAAAAAAATTAATTGGAGCTGAAATTAATAATAGCAGTATCTCTGCGATTGTTGATGATCTAGTAAAAAAAAATGGAGATAAATATTATGGTCATTGATTCAACTTTTTGGGTCGCAGTCTCTTTTATAATATTTTTTGGGGGTCTTATATATTTAAAAGTACCTCAAAAAATTAATACTATTCTTAATAAATTAATCTCAGACATAAAAAATGAGATTGCTGAAAGTGAGAAACTGAGAAGTGAAGCAAAGATATTATTAGATAATGCTCAGAAAAAATTAGATACAGCGCAATCTGAAAGTAAAGAAATACTTGATCAGGCAAAGAAAGATGCTGACAAATTAATCATTGAGCTTAATGACAAGTTCCATAAATCTTCAGAAATCAAGAAAAATTTGGCCAAAAATAAAATTAGACAGATGAAAGAGGTAGCTATTAAAGAAATTAAAGATGCATCAGTTAGAATATCCATAAATTCTGTAAAAAAAATAATAACAACCTCAGTTGATAAATCTAAACTTAATACGCTGTTTCAGAAAAATTTAGAAGAAACTAAAGAAGAGTTAAAAAAAATTAACTTATAATACTTTTTACAATTTATCCAAAAAAATATAAGTTATCATGATGAATTCTGTAGTTATAGGTTCTGGTTTTGGTGGTATAGCAGCCGCTCTTCGCCTTAAAGCTAAGGGTCACAATGTTACATTAATTGAAAAACACAAAGACCTAGGTGGTAGAGCAAGAGTTTTTAAAAAGAATGGGTTCATTTATGATGGTGGTCCAACAGTAATTACAGCTCCATACTTAATTAATGAATTATTTGAATTATTTCAAAAAAATCCAAATGATTATATTAAATTAACATCTCTTAAAGTTTGGTATCAATTCATTTTTGAGGATAAATCAAAGTTCAATTACTCTGGTGACGAAAATGAAATGAAAAGACAAATTGAGCTTATTAATAAAGAGGATGCTCAAGGATATGAGAAACTTGTTAATTTCACTAAAAAAATTTTTGATAAAGGTTTTACAGAACTAGCTGATGTACCCTTTGATAAGCCCTCAGTAATGATGAAACAATTACCCTCATTACTCAAACTCAAAAGTTATAAGTCAGTATATTCACTGGTATCATCTTATATTAAAAATGAAAAATTAAGAAGAATGTTAAGCATGCATCCTCTTTTAGTTGGTGGAAATCCATTCACCACAACCTCCATATATGGATTGATTTTATACTTAGAAAAAAAATGGGGTATTCACTATTCTATGGGTGGAACAGGAAATATCATAAATGGTTTTGAAAAATTAATGAACGAAGAAGGAATCAAGGTAATTAAAGGATCTGAGGTTACTCAAATAATTTCAAACCAAAATGAGATTACTGGAGTTCAATTGGACAACTCAAAAAAAATTGACGCCGATAAAGTTATTTGTAATGCAGATCCACCAGGTGTTTATGAAAAAATGTTAAACGGCCAGAGTAGTAATTCTTTTATGTTTAAATGGAAAAAAAATAGAATGGAATATTCAATGGGTTTATTTGTTTATTATTTCGGAACCAAGAAAATTTATGATAAGGTTGAACATCACACCATTAAATTTGGCGATAAATATAAAGAGCATCTTGATGACATTTTTAATAATAAAAAATTAAACAACGATATAAGTTATTATCTACATAGACCCACTGCCACTGATAAATCCATGGCTCCAAATGGACATGATTGTTTCTATGTTCTAGTTCCTGTTCCCAATAACCAATCAAAAGTTGATTGGTCGTTAGAAGGTGAAAAAATGAAAAATTTAGTGGTAGAGAAAATGGAGAGAGATTTAATGCCAAACTTAAAAGAAAATATTGTAGAAGATTTTTATTTGACACCTGACTATTTTGAAAAAGATCTCAATACAAAATATGGTTCTGGTTTTTCTATACAACCAAAATTCTCGCAATCTGCTTACTTTAGATTTCATAACAAATCTGAAATTTATAACAATTTATATTTTGTTGGTGCGGGAACTCATCCTGGGGCAGGTGTACCTGGAGTTCTTTCCTCAGCAAAGGTTTTAGATAAAATTTTATAATGTCCTCTAAAAATTATTTATCTATTTACGCAAAATCATTTAATTGGGCTGGTTTTTTTTTACCAAAAAGAACCTATAAAAATTGTTCTTATTTATACGATTTTTGCAGAGTTGTAGACAATATTGCAGATGACGAAGATGAATTAGAAATAAAAAAAATAAAATTCCAAAAATTTGTAAGTGATTTTAAACAAAAAAATTTTGAGGATCCTGTTATTCAAAATATGTGGAATATTATTAATGAATTCAATATTTCTCTGGAAATAATTTATGATTTATTTGACGGGATAGAATTGGACATAAAACAAAATGTAAAAATAGATACCCGAAAAGATCTTTTAATCTATTGTTATAGAGTAGCTGGAACAGTCGGGCTGATGATGGCAAAAATTTTAAATGTGAGCAAAAAACAATCTCTTAAATCTGCAATCGATCTTGGTATAGCAATGCAACTCACCAATATATCTAGAGATGTGATTGAGGACTCAAAAAAAAATAGATCTTATATAAATGGAAATTTTGAGGAAATTAATTCAACTATTGAACTTGCAGATACATTTTATAAAAATTCATTTTATTCCATAAGAGAAATTCCACTAAGCTTTAGATTTAGTATTTTAGTTGCTAGAAGAATATACAGAAAAATTGGATATAAAATTTTAAAAAAGAAAACCTTTGAAAATTATAGTAAATCTGGAAAAATTTACGTTTCAAACTTTGAAAAAGTTTTGGAGACGATTTTATCAATTTATGATCTAATTATACTTTCTTTATTAAATAAAAATGATGATCAAATTGAACACGATCATTTATTGATTAATAAAGAAATTAATCTTGATGAAAGAATTTGATTACATAATTATTGGGGGTGGTTGTGCTGGTTTATCTCTAGCCTATGAATTAGAGATCCATAATAAATTAGAAAATAAAACCTTAGCAATAATCGAGCCTCGAGATGAGTACAAAAGAGATAAGACCTGGTCTTTTTGGAAAGTATCTGAGCATAATTTTGATGATTGTGTTATAAAAAATTGGAAAAATTTTTCAGTTAATGCATCTAATAAAACTAATTTTCTTGAATGTGAAAATTATCCATATCAAAGCATCGATAGTGGTTTGTTTTATGAGAAAATAAATAATTCATTAAAGAAAAATAAAAATATCTTTTTTTTAAAAGAACTGAAAGACATCAACACCAAAAATTCATTTATATTCAATAGCGTTCCTTCTATCAAAAAAGACTTTAGAAATTTATGGCAACACTTTTGTGGAGTTGAAATAGAGACAGAGAATAATTATTTCGATGAAAACATTTTTAATCTTATGGATTTTGATTGTGATCAAAGGGAAAGTGTCCATTTTTTTTACACACTTCCCTTCTCAAAAAAAAAGGCATTAATTGAGAGTACTTGGCTTTCAAAAATGAATGATGACTCTCAAAAAGATTATGATCAACAAATTAAAGAATATATCGAAAAGAAATTGAATTTAAAAAGTTATAAAATTACTTATAAAGAGACAGGTGCGATTCCACTTTTTTACCCATTATTTAAAAATGAAAAAAATAAAATTAATATTGGAACTGCTGGTGGTATGACAAGATTAAGTACAGGATATACCTTTTTGAATATACAGGAACATAGTAAATTTATTAGAAAAAATATTGAAAATATTCATCATACTAAAAAATTTGAAATCGGTAAAAAGTATCAATTTTTGGATGAAGTATTTTTACGTGTTCTTGAAAAACATCCAAAAAGGATGTCAGAAATTTTTTTTAAAATGTTTCAAAGTTCTCCTAAAACAATTATCAAATTTCTCTCCAATAAGAGTAATTTTCTTGAGGATTTGACTATAATTTTAAAAATGCCAAAATGGATTTTTATTAAAGCTTTATTTTATTAAACCTTAATGAATATGAATATAAAAAAAATAAATCTTAATCATTCTTTTATTTTTTTTTTATTCTGTAACATTTTTTCTTTAATACTATTTAAATTTAGTAACTTTATATTGTCACCATTATTTTGCTTATTTTTAATTTTAATTATTGGCGTATCACATGGGTCTTTAGATCATATTAAAGGTGGTAAGCTTCTAAAAATTTTTAAAATTGAAAATATAACTCTATTTTATCTTTCATATATCATATTGGCTGTAATGGTTGTAACACTTTGGGTTTTAATACCATCTATCTTATTAATAATATTTCTACTAGTTGCCTCATATCATTTTGGTAAAGAAGATACACAATTTTTGCATAACTATAATTCACACTTTATGGGGATACTGTATTTTCTAAAGGGATCTCTCGTTATTTTGGCACCATTATATTTTCATTTTGATGAAACTATAACAATATTTAAATTATTATTAATTGATAATGAAAATTTTTATTCAAGTTTGAGTTTTATTGAGAATAATAGATTAATAGATTTAGGGATAATCTTAAGTTCTATTTCAAGTATTATTTTGTTTATTAAAAAATTTACTTTTAAAAATTTTTCTATTTTTTTTGATTATTTTTCGATATTAATTTTAAATTACTATCTCTCTCCTTTAATAGCATTTACTGCTTATTTTTGCTTTTTACATTCTGTAAGACATAGCATCACATTAATTTACGAATTAGATAACAATAATATTAAAAATGGGTTATTGATTTTTATTCAAAAGGCTATGCCACTTACGATATTAACTGCTATTATCTGTTTAGTTGGTATTTATTTGCTCAATTTTAAATATGATTTTGATAACTCGATTATTAAAGTCATTTTTATAGGTTTGGCGTCTTTAACATTTCCACATATATTACTTGAGTATCTTTTAGATAAAAATGAAAAACAAAGAACTTAAAATATTGTTATCTGCTCCACGAGGATTTTGTGCCGGTGTTGAACGGGCAATTGAAATTGTTGAAAAATCAATTCAAAAGTATGGTTCTCCAGTTTACGTTAGACATGAAATAGTACACAATAAATTTGTTGTTGATGACCTAAGGAATAAAGGTGCAATATTTGTGGAAGAACTTGAAGAAATTGAAGACAAAACAAGACCAGTTATTTTTTCTGCACATGGTGTTCCAAAAAAAATTCCACAAGATGCGAAAAACTATAATATGACTTATGTTGATGCAACATGTCCCTTGGTTTCTAAAGTTCATAGAGAGGCTGAAAATCTTCATAAGGCTGGATACCATTTAATCTTAATAGGGCATGAAAATCATCCTGAAGTAATTGGAACAATGGGGCAACTGCCTAAAGGATCAATCGACCTTATCCAAAATGAGGACGAAGCAAAGAATTATGATCCAAAAAATTTTGAAAAAATTGCCTATGTTACCCAAACAACCCTATCAGTAGATGATACAAAAGAAATAATATCAATACTTAAGGAAAAATTTTCAAATATTAGAGAGCCTGCAAAAGAAGATATTTGTTACGCGACAACTAATAGACAAATGGCTGTTAAAAACATTGCAAAAAAGTGTGATCTATTTTTCGTTATTGGAAGTCGAAATTCATCTAACTCAGTGAGACTTGTTGAAGTTGCTAAAAAATCGGGCTGTGAAAACTCAATACTGATCCACTCACAAAGTGAAATTCCATTCAACTTAATTGAAAATTCAAATATAATTGGAATTTCATCTGGTGCGTCTGCCCCTGAAATACTTGTCGAAAATTTCATTAAAGAATTGAAAAATAAATTTACAGTCACTATAGAAGAAGTGGAAATTATAAAAGAAAACGTTGTTTTTCGTGTTCCAAAAAAATTAAATTGAATGGCTGTTTACACAAAGATAAATAAGAAAAACATTTCGTATATTAATAAAAAATTTGAAAATCATAAATTTTTAAGTTTTAAAGGTATAAAGCAAGGAATTGAAAATACTAATTATTTATTAAAATCAAAAAACAATAAATTTATACTAACTATATTCGAAAAAAGAGTTCAAAAAAAAGAAATACCTTTTTTTATGAAATTAATGGATCAACTAAATGATCTAAAGATAAGATGTCCAAAACCACTAAAAAATTATGATGGAAAATATTTATTTAAAATAAAGAATAAGGTTGCTTGTGTTGTTTCATTTCTTGATGGAAAAGATAAAAAAAATCTTAGTTTGAAAAATTGCTATGATATTGGAAAAACTGTAGCTCAAATGCATTCTTCCTCAAAAAAAATTAAATTATTTAGAAAAAACTCAATGAATATAAAGAATTTAAACCCATTATTAAAAAGTATTAAATTTAAATCAAAAAAATTTATTAATTTAGAAAAATTTCTCAAAAGTAATTTTAGAGAAATTAAAAGTAAATGGCCAAAAAAATTGCCAAATGGAATAATACATGGTGATCTTTTTATAGATAATATATTTTTCAAGAAAAATAAGATCTCTGGAATTATAGATTTTTATTTTGCCGCAAATGATTATTTTATGTATGAAATAGCAATATGTATTAACGCTCTTTGTTTTGATAAAAAAAAATCACAATTTAAATTAAATAAAAAAAAGGTTAAAAATTTAATTAGAGGATATCAGGGTATTAAAAAAATCTCTGGAATTGAGAAAAAATCATTAAATATTTTATGCCGAGCTGCTGCTATGAGATATTTTTTAACAAGACTTTACGACTATACAAATACTCCAAAAACTGCTTTGATAAAAATTAAAGATCCAAGAGAATATTATCAAAAACTGATAATTCATAATAATTTAAAAAACTATAGGGATTATTTAGTTTAATGATTAAAATTTATACCGATGGTTCATGTCTTGGTAATCCAGGTAATGGTGGTTGGGCAGCAATAATATTAAGTGAAGGGAAAAAGACTGAAATCAAAGGAACTAAAAAAGATACGACAAATAATCAGATGGAATTATTAGCACCTATAGAGGCGCTTAAAAAAATTCCAAAAGGAAGCAAAGTTGAAATTTTTACGGACTCTAAATATGTTAAGTCTGGAATAACAGAATGGATACACAATTGGAAGAAAAATGGATGGAAGGCTGCAAATAAAAAAGAAGTAAAGAATAAAGCACTTTGGACAGAACTAGATCTACTGAATAATGAATTTGAAATAAGTTGGAATTGGGTAAAGGCGCATTCAACTGATGAATTAAATAATGAAGTAGATTTACTTGCTAGAAATGCTGCGAATTTATAAAATTTTAATTATCCTGCTCCTCTACTTCTATTACATTCAGGGCAACTAGCTCTACCATTTGAAACAATTGTTTTTCCACCTTTCGAGTGTGGAATAATATGATCAGCATCCATATCAGAAAATTGTAGTTTTTTTCCATCACATTTAATTTTAATTTGACATGTCTTATCACGCCTCCAGATTGCACGTCTTTGTTCATATGAAAAGTTTCTATTCTCGTCTTTAAGTGTTACTTCAGGAAATTTTATTCCAAATCTTGTCATAAAGAAATCAAGCCTCCATTCTAAAGATGATTTTGAGTCTGAGGAATGAGATACTTTATCTTCAAATTCCATTATTTCTGGATCTTTTTCATCAGGATTTTTTTTTTCATTTTGTCTGTAATTTTCGAAATCCAAAAAAAAGTTAAAAATTTTATCTTCCATATTAGTTATTACATATTTGTCTAATAACTTTGAAATTAAAAGATAAAATGAAAGTGCGTAATAAGGTTTTAGTTCAGGTGTATTTTCTGAAAATACCTTATTTAAATAATCTAAGGTTTTGAGAACTTTTTTAGCCTCAGAACTATTTTCATTAAACTCTTTATGATCTTTGTACATATTATTTAAATTAGAATTTCTTATATCGTTAGGTCCATTATTTAACTCCAAAAGAATCATTTGTGCCGCAACTAACTGATGAGCAAATCTTAAATCTTTAAATCCAACTTTCTCAGAAAAAAACTGGTGTTTAGAACAATTTATAACAAAATCTCTCATGTTACTTACCATTGCATTTCTTTTTTCCTGAGATTTAAGTGTAATACCATTTTGAAGTCTTAAGAACATTTCTCTTATCTCTTCATCATCTTTAGTATTGTAAACAATCACAACATCTATCAAATACATTGTAAATTTTTTTTTCATCTTAATTGACAGATCTTTATAGAGTTTATCCTTGATATCTTCACCATCTATAGGATCCGCATCTTTAGCTAATTTAAATTTATTGTCATGAAATTCCCAGATTGTTCTAATTCTTTGCTGACCATCAATAACCTCAAAATGATCTTCATCGATTTGTTTCCAATAAAACTTTGGAACATCTAAACCTCTTAAAATAGTATCAATTAATAATTGTTTATTTGACGTTTTCCAGACGGCTGGTCTTTGGTAATCGGGATTTGTATCTATATTGTCTTTAAGCTCACATAAAGTTGAAACTGGATACGGTTCTCTTTTTCTTTCCATAAAATAATCTACCACAAAATTCTTAATTTATGTGATGTTCAAAATAATCGGCTGTAATTTAGCAAATTTTGGTACATCTCACAACAAAACTGCCTTACTTAGATTAGATTATTCAATAAGTTCTCTGCTGAAGTTAAACCACATTCTTTAGTTTCTTTTTCAACATGAATATTAACAATTGTAAAATTTTCTATTACCATTAAATAACGATTTGATCTAATTCCCATTCCTTTAGCATTACGATCAACTTCCGCGCCAATTGCTTTCGTAAATAATAGATATGGATCAGATAACATTTTAATTTTATCTCCAGTATTATTAATCTCTCCCCAGCCATTCATTACATAAGGATCATTTACAGATAAACAAAATATATTTTCTATTCCTTTTGCCTTGATTTTGTCTGCGTTTGCTACAAAACCCGGTAAGTGAAGTTTGGAGCAAGTTGATGTAAACGCCCCAGGTAAACCAAACAAAACAACTTTACCATTACCGATAGTTTCTCTTAATCTACTTTTTTGAGGCTCTCCATCAACAAGTTGAAAAATCTCTGAGTCTGGGAGTTGATCTTTTATTTTAAGTTTCATATCGAATTCAATACATATTTTTTAACTTTTTCGATATCATTTGAAATAAGTTCAAATTTTTCTTTTCTGTCATTAACATATTCAAGACTCTCTGGTAAATTTTCAGTTTTTAAAATTGCATCTTCTATTGCCTTTGGAAATTTACATGGATGTGCAGTTGATAATACAACACAATTTTTTTCCAATCCTAATTTTCGTACAGCGCCAATACCTACTGCAGTGTGTGGGTCAACTACCATCTGATGTTCATCATTGATAGTTTTTATCATTTCAACAGTTTCGTTTTCATCAAGCATTTCAGATATAAAATTCTTTTTAATTTTATCTAAGTCATTTTTATCAATTTTATAAGTATTATTTTTTATTTCAGCCATTAAATCTTTTGTAACTTCTGAGTTACAATCTTTGACGTCGTATAAAAGCCTTTCGAAATTACTTGCTATTTGTATATCCATACTTGGAGTATTTGTTTCCTCAACTTTTTTTTGACTATAATCACCACCAGATATAGCTCTGTGCAGTATGTCATTTTTATTTGTAGCTACGATTAGTTTATCAATTGGAAGACCTAGTTTTTTTGCTAAATAACCAGCGTAAATATCACCAAAATTTCCTGTTGGAACAGAAAAGGATAAAGGTTGACCATTTCCAACTTTAAAGTATGCGTAAAAATAATAAACCGATTGAGCAATAATTCTTGCCCAATTAATTGAATTTACACCCGACATATTAATTGCTTTAGAAAATTTTTTGTCATTAAACATTGATTTAACTAAATTTTGGCAATCGTCAAAATTACCCTCTACCGCAATGTTAAATACATTACTCTCTTCATGTATTGTCATTAGTCTTCTTTGTACTGGTGAAATTTTGTTATTGGGATGTAAGACAAAAACATTTAAATTATTTTTTCCTTTTAAAGCGTCTATAGCAGCTGCACCCGTATCACCTGAAGTTGCTACTATTATATTAATTTTTTTTTGATCACGGCCTAAATTATATTGATAAAAATTACCTATTAGTTGCATTGCTATATCTTTAAAAGCAAGTGTAGGTCCATGAAATAATTCTAATACTTTTAAATCTCCTAGATCTGTTATCTTAACAACATCGTCGGATCTGAAATTTGAATATGATTTTGAAATCAAAGAGATTAGGACATCTTTAGACATGAAATCTCCTATGAATGGATAAATTATTTCAGCCGCTAAATCATTGTAACTAAGGTTTTTTAGATTATCTAATTCTTCCTCTTTAAAGGGTTTAATTAATTTAGGTACAAATAACCCCCCATCATCTGCCAAACCTTTGAGGAAAACATCTTTAAAAGTAAAGTTTTTCTGATTATTTCTTGTACTAATATAATTCATTTAATAATTCTTTTTTCTAAAATATAGATATAGCAAAAGAATTGAAATCGCTAATGAAAACCATGTCATTGCATATTTTTTATGATTGTTAGAAATATTAGCAGTAATCTTTTTTGGTCTAGGAAACTGATAATTTCCATCTAAATATATTATGTACTTAGAAAATTCTTTACCAGTAAATTTTGAGATATCTTCTCTATTCAAACTAAACCAATAATTTTCTTTAATATCATTATCTGGTTTAAATATATTTTTTCTTCCCTGTGTTTTAAGAGTTCCTTCTATATAATTTTGATCAAATATATTTATCTCTGGTGTATCTTTTTTTTCAAATGGTATCCATCCTCTATTGAGTAAATAATTTTCACCATCTATTAGAATTGGATTTAAAACTTCAAACCCAGGTGTTCCAGAGTCATTCAAATTATATAAGTAAATTTGTTTCTCAAAATCAACACGACCTGACGTTTTAATTTTGAGATAATTTTGTCGATTAGAATGTGAAAGTTGAACTGGAGGATTTTTTAATGAATTTTCAATTTCTAAAATGAGATTGTTCTTCCAATTTAAACGAATTATCTGCCAAGTGCCTAAGGCAATAAAAACAGATATAAAGAATAGGATAAAAACTGAAAATAAAATTTTATGTTTCAAGGTTCAAAATTAGCTTCCCCAAATATAGATCGCAGCAAATAAGAATAGCCAAACAACGTCAACAAAGTGCCAGTACCATGCTGCTGCCTCAAAACCAAAATGATGGTCTTTATTGAAATGACCTAATTTTCCTCTCCACAAACAAACAGCTAAAAAAATTGTACCCACAATCACATGAAAACCATGAAATCCAGTTGCCATATAAAATACAGAACCATATATATGGTCAGAAAAAGCAAATGTTGCATGATGATATTCGTAAGCTTGTAATGCTGTAAAACTAGCTCCAAGTATTACTGTTAGCACCAATCCCTGAATAAATCCTTTTCTATCATTTTCTAAAAGAGCATGATGAGACCAAGTCACAGTTGTTCCAGATAACAAAAGGACCAGTGTATTTATTAATGGAATATCCCAAGGATCAAAAGTCTCTATATCTTTTGGTGGCCACACATTTCCAGTAAACTCGTTTGGAAAAAGACTCACGTCAAAGTAGGCCCAAAACCATGCAACAAAAAACATCACCTCAGAGGCAATAAACAAAGTCATTCCATAACGATGATGTATTTGAACAACTGGTGTATGATGACCCTGATGTTCAGCTTCAATTACTACATCTCTAAACCACATGTATGCACCATAGAGAAGTAAAGCCAAACCTAAATACATTCCCCATGAAACATCACTATGAAGATAATAAACTGACCCTAAAGCTAAAACTAAACATGAAAATGAAACATAGATAGGCCAAGGACTCGGATCTACTAAATGATAATCGTGTTTTTTATCAGCTGACATTTTTTGGATTATGATTGTTTATAGTAATCTGTCGAGAAAAAAGTATATGACATAGTTACATCTTCTAAATTTTTTACAGTTGCATCATTGACCATTTCTGGATCTAAATAAAAGGTCATCACATAGGTAGCTTTTTCACCAGCTTTTAGTTCTTGCTTTTCAAAGCAAAAACAACCTAATTTACTATAGTATTTTCCAAAACTTGAGGGCGAGACATTAAAACTTGCTACACCAGCAGTGGGCTCGCTACTATTGTTAAAAACTTCAAACTCAATTTTATTTACCTGACCTACTTTAACATCCATCACATTTGATTTAGCTTTAAATTCCCATGGTAAATTATTTACATTGGTATCAAATCTCACGCTAACTACTTTATCCAAAACTATTTTTGGAGCTTTGTTGGCTACTTGAGTAGTTCCACCAAATCCGGTAACTTTACAAAAAATTTCATAAAGAGGTACTGATGCGTAGGATAAACCTAGCATAATAATAAAAATTCCAGCTAAAACTAATGGTGTTAATTTCTTTTTTTCTATCATATCGATCTATCAAATACTCCTGTGTTGTATAAGGTAAAAAAGAAAAGAAAAATCATAAATGCTATAATTGCTAGCGCTGTGAAAAGATTTTTTCTTTTTGTTTTTTTATCTGGAATTATCATATTATATTATCTATCAAAAAGAGAACGAAAACTAAAAATAAATATAGTATTGAATATCCAAATATTGCTTTCGCTTTCTTTGAGTTAAATTTATTTTTTTTAAAATTCCACAATTCATAACATAAAAAATTATAATAAAAAGTTAATAACAATGATGGAATTAAAAAAGTTAAACCAACAAAGTTTATCAAAAATGGATAAATAATAACGGGCAACATCAATAAAGAATAAATAAATATATTGATTTTCGTACTTTCTATTCCATTCGTTAACGGAAGCATAGGTATTTTTGCTTTTTTATAATCATCTGATTTATATAAACTTAATGCCCAAAAATGAGAGGGAGTCCAAAAAAATATTATTAAAAAAAAAGTCAGCGGCTCAAGTGAAATTGATCCTGTAGCGATTGTCCATCCAATAACTGGTGGAAAAGCACCTGCGGCTCCACCAATAACTATGTTTTGAGGCGTTCTTCTCTTTAACCAAATTGTGTAGACAAATACGTAAAACAATATCGTTAAAAGTAAGATTGCGGCTGAAATTCTGTTAGTAAAGTAATCTAAAGCAACTACAGAGACAACTGATAAAGTAACACCAAATATTAAAGCTTGATTTTTATTTACTTTTCCAGTTGGAATTGGCCTTAAGCAGGTCCTGGTCATTAATGCATCAAGATCGGACTCATACCACATATTCAAAGCTCCAGCTGCACCAGCGCCTAATGAAACAAGAAAAATCCCGACTATAGCATCTTTTGATGAAATTGCATTTGGTGCCGTTAATAAACCAACTGCACAAGTAAAAATCACCAGTGACATGACTCTTGGTTTCATTAGCTTAAATAATTCTGAAAGATTGAATAAATCCTCTTGGCTTAAACTTCTTTTTTTTAGCCTTGAATCATCCATTAGTTTTTTTTGTTCTTATTTTTCTAACCGTGCGATTTTTGTGTATTTTGATTGTCATCAAACTTTGGCAATTCCTCAAAAGTATGAAAGTTTGGAGGAGATGGCACTGTCCACTCTAATGTTGTTGCTCCTTCGCCCCAAGGATTTTTCGCAGCTGCTCGCTTTTTCGCAAACGCATAAATAAGATTTATAAAAAATACAGCAAGTCCAGCTACAGCTATGTATGACCCAATTGAAGATATATAATTCCACCCAGCAAATGCATCTGGATAATCTGCATATCGTCTTGGCATACCAGCTAAACCTAAAAAGTGTTGGGGAAAAAAGATCAAATTAACCCCAATGAAAGTTAACCAGAAATGTAATTGACCCATCCACTCAGAATACTCATAGCCGCTCATTTTTGAGAACCAATAATAAAAACCGGCAAAAATTGCAAAGACAGCTCCTAAAGAAAGCACATAATGGAAATGAGCGACTACGTAATAAGTGTCATGCATAGCAGTGTCTACTCCTGCGTTAGCTAGGACAACTCCAGTCACTCCTCCTACTGTAAACATAAAAATAAAACCCAATGCCCACATCATTGGTGTTTTAAAAGATATAGAACCACCCCACATTGTCGCGATCCACGAGAAAATTTTTATTCCGGTCGGAACAGCAATAATCATTGTGGCAGCCAAAAAATATGCTTTTGTATCTGTACTCAATCCGACTGTATACATATGATGCGCCCAAACTACAAATCCAACTATTCCTATTGCAACCATTGCATAAGCCATACCCAAATAACCGAAGACAGGCTTTCGTGAAAATGTAGAAACGATATGACTTATCATCCCAAATCCTGGAAGTATTAAAATATAAACCTCTGGGTGGCCAAAAAACCAAAATAAATGTTGAAATAAGACGGGATCACCACCTGTTTGCGCATCAAAAAAGGCAGTTCCAAAATTTCTATCCGTTAACAACATTGTAATTGCACCAGCTAATACTGGTAAAGATAAAAGTAATAAAAATGCAGTTACTAATATAGACCATGCAAATAATGGCATTTTATGTAAAGTCATACCAGGAGTTCGCATATTTAAAATAGTCGTGATAAAGTTGACAGCTCCTAAAATTGAAGATGCTCCTGCTAAGTGT
Organism: uncultured Pelagibacteraceae bacterium; assembly: GCA_902633515.1. Taxonomy (GTDB): domain Bacteria; phylum Pseudomonadota; class Alphaproteobacteria; order Pelagibacterales; family Pelagibacteraceae; genus Pelagibacter. Next base: position 1,402 of record CACPGB010000010.1, on the reverse strand, counting down.
AAACTTAAAATAGCTAAATCCATTGCTGGTCCAGGCTGTCCAGCTTTTGATGACAACGGAGGATAAATTGTCCATCCACCACCAACACCAGTTTGCCCTGGAGGTCCATCTGCGAAAACTGATAAAATTAACAAAGTTAAAGAAACAGGTAATAACCAAAAAGAAATATTATTCATTCTTGGAAAAGCCATATCAGGTGCACCAATCATAATTGGTACAAACCAATTACCAAAACCACCAATCATAGCTGGCATTACCATGAAGAAGATCATTATCAATCCGTGGCCAGTTACCAAAACATTATACAAATGATAATTACCACCCAAAATACCATCTCCGGGATGCATTAGTTCCATTCTCATCAAAACTGAAAAAGCAGTACCTATAACTCCTGCAACTATTGCAAAGATTAAATACATTGTACCGATATCTTTATGGTTGGTAGAATATGCCCAACGTTTCCAACCAGTTGGAGTATGATGATCGTGTGATGCTGTTTGTGAGTACATAATTTATTTACTCGCTAATTTAAGTTTTTCATTTTCTATATCTTCTTTTGCAAATTTCACGCGTGCCTCAGATAACCATTCTTGATACTCATCTTCGCTAACTACTTTAACTGCAATCGGCATAAAAGCATGTTTTATACCACAAAGTTCTGAACATTGACCATAATAAGTACCAACTTTTTCAGCCTTAAACCACGTTTCATTAATTCTTCCAGGCACCGCATCTCTTTTTACTCCAAATGATGGTAAAGCCCATGCGTGTAAAACATCGTTAGCTGTGATCAAAACTTTGACTACTTTCCCAACTGGAACAACAACTTCGTTATCAACTGCTAGTAGTCTTGGTTGGTCAGCTCTTAGATCTTTTTCTTCAATCATATAAGCTTCGAATTCTAAATTTTCGTCAGGATATTCATAACCCCAGTACCATTGATAGCCTATTGCTTTAATTGTTAAATCTGCTTTTGGAATAGAATCTTGTTTATATAAAATTTTGAATGATGGCACTGCCATTACAATCAGAATTAAGCATGGAATTAAAGTCCATAAAACTTCAACTGTCACATTATGGGTTCTTTTCGAAGGATTTGGATTAGCTGAAGCTCTAAACCTTACGCAAGCATAAAGCATTAGAAATAAAACAAACACACTTATAGCTATTATAATTGGCAACAAAAGATTATTATGAAAAGATACAATGTCTCTCATGGACTCCGAGGCTGCATTTTGAAAACCTAATTGCCATTCAGTAGGTTGATTGGCAAAAGCATCCTTAGAAATAAAAATAGTCGAAAATATAAATAAAATTTTTTTCATTTTTAATAGCTATATAAAGCTCTTTTGTAAAAATTACACTTTAGTTTTCGCGACAATTTATCAATTAACCACATAAT
>CACPGB010000009.1 GCA_902633515.1 uncultured Pelagibacteraceae bacterium | reverse complement strand
GGAGTAAATTTCGGAGGAAATATTTTCCAAAAATTATTTAGTTCAACTGTATGGTGAGTAAAATCTATACCCAAGGCTTTTGCTAAACCCTCTACTTGACTAATCATGCCATGCATACCTTGGGTTAATAATATACCTTTTAATTTGTTCATTAAGTACTATATAGCTTTCATATGAATCAAAATCCAACTAAACACACAAAAGTGTTGATAATTGGATCCGGTCCTGCCGGGTACACTGCTGCAGTTTATGCTGCAAGAGCAATGTTAAAACCTATTATGGTTTCTGGTATGGAACCAGGTGGACAATTAACTACCACAACTGATGTTGAAAATTATCCTGGTTTTGCTGAGGTAATTCAAGGGCCGTGGTTAATGGAACAAATGCGAGACCAAGCTAAAGCTGTGGGTACTGAAATGGTTGAAGATCACATCTCCTCAGTAAATTTAAAATCAAAACCTTTTGAGGCTATTGGAGATCAGGGTCAAAAATATACTGCAGATGCAATTATAATTTCAACTGGGGCTCAGGCAAGATGGCTTAATATAGAGTCTGAAAAAAAATTTAGAGGATTTGGGGTATCAGCTTGTGCAACATGTGATGGATTTTTCTTTAAAGATAAAACAGTTGCTGTTGTTGGTGGTGGAAATGCTGCAGTTGAAGAGGCGATGTTTCTTACGAAATTTGCCTCAAAAGTAAAACTAATTCATAGAAGAGACTCTTTAAGAGCTGAAAAAATGCTTCAAAGTAAATTGATGGCAAACAAAAAAATTGAAATTATTTGGGACAGTGTTGTTGAAGAAGTAATTGGAGACAATGATCCTAAGAATGTTAATGGATTAAAAATCAAAAATTTAAAAACAAATAAAATTAATGAATTAAAAATTGATGGATTATTTATTGCAATTGGACATGATCCTGCAACTCAACTATTTAAGGATCAGTTAGATATGGATAAAGAAGGCTATTTAACTACAAAACCAGATTCTACAGAGACAAATATACCAGGCGTTTTTGCTGCAGGAGATGTAAAAGATAAAATATTTAGGCAAGCTGTAACGGCTGCAGGTATGGGTTGTATGGCTGCACTTGAGGCCGAAAAACACCTCTCACACAAATAGAGTGAAAAATAATTTACATGTTTTTTTGGGCGCAACAGTGGCTGACGCTGCAGCAAGACCATTACACTGGGTATATAATCAAAAAAAACTACTTAGTTATATTAAAGGTAAAAAGGATTATACTTTCTTAAAAAAAAATAAAAGTCCATTTTATAATATTAAAACTGGAAAAGTTTCTGGATATAATGAAATTGGTCAAGTTATGTTAACAACATTACTTGAGGATCACAAAAATATCGAAGAAAGGTTTAAAAAAAATATTACAAAAAATTTTGGACCAGGAAGTTTTTATTGGAAAAACTTAAATTTAAGAGCAAAATATAGAAAAGTTAAAGATTGGCGCGGAATCATTAAGGGGCCTTGGATCCATCAAAATATCATTGAAACTGTTAGAAACATTAAAGCTAAAAAAAAAACACCTGGAGGTATTAAAGTAAATGAGTCAGATGGTTATTGTGCTGCTCTTCCTTATTTTTTATATGGATATAATTTTAAAAGTTTAAAAAAAATTATCTCTATAGTTACAGTCTCAAAAGTAAGCATAAAGTATGCTTTAGCAAAATTTTATCTCCTAGATTTAGCACTTAAAGGTAATAAAAATCCTATAAATGAATTTATTAAAAAATTTAAGAAAGATTTGTATTTTAAAAGTGTTGTGAATGAAATTAAAATAGTGAAAAGATTAAAATCTCAACCGCATTCAGCATCAGTTAAAAAATTAGGAATGGCATGTAGCTATCCTGGAACTTTTAAAAGCTCAATTCATTCAATTATTAACTCAACAAATTATAAGGTTGCTATTTTAAAAACAATTAAAGCTGGTGGCTGTAATTGTTCAAGAGTTAACTTTATCGGAGCTTATTTTGCTGCTTTAAAAGGTATAGAAACAATCCCTAGATCCTGGATAAGAAAAACCGACGCAGCTAAAAAAATATTAAACCAAAAATAATTTTATCTATTCAAAACTTTCACAAAAAGATTTAATTCTATTCATAGCTTTTTTTAAGTTCTTCATTGAAGTTGCATAGGAAATTCTAAAATATCCGTCTAATCCAAAGGCTGATCCTTGAACAACTGCAACATTTGATTTTTCAAGCAACTTTTGAACAAAATCTGTATCAGTTTTAAGTTTTGTTTTTTTGTTTAAAAGACTTTTGCAGCTAGGAAAAACATAAAAAGCCCCGTTTGGTTTCAAACAATTAATTCCTTTAATGTTATTTAAACTTTTAACTACGAAGTCTCTTCTTTTCTTGAATGCATTAGACCTTTTTTTGATAAAACTCTGATTTCCGTTGAGCGCTTCAACTGCAGCTGCTTGACTTATTGAAGAAGGGTTAGAGGTAGATTGAGACTGAATTTTACCGATAGCCTTAATTATATTTCTTGGTCCTGCTGCATATCCTATCCTCCACCCTGTCATCGCATAAGATTTACTTACACCATTCATAGTAAGTGTTCTATCTTTGAGTTTTGAAATTTGCGCGATTGTAAAAAAATTGAAGTTATCATATCTTACATGTTCATAGATATCATCACTTAATATAAAAACTTTTTTGTTTCTTATTAAAACTTTAGCAAGGTCTTGGATTTCTTTTTTTGTATAACCTGCTCCTGTTGGATTGGATGGAGAATTTAAAATTATCCATTTCGTTTTTTTTGAAATTGCTTTTTTTAGTTTTTTTGCTGTAATTTTAAAACCCTCTTGCTCAGTGCATTTTACTATTTTTGGTTTTCCTCCAGCCAATAAAACCATATCAGGGTATGAAACCCAAAAAGGTGCAGGAATAATAACTTCATCACCTTTGTTTAAGGTTGCCATAAAAGCATTATAAAGAACTTGTTTTCCACCAGTTCCAACTGTTATCTGGTCAGCTGAATAAGTTAATTTATTTTCTCTCTTAAATTTTCTAATAACTGCTTTTTTCAATGCTGGGGTTCCATCCACAGCAGTATACTTTGTATCTCCCTTTTTAATTGCTTTAATTGCAGCATTTTTAATATTATCTGGAGTGTCAAAATCTGGTTCACCTGCTCCGAGACCAATCACATCTTTTCCAGCTGTTCTCAGTTCTCTTGCTTTTTGAGTAACCGCTATTGTCGGTGAAGGTTTAATTCTTTTTAAACTGTCTGATATTATGCTCATTGAAATAAATATTAATTCTACTACTTTCTTATTATATGGAAAATACTTATCAAGATTTAATTACAGATATACAAAGTAAAAATCCAAAAATTAGCGGAAAACTTGAGGGTGGAAAAAAATTTAAAATAAAGTCAGATTTTAAACCTGCAGGTGATCAACCTGAGGCTATCAAAAAATTAGTTAATGGGGCAAATAAAGAGGCATTTAATCAAGTTTTACTTGGTGTTACAGGTTCCGGGAAAACATTTACTATGGCTAAAGTCATTGAGGCAACTAATAGACCAGCTCTAATCTTAGCTCCTAACAAAACTTTAGCTGCTCAACTTTATGGTGAGATGAAAACTTTTTTTCCTGACAATGCGGTAGAATATTTTGTCTCTTATTACGATTATTATACGCCAGAAGCATATGTCCCAAGATCAGATACATATATTGAAAAAGAAGCATCTATTAATGAACAAATAGATAGAATGAGACACTCTGCAACAAGATCTCTTCTTGAGAGAGATGACGTTCTAATAGTTGCGAGTGTATCTTGTATTTATGGTTTAGGTTCTGTTGAAGCATATAGCAAAATGACTTTAACTCTGCAAAAAAATTATGAATACAATAGAGAGCAGATAATTAAATCTTTAGTGGCGCTTCAATATAAGCGGAATGATCAAAATTTTTATAGAGGCACATTCAGAGCCCGTGGTGAATATTTAGAAATTTTTCCATCGCATTTAGAAGATAGAGCATGGAGATTAAGTTTGTTTGGAGATAAACTTGAAAAAATAGAAGAATTTGATCCTCTGACTGGAGATCAAGTAAGAGAATTGAGTTTAATCAAAGTATATGCGAACAGTCATTACATAACTCCTAAACCTACAATTGAGCAGGCAGTTATAAATATTAAAAAAGAATTAGAAATTACTTTAAAAAAACACAAATCGGAAAATAAATTACTTGAAGCACAGAGGTTAGAAGAGAGAACAAAATTTGATCTTGAAATGATAGAAGCAACTGGTTCTTGTGCGGGAATAGAAAATTACTCAAGATTTCTTTCCGGAAGAAAACCAGGAGAACCCCCTCCTACACTATTTGAATACTTTCCAGATAATACATTAATTTTTGTCGATGAGTGTCATGTTACCGTTCCGCAGTTAAACGGAATGTATAAAGGAGATAGATCAAGAAAAAGTACATTGGCCGAATATGGTTTTAGACTTCCATCATGCATGGATAATAGGCCATTAAAATTTGAAGAATGGGATTTAATGAGAACACAAACTGTATTTGTTTCTGCAACACCAGGACCTTGGGAATTAGAACAAACTAAAGGTAAATTTATAGACCAGGTTATTAGGCCTACAGGATTAATTGACCCTCCTGTAGAGATAAGACCTGCTAAAAATCAAGTAGATGATTTAATGCATGAATGTAAAAAAGTAATTGAAAATAACCACAGAGTTTTAGTTACCACTTTGACCAAAAAAATGGCTGAAGATTTAACTGAATATCTTCACGAAAATGGTGTCAAAGTTAGATACCTCCATTCAGACATCGACACTCTAGAGAGAATAGAAATCATGAGGGATTTGCGTATGGGAGTTTTCGATGTACTTGTAGGAATAAACTTATTAAGAGAAGGTTTAGATATACCTGAGTGTGCTTTAGTTGGAATTTTAGATGCAGACAAAGAAGGTTTTTTAAGATCAGAAACTTCTCTAATACAAACAATTGGAAGAGCAGCAAGAAATGTTGATGGCAAAGTAGTACTATATGCTGATAAAGAGACCAAAAGTATAAAAAAAGCAATTCAAGAAACTGATCGAAGAAGAGGAATTCAATTAGATTATAACAAAAAACATAAAATAAATGCTGTATCAGTTAAGAAAGAAATCAGTGATATTTTAGAGAGCGTATACGAAAAAGATTATGTTAAAATCAGTGAAGGGTCAAATGTTGGTGGAAATTTAAAAAAACATCTTAAAGCTTTGGATAAAAAAATGAAAGAATCGGCTTCTAATCTTGAATTTGAAGAAGCAGCAAAAATTAGAGACGAAATAAGAAAATTAGAAAGTACTGAATTAGAAATTACATTAAATCCAAAAATAAGACAATATGACGTAAAAAACAAACTTTACCCTAAAGGTAGATCTACAATGGGCATGCCAGGAACCAAGGTCACAAAAAAAAGAGATAAAAAATGGAAGCACGGAAAATAATTATTACTGGGGGAGCAACTAGAATTGGAGCTGCAATTGCAAAAAAATTATCTGGAGCTAATAAAGAAATATTAATTCATTTCAATAAATCAAAATTGAAAGCTAAAAAACTCAAAAAAGACTTAGAGCTAAATGGTACTAAAGTTTACCTTGTCAAAGGTGACTTAAGTAAAGAAAATGATCTAATTAAAATTGTTAGATATGCAAAATCGAAATTAAAATATTTTGATTGTTTAATAAATAATGCTTCCTTGTTTGAAAACGATAAACTTGAAAATTTTACAGCAGATAGTTGGGATAAACATTTGAAGACAAATTTGAAAACCCCCGCATTATTATCAAAAGAATTTGCTAAAAATATTAAGGTTAAAAATAATAATATAATTAATATAATTGATCAGAGAGTTTTTAAACTGACTCCTTATTTTTTTTCTTATACTCTGAGCAAAACTGGCCTTTATACTCTTACAAAAACAAGTGCTATGAGTTTAGCACCAAAAATAAGGGTAAATGGAATAGCGCCAGGACCTACCATTAAAAATCAAAGGCAATCAGAAAAACATTTCAAAAAACAGTATTTAGCAACACCTCTAAAGAGACAGGTTGATGTAGAACAAATATGTAATACTGTTGACTTTTTTATAAAAAATATGTCTATTACTGGTCAAGTTTTAGCAATTGATAGTGGACAAAGTCTAAACTGGCAAACACCAGATATTATGGGAGAAAAAGAATGAAAAAAATGTTGTTAATTTTACTATTTTTATTTGTCTCTAGTAATGTTTATGCAAATGGAAAAATTTTAAAAAGTGGCTTTATTACCAAATCTGCTTCTGTAAAAGAGGGAATGGATATTAAAGACCCAAAAAACAAAATTATAATTATTTATAATCATGGACAAAATAGAAATGATAAAGCAATAAAAAATCAGTGTATTTGGATAAATCAAATAATAAATCAAGCTTCACTAGTAGACGAAGAAATCAATGGTAAAAAAATAATGATTTATAACTTTTGCTCGAATGATTTTGCAGGAGACATGTCGCTGAAAAAAGGTTGGAATTTTAAAACACCTTATAAGGGTAAACATAAATTAGATAAGAGGATTGAAAAAAATTTAGAGTTAGTGGAAAAATTTGTAAAAATAGGTGTCCCTAGAAAACAGATTATTATATCAGGCCACTCTTGTGGAGGTCTATTGACTTTAATGTTATTAGCTGCTCATCCTGAAAAAGTAGGTGGAGGTATATCATATATGCAAGCTTGTTTTGGAAAACTCTCATCAAAATATAAAGTTAAAAAAGTTGGTTCTGAAGAGGCAATAGCTAAATATGCTAAAAAAAGACCAGGGGGTGCTGAGCTAAGACAAAGACAAATTGATAACATTAAAAAATTAAATAGTGTGCCCGTTCTAGCTTTTACACATCCTAAAGATAAGTATGAAGGTCTGTTGTCTGATTGGTTAGATGAAGTTTCAGGCGTCAAAAGAATTGTAATTTCCAAGGATTTTAAAATAAATGGAAAAACTTGTGTGGTAAAAGGAGATGACTGGGAGGAAAAGGTTTCGGACAGAAGTAATGGGGGCCATGAAATGAATATGGGTATATGTTTTCAATATTATAATCCAGTAATACTAGATTATATCGCCTCAAGACTTAAATAATATGAAAAAGAATAATTTAAAGATTGTCAAAATTGATAAGTCCAAGAGCTTATTTAACTATGAGAAAAAAATTCTTATAAGTGAATTAATTTTAGATTTAAAGCTTGGATATTATGATTTTGAAAAAGTAAAACCTCAAAAAGTTAAGTTTAGCCTCGAAATTGACTATCAAGATAAAAAACCATCAAATGATAAAGATATTAAGTCTATTGTTAACTACAGCACAATTGTCAGATTAATAACAAAACTGGTCGAAAAGAAACATTATAATTTTTTAGAAACACTTGCGGAGTCTGTTTTTGATGAATTATTTAAGGATAAAAGAATCGCAAAAATAATGCTAAAAATTGAAAAATTAGAAATTTTAAAACAATGCTCGTCTGTTGGTATTCAAATTACCAAAAAAAGAAGTTATGATAAGTTCTGAGATAGGGAAAGAAGTAATTAAAAAAGAACTACCATTAATACCTAAACTACCTGGTGTTTACCGCATGCTTAACGACAAAGGAGATATTCTTTATGTTGGTAAAGCAAAAAATTTACCTAATAGACTTAAAAGCTATATTGCAGAAAAAAATCATATTATAAGAACAGAGAGAATGTTATCTCAAACAAAAAAGCTTGAGATTACAACTACTTCGAACGAGAGTGAGGCTTTATTACTTGAAGCAAACTTAATTAAAAAACATAAACCAAAATTTAATATTCTTCTGAGAGATGATAAATCTTTTCCATTTATTTTTATTGGTGAGAAAGACGTCTGGCCTCAGATTAAACGACACAGAGGAAAAAAAAATAAGGAAGGTTTTTATTTTGGTCCATTCGCATCTGCTGGTTCAGCAAATTGGACTATTAAAATGATACAAAAAATTTTCCATTTAAGAGTGTGTGATGATACAGTTTTCAAAAATCGAGAACGACCATGTATTCTTTATCAAATTAAAAGATGTTCTGGACCTTGCGTTGGCTATGTCGAAAAAGAAGAATATAAAAAAACTGTTGATGATGCCATAGAATTCGTTTCAGGAAAATCAAGAAAAATTCAAAAAAGTCTTTCAGATCAGATGGAAAAAGCTAGTGATGATTTAGATTTTGAAAAAGCTGTGATTTTGAGAGACAGAATTAAATCTTTAAATATTATTCAATCTTCTCAAAGAATAAATGAAGCAAATTTAATCGAAGCAGACGTGATCGCAGGTTATAAAGAGTCTGGAAAAACTTGTATTCAAGTTTTTTTTTATCGTTCAAAACAAAATTGGGGTAACCAAGCGTTTTTCCCAAAACATGATCCAGATGAAAGTCTTAGTAATATACTTAATTCTTTTGTTTCACAATTTTATGAAAATAAAAATGTGCCTTCATCGATAATAATTTCAGAAGAAATAAAAGAAAAAAATTTAATTGAAAAAACCCTTTCAAAAAAAGAGGGCAAACAAATTAATTTATCTGTAGCAAAAAAAGGATCAAAACTAAAAGTTATTAATCAAGCAATCAAAAATGCAAAAGAAAGTTTAAATCGAAAACTTTATGAAAGTCAGAATAATAGAGAATTATTTGACTCAGTTTCAAATAAATTTGATCTTGAAACAAACATAAATTTAGTAGAGGTTTATGATAATAGCCATATTCAAGGAACAAATAGTGTTGGGGCCTTAATAGCATTTGGTGAAGAAGGTTTTGTTAAAAAAAGGTACCGAAAATTCAACATTAAATCAAAAAAAAATGAGCAAGATGATTATGGAATGATGCGTGAAGTATTGACCAGAAGATTTAAAAGAGCTATCCAAGAAAAGGATAATTATCTCTCGTTTCCTGACTTAGTTATAGTTGATGGTGGAAAAGGTCAATATTCTGTTGCAAGAGACTCTCTAAATGAATTGGGTCTTCACGAGATACCTATTATAGCAATTGCTAAGGGAAAATTTAGAAATAGTGGTAATGAAACTTTTTTTCACAATGGAAAAGAATATAAATTCAATAAAAATGACCCTACCCTTTTCTTCCTCCAAAGAATTAGAGATGAGTCTCATCGTTTTGCGATTAGTGCTCATAGAGCAAAAAGAAAAAGAGGAATTAGTAAGTCTTTGTTAGACCAGATTGAGGGTATTGGATCTATCAGAAAAAGGGCTTTATTAAATCATTTTGGATCTGCTCGAGCAGTAGAGTCTGCTAGTATAGATGAAATAAAATCAGTTGAAGGCGTTGAGGAAAAAGTCGCAAAAAAGATATATAACTTCTTTCACGAATAGAGATTATGCTCAGAAAAATACCCAACATACTAACAGTCGGTAGAATTTTAATTGTACCTTTTTTTGTTTTAGCTTTCTATCTACCTGGATTTTATGGAGATCTTACCGCTTTAGTATTGTTCATAATTGCATCGTTTACTGATTTTTTAGATGGAATGTTGGCTAGACTACTCGGAGAGGAGTCTAAATTGGGCGAATTATTAGATCCAATAGCAGATAAAATTATTGTAGCTGCGGCACTCATTTTGTTGGTTATGGATGGCACAATTAGAAATTATGAGGTTATTGCTGCAATTATAATTTTAACAAGAGAAATTTTAATCTCTGGTCTTAGGGAATTTTTAGCAAAAGGTAAGATTAAACTACCAGTCTCAAATCTAGCAAAGTTAAAAACAGTTTTACAAATGGTCTCTATTGGTCTTTTACTGTCTGGAGATACAGGAAATAAAATTATTAATTTTCAAGACTACAATGCTCAAACAATTGGTATAATTTTATTATGGCTCTCAGCAGCGTTAACTCTTTTTACAGGATATGAGTATATACGTAAAGGAATAGATCACGCTATATCTGAGGACAATAAAAATTAGGCAGCTTTTTTCTTTTTAACCAGAGCTAAATAACTCTCATTTAAATCAATTATCAAATCACAAACTTTAAATTGATACTCTGCGATAGTAGACACAGGAGTTACTTCAGCTGCAGTACCTGTCAAAAAACATCCAACAAAATCTTTTAATTCTTCTGGTTTTATTTTTCTTTCGTGTACTTTGATATTTTTAGATTTTGCAATTTGAATTACAGTTCTTCGTGTAATTCCATCTAAAAAAGAGTCTGGTATTGGTGTATGTAGCTCACCATTTTTATCTTTAAAAAAAATATTTGCTCCAGTTGCTTCTGCAATATTGTCTTCATGATCTAACATGAGTGAATCTGTATAACCTTGTTTTTCAGCTTCGTGTTTTGAAAGAGTGCAAATCATATATAATCCAGATGCTTTTGTGTCCCAAGGAATTGTATTAGGGGCAGGTCTTCGCCAGTTAGAAATATTTAATTTGATACCTTCCACCTTAAGTTTTGGGTCAAAATACGAACCCCACTCCCATGTGGCTATTGCTACATGAATTTTAGTTTGTTGAGCTGAAATAGCCATCATCTCACTTCCTCTCCAAACAACAGGTCTAACATATCCATTGTCTACTTTTTGAGTGGAAATTATTTTATTGCTTGCTTTATTAATTTCATCTTCGCTGTATGGTATTTCAATTCCCATTCTTTTTGCTGAGTAAAATAATCTTGAAGTATGTTCCTCTAATTTAAAAATTGAACCTTCATACACGCGTTCTCCCTCAAAAACACAGCTGGCATAATGCAACCCATGGCTCAGAACATGAACCTTAACATCTGACCAATCGACTAATTCGCCATTGTACCATATTTTTCCTGATCTTTTGTCGTAAGGTATCATTATGAAATTAAAAAAATTCTTACTGAAAAAATATCTTTGTATCTGTAATATGTCAATATAACTTACCAATAATGAAACAACTTTTATATCTAAAAGATGATCAATTAAAAGATTTGATTGAAAAGCTTTTTATAGGTTACAGAGAAACATTCTCAGACTCAAAAAAAATATTAAATAAGTATAAAATTGGCATAGCACACCAAAAAGTCATTCATTTGTTATCTATGTACGATGGGATCACTATTACAGAATTACTTAAAAGACTTAAAGTAACTAAACAAAGCCTCAATAGAGTTTCAAAAGATCTTATTAAACTAGACATAATTATTTTCAAAAAAGATGAAAGGGATACAAGAATAAAACATGTGTTTTTAAATGATAAAGGAAAAAAAATATTTAATGAAATTTTTGAAATTCAAAAAAAAAGAATTCACAGTGCATTACTCAACTCAAGCTCAGAAGAAGTCATTAACTTTGATAACGTTTTGAAAAAAATAATAAATGGATAATTTTATTGCTCATATTTTAGTTGTTGATGATGATGAAGGTATCAGAACACTTGTTAAAAAATATTTAAATGAAAATAATTACTTAGTTACAACTGCAAATAATGCGGAAGATGCTTTTGAAAAAATACAAATAATAAAATTTGACCTTATCATACTAGATATTATGATGCCTGGTAAAAGTGGTTTGGAATTTATTAAAGAAAATCAAAAAAAACTGGATACACCTGTAATCTTATTAACTGCGAAAGGTGAAGCAAACGAAAGAGTTGAAGGTTTAGAAATAGGTGCTGATGACTATCTTCCAAAACCTTTCGAACCTAAAGAGTTAATATTGAGAATTGAAAATATAATTCGAAATACAAAAAAAAGTGACCAAAAACGTGTAATAGAATTTGAAAATATTAAAGTTGATTTAAACAAACAACTAATTATCAAGAAAAATACAGAATATAAAATTAACAACACAGAGAAAAAAATTTTAGAAAAAATGATTAATAATCCTGGTAAAACTTTTTCACGTGAAGATATTGGTATTCTAACAGACCTTGATAAAGAGAGGTCAATAGATGTAATAATTACAAGACTTAGAAAAAAAATTGAAATTGATCCAAAAAATCCAAAGTTTTTACAAACAATAAGAGGAGCTGGGTATGTTCTATGGATTGAGTAAATTCTTTAAAGATATACTCCCAAAAAGATTATTTTACAGAGCTTTATTAATTGTTGCAGTTCCAGTCATAGTTTTACAATTGGTAATTACCATTGTTTTTTTTGATAGTCTTTGGATCAAGACAAACAAAGGTATGACAAAAGCATTGGTTAATGAAATTAATACTTTTATTGAGGTTTACTCTGATGAAATTTATAAAAAGGATGACATAAAAAATGTTTTTTCAATTTACCAAGATTTAAATATAGATTTTGTAGAGAATAAAGAATTTATTTACATTTTTGATGAAAGATGGTTCAGCCCAATTGATAGAACTTTAAGAAGAGAACTCAAGTCAAAGTTTGGAAATGAAAATTATTGGTTTGATACAACTTCATATAAAGAATTAATTGATATCAGAATAAAGTATCAATCTGGGTATTTTAAGTTTTTAGTTCCAAGAGATAGGGTAACGACATCCTCTGCTCGTATTTTTGCACTTTGGATAATAGTCCCAGCAACCATAATGATTTTAATTTCATTGATTTTTTTAAAAAATCAAACAAGACCTATAACTAATCTTGCAAAAGCAGCTGAAAAATTTGGTCGTGGTGAAAAAATTGACGAATTTAAACCCTCTGGTGCAGCAGAAATCAGACAAGCTGGTTATGAATTTGATAGAATGAGAAAAAGGATTTTAAGACACCTTAATCAAAGATCAGAAATGTTATCTGGTATCAGCCATGATTTAAGAACTCCTTTAACAAGAATGAAATTACAAATAGCATTTATTAAAGAAAAAGAATTAAGCAAAAAATTATCCGATGACATAAATGAAATGGAAAAAATGCTCAATGAATATTTGCAGTTTACTAGCTCATCATACCTTGAAAAAGATGAAGAGTTTAATATTAGCGAATTAATTAGTGAAATAGTTCAAAAATACAAAAATGAAAATATATCATCCAAAATTACTCCTAGAATTTATATAAGTGGTAGAAAAAACTTGATCAAAAGATGTGTTAATAATCTTTTAGATAATTCAATTAAATACGCAGAAAAAGTAAATGTAGTAATTACTAAAAGTAGTAACAGCTTATTTATTAAAATTGAAGACAATGGACCGGGTATACCTGAAACAGAATATGATAATGTTTTCAAGCCCTTTTACAAAATTGATAAAGGTCGAGCTGAAACAAAATCAAGTGTTGGACTTGGATTATCTATAGCTTCAGATATTATCAGATCACACGGAGGAAATATAAATTTAGCTAAGTCGTCAATGGGTGGCTTAGAAGCTAAGATCTTTTTGCCTTTTTAATTTTCTTTTTCTTTGTAGATTTTAATTGATCAATTATTTTTTCTAAATTTTCAACTCTTTTAGAGAGAACTTCGAACTCATCTTTACTTGTTAACTTCATTTTAAAAACTATTTCATCTCTTTTAGATTTTAAAATTGTCATAATTTCGTTAGCTATGTCTTTTGACGATACTAAGCCTTGTTCAAATAATTTAGCAAGTTTTTCAATTACAAACTTTGAGTTTTTCATATATTAATCTAATAACTTATTATAATTATAATTTATATTTAAAAATTAAAATGTTCATTAATAATTTTGACCCAATCGCATTTCAAATTTTTTCGTTTGAAATTAGATGGTATTCTTTAGCATATATTGTTGGTATTTTACTAGGGTGGTTTTTAAGTAAAAAATTTTTTATTTCTCATCCAAAAGTATATGAAAAATTTGATGATTACTTAAGTTATCTAATTTTAGGTTTAATTATTGGTGGTAGATTGGGATATGTGATATTTTATAACTTTGAATTTTATACCAATAATTTATTGGATATCTTTAAAGTTTGGCAAGGTGGAATGTCATTTCATGGAGGAGTTATAGGTATTGTAATTGTAAGTTATCTTTTTGCAAAAAAAAATTCACAAAGTTCATTTAATTATTTAGATATTGTATCTTTTGTTGCACCCGTAGGTATTTTTTTTGGTAGAATAGCAAATTTTGTAAATTCAGAGCTTTACGGCGTTGAAACTAATGTTGCTTGGGCAGTCCAATTTGTACAAATAGATAATTTGTATCGACATCCCACTCAGTTATATGAGGCATTTTTTGAAGGTATAGTTCTATTTTATATTTTAGTATATTTCAAAGATAAGAGTTTTTCGAAAAAACCTGGTTTTATCTCTGGTTTATTTTTAATTTTTTACTCAATTTTTAGATTTGCAATTGAGTTTTTAAGGGTTCCTGATGAACAACTGGGCTATTTATTATTCAATCTAACTATGGGACAACTTATTAGTATCTTTTTTTTAATAATCGGATGTTATTTATTAATTTCTAAATATGAAAATAGACAAAATAGTTAATATACCTTTAGATAAGTTTATCAATATCTCATTGTATAATAAAAAGTCTGGGCACTATATAAATAAAAATCCAATTGGCAAAAAAGGAGATTTCATAACAGCTCCTAATATATCAAGATTATTTTCTGAAATGATTGCTATTTGGATTATAAGTTTTTGGAAAAGTATAGGTTCCCCAAAAAAATTTAACTTAATCGAGCTTGGCGCAGGAAATGCAGCAATGATGAAAATTCTTATAGAAAGTTTCAAACAGTTTCCGTCGTTTTTCAAATCTTGTAGGTTGATAATTCACGAAATAAGTCCCACTTTAAAAAAAATACAAAAAAAAGAATTATTGAATTCAAATGTACATTGGATAAACGATTTAAAAAAAATTAAAAAAATTCCTAGTATATTTGTCGCAAATGAGTTTTTTGATGCCCTTGCAATTAAACAATTTCAAAAAAAAGGAAATCTATGGTTTGAAAAATTCATTAGTTTAAAAAAAGAAACGACCTTTTTCACAGAAAAAAAGATTAATATGAAAAATTATGAGAAAAAGATTAATTTCAAAATATCTAAAAATCAAAATTTTATAGAATATTCAGAGCTTGGTATTAATTACCTAAAACAAATTTCAAAAATAATCAAAGAGAGATCTGGAGGAATTTTGATTATAGATTATGGATATAATGAGGATAAAATGAAAAATACTTTACAGGCACTATATAAACATAAATATTCGAACGTTTTAGATAAAATTGGGAATTCTGATATTACCCATAATATTAATTTCCAGCTATTTGAAAAAATAATCAAGAAACTTGGTGGATTAAAGCTTAATTTAACTACACAAAAAGAATTTCTTACAAAAATGGGCATCTATGAAAGAGCTGAAATGATCGCAAAAAATCAAAACTTTTTAAAAAAAGCAGATATTTATTACAGATTAAAAAGACTAACAGATGAAAAACAAATGGGAAAGTTATTTAAAGTTATGTTAATAAAAAATCAAAAAAACAATTTTAATTTAGGATTTTGATCTGATCACTTCTATAAGATTATTAAAAAACAAAAATATAAGTCATGGCTTTTTTAATAAAAATGGAGGTAAATCAAAAGGAATATATAAAAGTCTTAATTGTGGTCCTGGTTCTCTTGATAACATGAATAACATTTTAAAAAATTTAAAAATTGTTAAAGATAAAATAGGAAAAAATATAAAAAATATTTATTTAGTTCATCAAGTGCACAGCAATAAGTTAGTTTTTCTTGATAAAAATTCCAACTTAAAGAAAAAAATTAAAGCTGACGCAATTATAACTTGTCAAAAAAAACTACCGATAGCTGTACTAACAGCTGACTGCGTACCAGTGCTTTTATATGATAATGAAAAAAAAATTATAGCAGTTATACATGCTGGTTGGAAAGGTGCATATAAAGGAATAATCAAAAATGTTATCAATTTTATGCTTAAAAAGGGGTCTAATCCAAAAAATATTATTGGTGCAATCGGTCCATCAATTACGCAAAAAAACTACGATGTGAAAGTTGACTTTAAAAAAAAATTTATAAAAAAACACAAAAAAAACAAAATTTTCTTTAAAAATAAAAATAAATTAATTTATTTCGACTTACCGAACTATGTCAAAACTCAACTCAAATCCCAAAAAATCAATAGAATTGATATGATTAAAATTGATACCTACGATAAAAAAAATAATTTTTTTAGTGCCAGAAGATCATTAAAATCAAATCTTAATGATTATGGTAGAAATATTTCAATAATTATGATTAATTAAACTTTTTCATGAAGTTATTAACTGGAAATAGTAATAAAATCCTTAGTAAAAATATCGCTAAATTTTTAAAATCTAAGCTTGTTAATTCTAGTATAAGAAAGTTTGCAGATGGTGAAATTTACATTGAAATAAATGAAAATATAAGAGGGAATAGCATTTTTATAATTCAATCAATTTCTTCACCAGCTAATGATAATTTAATGGAGTTATTATTGTGTATTGATGCTTTAAAACGATCATCAGCAAAAAATATAACCGCTGTAATTCCTTATTTTGGTTATGCAAGACAAGATAGAAAAGTTGTGCCGAGGACATCCATATCTGCAAAACTTGTCTCAAATTTGATAACTAAAGCGGGAGCAGATAGAGTTGTAACTGTTGATCTTCATGCTGGTCAAATTCAAGGTTTTTTTGATATTCCAGTAGATAACCTTTTTTCTACTCCAATTTTTGCTCGACACATTAAAAAAAAGATCAAAAGTAAAAATTTAATCTGTGTTGCTCCAGATGTTGGCGGTACAGAGAGAGCTAGAGCATTAGGTAAAATTTTAAACATTGGTTTAGCTATTGTTGATAAGAGAAGACCCAAACCTGGTCAATCAGAGGTAATGAATGTCATTGGAGATGTAAAGGGTAAAACATGCATATTAGTTGATGACATAATTGACTCTGGTGGGACAATTGTTAATGCCGCAAGAGCATTGAAACAAAGAGGTGCTAAAGAAGTTTATGTTTACATTACTCATGGCGTGTTAAGCGGAGATGCTGTCAAAAAAATTAAAAGTTCAGTGATTAAAAATTTAGTCATTACAGACACTATAGATAACAATGAAAAAACAAAAAATGTTAAAAATATAGAAGTTTTAACAATTTCTACCCTCATGGGAGAAGCTATGAAAAGAATTTCTAATTCAACATCTGTTTCGGACTTGTTTAAATAATTACCTTGATTATTTTTGAACATGGGTTAAAAACCTGTGTTTTATGAATTCTTTAGAAGCAAAAATCAGAGATAACAAAACAAAAGGTCAACTTAATGCTATTAGGAGTGATGGGAAAGTACCTGCAATAATTTATGGTGGTGAAGACCAAAATCAAAAAGTTTCTATATCAAAAAAATTACTTAAAACCTTTATCGAAAGAGAAAATTTTTTATCAAATATAATTACTTTAAACATAGATGGGAAATCTCAAAATGTACTCCCTAGAGAAGTAAAATATCATATTATAAGTGATGAACCCACTCATGTAGATTTTTTAAGAGTTATTCCTGGAGTAAAAATTAAGATTGAGGTTCCAGTCAAGTTTATCAACAATGAAAAGTCCCCAGGATTAAAAAGAGGTGGAGTTTTAAATATTGTAAGAAGAAAGGTTGAATTAAAATGTCCAAGTGAAAAAATACCTGAGAGCATTACTCTAGATTTAGATGGCATCGATATTGGAGAAAGTTTTAAAATTTCCTCGGTAAAGTTAGACGCAGAGGTAACCCCAACCATTCAAGGAAGAGATTTTGTGATAGCAACGTTGGCAGCACCAACAGTAATGAAAGAACCTGAAAAACCTGCAGAAGAAGAAGCTACAGGAGGTGAAGAAGCTACTGAAGGAGCAGAGGCAGTGGCGGTTCAGGGTGATAAGCCAGCATCTGAGGTTAATAAAAAAGAGAGTGAAGATAAAAAACCTGCAGATAAAAAAATTCCAGAAGAAAAAAAATAATCCACTTAATTTGAAAAAATAATTTTAACAGTTCATGCTTTTATTTGTAGGTTTAGGTAACCCAACAGCAGATAGTGAAAATAATAGGCATAATGTCGGATTTAAAATTATAGACTCCATTAATAAAAAATTTGGACTTGCAAAACAAAAACCAAAATTTAAAGGTTTATTAACTACTGGTAACATTAATAGTGAAAAAATTTATGCCATCAAGCCATTAACTTTTATGAATAACTCTGGAATCTGTATAAGAGAACTAATTGAGTATTTTAAAATTGACTCTGAGAATGTAATTGTTTTTCATGATGATCTTGATGTTGAGTTTGGTAAAATAAAAGCAAAATTTGGTGGATCAAGTGCTGGCCATAATGGAGTATCATCTATAGATAAATTTATTGGAAAAGATTACTCAAGAGTGAGAATAGGTATAGGAAAACCTAAGGGTCCCATTGAAGTGTCAGATTATGTTTTACAAAACTTTGATGAGGATGAAATTATAGGAGTAGAAAAAATTTCCAAAAATATAACTGAATCACTCCCAATACTTGTAGAAAAAAAATTAGATTTATTTTCAAGTACAGTTAACAACAAGTAATGAGTTTTAAATGTGGGATCGTTGGATTACCTAATGTTGGGAAATCAACTCTATTTAATGCGCTTACTAATTCAAATAAAGCCCAGGCAGCAAATTTTCCTTTTTGTACAATTGATCCTAATATTGGAATTGTAATAGTTCCTGATGAAAGATTAAACAATTTAGCAAAAATTTCAAAATCAAAAAAAGTTATTAATACCACAATCTCTTTTGTTGATATTGCTGGACTTGTAAAAGGTGCATCTAAAGGTGAGGGTTTAGGTAATAAATTCCTATCTCATATTAGAGAAGTCGATGCGATTATTCATTTGATCAGGTGCTTTGATTCTAATGATGTTCAGAATGTTAATTCCTCAGTTGATCCAATAAGAGATATTGAAATTATAGAAACAGAGATGATGCTTGCAGATCTCGAGTCTATTCAAAAAAGGTTAGAAAAAAACAACAAAAAAAATGTCGATGAAGATCAAATTAAAATTATTGAAACAGCAATGGATTGTATAAATAATAATAAAAGCTTTAATGATTTAAAAACTCAATTCAATAAAAAACAACTGAATCAATCTGGATTATTATCTCTTAAACCAAAAATATTTGTTTGTAACGTTGATGAGCAAAGTGTTAAAAATGGAAATAATTATACACAATCATTTATTGAAAAGTACGGAATGGTAAATACTTTAATTATATCAGCTGATATAGAAAATCAAATAAACGAATTGGATAATAATGAGAAAAAAAGTTATATGAAAATGATCGGTTTAAATGAGACTGGATTGAATAAGTTAATCAAGAAAGGTTATGAAATTCTTGATCTTGATACATATTTTACTTCTGGACCAGAGGAAACTAGGGCATGGACAATAGAAAAAAA
Organism: uncultured Pelagibacteraceae bacterium; assembly: GCA_902633515.1. Lineage (GTDB taxonomy): Bacteria > Pseudomonadota > Alphaproteobacteria > Pelagibacterales > Pelagibacteraceae > Pelagibacter. Next base: position 2,492 of record CACPGB010000009.1, on the reverse strand, counting down.
TTGCACTGCTCCTAAAGCTGCAGGAGAAATTCATACTGATTTTGAAAAAGGCTTTATTAGAGCTGAAACAATTTCCTACGATGATTTCATTTCAAATGATGGCTGGGTAAACTCTAAAAATAGTGGTAAAATGAGATTAGAAGGAAAAGATTATGTTGTAAAAGATGGAGACGTTTTAAACTTTCGTTTCAATACGTGACCATATTTTTTTCATACTAAAATAAACCAAGATAGTTAAAATTATTAAATATAATATAGCTTTAAAGCCCATTTGATGTCTTGACTCTAAGTGGGGTTCAGCTGACCACATTAAGAATGTTGTTACATCTTTAGACATTTGCTCAATAGTAGCTGTTGTCCCATCTGAATATTCTACTAATCCATCTGATAATTGATTAGCCATTTTAATTTTATTTCCATACATATATTTATTATAATAAACACCATCATCTAAAGTAACTCCTGGGGGTGGATCCTCGTAACCTTGAAGCAAAGAATAAATATAATCTACTCCACCACCTCTTGCTTTGACTAAAACTGACATGTCTGGAGGATATGCACCTCCATTTGCTGCTTGTGCAGCTTGAACATTATCATATGGCATGACAAATTTATCTGATAATCTTCCAGGACGAGTAAACATCTCACCATCGGAGTTAGGTCCATCTTTTACCTCAAAAGATGCTGCAATCACTTTTGCTTGATCTATAGTAAATTCTGGCCCTCCTTTTTCAGACAAATTTCTATAACTTAAATATTTCATAGAATGACACGAGGAACAGACCTCAGTGTAGACTTGATACCCTCTTTGAAGTGCAGCCCTATCAAACTTACCAAAGAGACCCTTAAAACTCCAATCAGTTTTTAAATATTCAACTTTTTCTGCGGCTTGGGTAATAAATGAAAGTAAAGAAAATAAAACAATTAATGAAAATATTTTTAAAAAATTTTTCACTTAATTGTTCAAACTTTCCTTATTCTTTGCTGTCGCTAAGTTAGGTGAACCTCCTAATATGGGTTCGGTAATGCTTAATGGAATCGGAAGGGTTTTTTCTCTCCAGCCTAAAACTGGTAATATCACCAAAAAATGTAAAAAATAATATGCTGTGGCTACTCTAGCAACTAATAGATATAATCCTTCAGCTGGCATCGCACCTACATACCCTAAGATCAAAACATCAGCCACAAGGATCCAATAAAATTGTCTATACAAAGGTCTAAACACTGCTGATCTAATTTTTGAAGTATCAAGCCATGGAAGAGCAGCTAAAATTAAAATAGCTGATAGCATCGCGATAACACCTAAAAGTTTATCTGGGACCGATCTTAAAATTGCATAGAAAGGTAACAAATACCATTCAGGAACAATGTGTGCTGGAGTAACTAGCGGATTAGCTTCTATATAATTATCTGCATGACCTAAAATATTCGGTGTGTAAAAAACAAAGAATGCAAAAACAATCATAAACATTAGCAGTGCAAAACCATCTTTTATTACAATATATGGATGGAATGGAACAGTATCTTTTGATGGTTTTTTAATATCAATACCGACTGGATTATTATTTCCAGGAACATGAAGTGCCCATATGTGAAGAACAACTAAACCTAAAATCAAAAAGGGAATCAAGTAATGAAGCGTAAAAAATCTAGTTAAAGTAGGATTATCAACTGAATAACCTCCCCATAACCAAGTAACTATGCCCTCACCCACTAAAGGGATTGCGCTAAATAAGTTTGTTATAACAGTTGCACCCCAGAAACTCATTTGTCCCCAAGGAAGCACATAACCTAAAAATGCCGCTGCCATCATTAATAAATAAATGATGATACCAATTATCCAAATTATTTCTCTTGGAGCTTTATAAGAACCGTAAAATAAAGATCTAAAAATATGAATGTAAACAGCTAAAAAAAACATTGACGCCCCATTTGCATGAATGTATCTAATTAACCAACCATAATTAACATCCCTCATAATATGTTCGACACTATCAAAAGCCATATCAGCATGAGCAATGTAATGCATTGCAAGAACTAAACCCGTTACAATTTGAGTAATCAAACAAAAAGTTAATATTCCACCAAACGTCCACCAATAATTTAAATTTTTAGGTGTCGGATAATCAGTTAGGTGATTGGCAAGTGTTAATAATGGCAAACGATCGTTAAACCATTTTCCAAATTTTGATTTCGGTGTGTAATCGTGATCACTCATAATAATTAACCAATTTTAATTGTGTTAGCATTAACAAATTCATATTTAGGGATTTCCATATTTGTTGGGGCTGGTCCCTTTCTAATTCTTCCTGAGATATCGTAATGAGAACCATGACAAGGGCAAAACCATCCATTGTACTCTCCCTTTTGATCCAAAGGGACACAGCCTAAGTGAGTACAAACTCCAAGCATTACAAGCCATTCTGGATTTGCCGCACGATCTTCATCTTTCTCAGGATGTTTTAAATCTTCTAACTTTACAGATCTTGCCT